>CATVTM010000005.1 GCA_958346935.1 uncultured Collinsella sp.
TTCTTTTTCTATCAATCTATTTTCCGATTTTTAGAGACTTATATATTTACCTGCGCTAATATCAGAGTTGACGATAGGAGGAACCATGCCACGCCTTCCAGTATCTGGCACCAAAATGAAAAAAGTGAAACTCGGAACAACAGTCAAAGAACGCACGGTTAACGAAATCGAATGGCTCCGGGAATCGAAGCCAGATTCAATCAGAACCCCAGGTGAAGCCATTGATTATGTCTTCGAACTCATCACGGGCCTTGATGCAGGGGTCGCTCGCGCTCTAGATCGTGTTTGCATCCAGCGTATTTCCTCGATCACAGACGAAATTAACCGTCTGCGACCAGATGGCTCCGAGGAAATGACCATGGGGTCTAAACGACTTCAACGGGAACAGTTCTGTGCGCTCCATGACCATTTGTCTACGCTATATAAGGATGAAGAAGTTTCCAGCGGAATGAAGCGAGTAAACCTTCTCGGCGGCGACTACGTTATCTTCCCCTCCGATTGGATTCTCCTTGAGCCGGCGGCATCCGCACAGGATTGCAGCCAAGTCGGTGTTATAGAAATCAGGGGCGGGGCCAAATACGAAGCACCCCATTTCGTCTTTTTCCATAACGGAGAATACAGCGAGAAGGACAAGCTCGAAAAGGCAACCGAGCTCTGGCCGCGAATGAAAGAAGTCCGCCGCGACGAAGTTAAGCTTGTCGCGGACGACCAGGGTCACTATCTAAACATGGATGAACATCTTGCCGCTCCGATTATTTGCTACTTCAACGTTCTAGACGCCGCATATTACCAGTCGGTAAACATGGAGGCACCCTACGGAGCCGTCATCTACCGCAACCGATAGCACAAGGCCCCTCACGGGGCCTTTTTCAATTCTCGAGAATACTATCGAACGTCTCAGCCGCCTTCTGGTCATTGGCCGGAATGAAATGGCTGTAAATCGAAAGCGTGGTCGAAGGGCTCGCATGCCCCAATCGTGCCTGAATTGTCTTGATATCCGCTTTTGCGCCCACCAGCAAAGTCGCGTGAGTATGTCGAAGTTCGTGCGGTTTCAAGCCACTATATCCAGTACCGATATAATGCTTTTCTCCTTCTTTATCAACAGAGGTTCGCTTCGTCTCGAATGATCCGAATCCATGCTTCACCGAGAAATTCCGAAATGCCCTTGAGTAGTTATGATCGTTCATCCGGTTGACGGAAGGCTCATCGGCATTGCGAAGAACACCGATTGAATGGACAATGGGGGTCTGCTCATTCCAAGAGAATCCAAGTTCACGCAATTCCTCTTGTTGGATTCGCTTCCATCTTTCCAGATAAGAAGCAAGCTCGTCGCCAATGGATATTTCACGTCTACTCATTTTTGATTTAGGATCGCGCAGTCCATATTTGCTGGAATACTGTTTCTCTATCCTGAGAGTTTTTTTCGATGGATCGTAGCGCTCCCATGAGAGTCCAAGGGCCTCACCTTTTCTCATTCCGCACAGCAAGAGCAGCATGGTACAAGTGACAAACGATGACGGCGCCTCTTCCCGCAAACACCCTAGCAATCGGGCCGCCTCGCTGGAGCTAAGCGCATTTCGCGCCTCATAATTAACTTTCGGCAGTTTTACATGTCGGCAAGGGTTTTTGGTAATGCGATCGTTATCGACAGCATTCTCCATGATTTGCTTGAGCTTGATATGGATGCGGCGTATTTCACTCTCGCTAAAACGGCCGCTCGTTCGAGCTCTTTCATAGGCAGCGCTAATATCATCGGGCCTCAAAGAACTCAGTAAAGGGTTTCCGAACAATTCCCCAATGTGTTCGACATCCAGTTCTTCGCGATCGAATGCCGCGATCGATCCAAATACCGCCTTGCGGTCCCCATGAAACGACAACGCATAGTCATAAAGTCGCTTTGGCTTATCGGGTTCTTTTTCCATGCCCTCAAGCTCCAGCCTGTACGCTTCAAGCGCTTTTGAGACCTCGCTTGGCCAGTTTTTAGGGTTCTTGCTCTTGCAATGGACTCTTCGATAGGGGCTGCGAAGATACTTCCCGGTATCAGGGTCTTTTCCCATAGAAAAGTAAATTCGGAAGACGCCTTTCTTCCTGTCAATACATTCGGACGTACCTCGTGCGCCTTCTTTAATCGTACCGCGCAATTGAACCCCTCATTTGTATTTCGGTTAGGCTTGGGCCAAAGCTTTATAGGCTTTGGCCCAAGCCTAACCGAAACTTTTCACCTCTGCAACCTATTAAAGGGGTGAAATTGAGGGGAAATTCAATTCTAATAACCAAGTCGATAATTACAAGAAATAGCTTTTTACCTGCATCTATATTAAATTCAATGAAAATAAACTTAACTCGATGAATCAAGCGAACACGTACTCGTAAAGCGGGGGTCACCGGTTCGAGCCCGGTCGCTGGCTCCATTGCACAAGATAGCCGCCTTCGGGCGGCTTTTTTTGTTACCGATTTCAGGCGCACATCCGCCGGAATTCGCCCACTCGGTGGACTTCGGGTTTAATGCTTAGGGGCGGGGATTTACCAAAGTGAAATTTTAATGAAAAGAAACCCAGCTGCAACAATTGCCATGGCGAGGGCTCGAATTGGCCATATAGATCTAAAATAGTCACGATACCTTCTCTTTTGCTGAAACGATATATCTATACAAGGTTGTGAGCGGAAAACAAAAAATACGTCGATTGCTATCCGACAAACGGGTCTGGAATTGCATTCACCGGCATTTCGGGGCAGATTGATACACATGTACGAAAGGGAACCTATGTGGTGCGTTGGGTTGGAGCTGCTGCAGGCCCGATATGGATTGCGGTCTTGCGCCCCGATGTCCAAATAGGTTTCTCTCTCTAGACGGGAAGTTGCTCATGGACGCCATATATGACGGAGATGACTGGGTCGATCATTATACTTGGCGCCTGGTCGGCTCGAACGACAATGGGGTTGTGGTGTTTGATGGACTATGTCCAAAGCATCTCCATCCTTTTGTCTCGTCGTTAATTGAGAGTTCCGCTCGTGTTGCCCCCTACAGCTCGGCATCGCTTCATGATACGGACGTTTTGAAGACCATAAGGGAATCAATTGACGATGGCACGATGAGCGGCCCGCTGTTTTCTCGGCTTGTGGGGCTAGATGAGATTGGCTCGAAACGACTGCTTGCGGGCGAAAAAGTGGAACTCACTTATCGGTCGATGATTTCAATCCTGCGGCTAGCCGATGTTCTTCGCAAATAAATCCAAGCAAAACGCCGCCGGAAACTCCCCTACTCAACAAAAGCCCCGCCAACCGCAATCCCCAAAGGAACCGCGATCAGCGGGGCCCAAGCGAGCTCCCCCAAGGGATAACGCTCGCAACACGAACAGCTCAGCCGAGCAGCGCGCTACTCCTCCCAGTAAGCATCTGCAAGCAGCTTAAAGCAAATCTTCTTGACCGGCTGCGCGCCATCGCCCGGGAACTCGAGCGTGGGCATGTGAGGCTCGCCGGCAACAAACAGCGCAAACTTGTCGTCAGCAAGATCGCCGGCGATCGAGGCGTCGGAATCGACCAGATCGTAGTCGTCCTTCTCGTCGAACTCCTGGACCAGCGTCAGGCTGCCCGTGGCAACCTTAAAGGCCTCGCGACCCTCGACGTCGATCTGCAGGTCGTGATAGCGCTGATGCGTCTCATAGTGAGCCTCGGCTTCGGGACGCGTCGTGGGAGCCATGACGTTCGCAAAGACCTTGTCGCCCAGAATCGGATGGCTGCCGACCTCGAGCTTCGCCGGATCGTTCTCCTCGAGCCAATCGATCAGCACGTCGAGGCCCTTGAGCATTCCACGGTACTCCTCGATATCGCCCAATGCACCGTAAATCATCTAAATCCCCTCTCGGATCGTTTCTTTGGCGGCTACTCGGCAAACGCATTACCGACGCTGTTGCCACCCACATGCGTCTCGACCAGGGTAAGGTCGGGATTGAACACGACAGTGTCGGCGTCGCGCCCCGGCATAATGCTACTGCACTTGTCGTCGACATGAGCTAGCAACCGATGCCGGGGCCGCAGCACAAGCTCCTACAGCTCGGTCACGACAACGCCGTTGTAGACCTCGTCCCAACGGTCCATGACTAGATGACCGGTCATGGGATCCATGGCATTGAGCTTGCCGCAGGTGTTGGCGGTACGCAGCACCGTCTCGTCGTCTGCGCCAGCAGCAATGGCATGCGCGAAGCCAGCGATAGTGGAGTCACCAGAGCCCGTGGCGTTAACGGCAGGGATATCGGGCGTCTTTGCGCGGAACGCACGGCCATTGTGGAAGCCAACGGAGCCGGCAGCGCCCATGGACACGACGACCCAGGGGATATCGGAGAAGCGGGCATCAGAGGCGAGCGCGGCGCGGAGCTCGTCCACATCGTCGGTGGTAAAGCTCGTGCCCAGAAGGCCGTTGATCTCGGTCAGGTTAGGCTTGACCAGCTCGGGCTTAACCTCGGACTTGAGCGCAGCCTCGAGCGAGGCGCCCGAGGTATCGAGCAGCACCTTGGCGCCGGCGTTCTCTGCAATGCCCGTGATCTTGGCGTAGTAGTCCGCCTCGACGCCGCGGGGCAGCGAACCCGAGATGGTAACGACATCGGCCTTGCTCGCAAGCTCGGCGAACTTAGCGGTAAAGGCATCGAGTTCCTCGGGGGCAATCGTCGGGCCGCTCTCGAGCAACTCGGTCTGGTTGCCAGCATGAAGGATGTTGAGGCAGATGCGGGTCTCGCCCTTGATGGGCACAAAATCATTCTTAATGCCGTTGGCATCCATGAGCTCGGCCATATAGGCGCCCATATGACCACCAAGCAAGCCGGTTGCCACGACATCGTCGCCCAGCTGGCCCAGGACGCGGGCCACGTTGAGGCCCTTACCGCCGGCGGTCTTTTCGGGCGTCACGCGGTTGACGTCGTCGATAATGAGCTCATCGAGCTGATAGCGCGTATCGACAGACGGGTTCATCGTAACGGTGAGGATCATTTCTAGCTCCTTATCTCGCAGGCTCCTTATGCCTTGCAAAACGAATTGGCTACATGCGACTACAGAATCTCAATCGTGAACGAGCGAACGACGGTCTCCTTGGGCTTGGCGACAAGGCAGCCGCGCTTATGCTCAAGCACATCGTCCTCATCGGAACAGGTCGAAAGACCGCCCCAAGGCTCAACCGCCACAAAATCGCCCTCGGGCTTGCTCCACACAATGAGATATGGGAAGCCCTCAAAGCTCAGGCGGACGCCCTTGTCCTCGCCCTTTTTGGAAA
The DNA here is from genome assembly GCA_958346935.1 of uncultured Collinsella sp. Lineage (GTDB taxonomy): Bacteria > Actinomycetota > Coriobacteriia > Coriobacteriales > Coriobacteriaceae > Collinsella. The sequence goes on from CATVTM010000005.1 coordinate 5,264, forward strand.
GCGTGACCTGACGGCTCTCGAGCACGTCAAAGATGGTCTCCGCAAAATCGAAGAGCTCATGTGACAGAGGCAGCGTCTTTCCCACCATGGGGTTCTTGGAGCGGTTTGCCACGTCAATCAAGCCAGTCGAAGGGACAGCGGTGCAAAGCTCCGCAGCCTCGTCTTTCTCAAAGCGCAACTCGTAGTCCGTATAGGCCTCGCCCTCATCGAGCGGACACCTAAAGCCGGGATGACCGCCGATAAAGAACGGCATGTCCTCGGTACCCTCGTTGGTAACCTCATAGGCGACACGCACGGCGGCGTCCTCAAGCGTATAACGAGCGACAAGCTTAAACGGGTACGGATAATCGCTCAGCAGCGCGGCGTTATCCTCCGAAGCCAGGCACATCGCCAGCTCGTTCTCGTCTTGGCTCAGCAGCTTCCACTCCTGTTTGCGCGCAAACCCGTGGCGAGCGAGCTTTACATGATGCCCGGCAAACGTCATGGCGCTGTTGTCGCGCAAGCCTCCGCAAATCGGAAAGCAGACCGGCGCCTGACCGGACCACACTGCGGGATCGCCCTGCCACAAGTACTCGCGACCTCCGGCCTCAATCGAGGTAAACGAACCACCAGCTGTGGACACCTTAATAGAAATCGAATCGTTGGAGAGAGCGTATTCCATTGCCCATCCTTTCGAACAACTGCTTTTTTTGCTCGCAAGAACCCGTCTCGGCCCTAACCAAAGGACAAACCCGCACGTTCATCGATGCGTCCGGTATCCCAGCCATACAACGGGGTACCATACAGACATTGATGCAATTACAGCTGAAAGGCCTTCTTATGCGAACCATCATCCTCTATGCCTCACGCCACCACGGCAATACGAAAAAGCTCGTGGACGCCATCGTCGAGGCACACCCCGAGATCGATACCCTCGACGTCAAGGCGCTCGGTAAAAACGAGTATCCCAACCTGCACGAATACCATCTGATCGGTGTCGCCACGGGCATCTATTACTCCGAGATCGACAAGGACATGGCACGTGTGCTCACTAACGTGCTGCAGCCGCAGGACAAGGTGTTTGGCCTTATGACCTACGGTGGCAAAAACAAGTGGTACGGCAAGGACATCGATGGCATCTGCCGCATGAGGCAGGCCATCTTTATGGGTGTCTACGGCTGCCCCGGCTTTGATACGTGGGGGCCGTTCAAACTCACCGGCGGTGTCCAAAAGGGACACCCGACCGCTGAGGAAATTAAGGGCGCCGTCGACTTCTTCGACAAGATCGAAGACGAATATGGCGACATCATCGTCGAAGAGTACGCCAAGCGTGAGAAGCGCCTAGCATACGAGAAGGAGCATCCTGCGGGAGGTCTTGTGGCCGGCGTTAAGCGCACGGCAAAAAAGATTGCTAACAAGCTGTAACTGTGAAGGTGCTATTGAGCGTTTAACCCATACGGCGGGTCCGAGCAGATTCGGGCCCGCCGTCTTTTTCTATCGTTACTCGGTAAAGGCGTTGCCGACGCTCTGGCCGCCAACATACGTCTCGACGAGGGTGAGCTCATGGTCGAACACGACAAAGTCGGCGTCGCGACCCGGCATGATGCTGCCGCACTTATCCTCGATGTGTGCAGAGCGAGCCGGCACCTCGGTTGCCATGCGAATGGCGATATCGGCGCTGGCGATGCCCCAGTCGACGATGTTCTTGACGCCCTGGGCAAGCGTGAGCACCGAGCCGGCAATGCTCTTGCCGTCGGCGAGCCAGCACAGGTTGTCCTTCATGATGACGTCCATACCACCACTGGTGTAGCTGCCCTCGGGCATGCCACCGCAACCCAGGCAGTCGGTGATGAGCACCGTGTGCTGCCAGCCCTTTGCCTGCAGCAGCGCCTTGATGGCGGCAGGGTTTACGTGCTTGCCGTCACAGATGATCTCGGCGTAGGTCTCGGGCGTGGACATGGCAGCACCCACGACACCGGGCTCACGGTGATGCAGCCCGCGCTGGCCGTTATAGGTATGCGTAAAGCAGCTGGCACCAGCGTTGATGGCGGCAATGCACTCATCGTAGGTGGCGTCGGAGTGACCGATGCTGGTCACCACACCCTTGGCGTTCAGAGCAGCCGCATAAGCAGCGGCACCGTCGCGCTCGGCCGCCATGGCACTCTTAACGATGCGACCACCCGCAGCCTCCTGCCACTGATCGAAGACCTCCTCGGAGGGATCGATAAGATAAGCGGGGTTCTGCGCGCCCACGTGCTTCATGGTAAAGAAGGGGCCCTCCAGGTAGATGCCCTGAATGCGAGCACCGCAGAAGTCGGGGCCGCGACCCTCGTCAGCCTGGGCGATGGCGGCGCAGGCGTCCTTGATCTGCTCGACGCCATCGGTGAACGTCGTGGGCAGCCAGCTGGTGGTACCGCGACGGGCAAGCTCGGTCGAGCTGATATCGATGCCCTCGGGATCATTATCGGTAGTTGAGTGGTTGTAGAAACCATGGATGTGAGTATCGACCATACCCGGTGCGATCCACGATCCCGTGTAGTCCTTAATCTCGCAAGAGGGCTCGTCGGCCTGCCAGGCGCCAAAGACGCCATCCTCGACCATAAGATAGCCGCCCAGTTGCGGGCCTGCCGGCAAGAAGAACTTGTCAGCCTTAATTGCGTACGTGCTCATATGCACTCCTTGCTTCTAAAGCAGTTGACTGTGGTGATGCTTATACCCAGCTCACGTAAAACAAAAAGCGCCCGCCCGCCGTTATGAGCGGACGGGCGCCCTTACAGGGGGACGCGATTAAGCGGTGAAGGGGTGAATCGTCACGCCCTTAACCACGCGGTTGACCGTGCCGGTGGGGCTCGGCGTATCGGGCGTGTTGCCCACGCGCACGGAGTTGAGCAGGCTGATAGCCTGAGCAAACATCACGAACGGCAGTGCAAGGTAGCCCTCGGGAAGTGCCTCGTAGCCCTTAAAGGTGAAGGACTCACCCTCGTAGACGGTGGCACCTTCCTGCTGAACGGCGATGGTGTGCTGAGCGATCTCGTCGCCACCGATCTCGTTGAGGATGTCGATGTCGTACTGACGGGTGTAGGCGTCGTTGTTGACGAACACGAAGACGAGCGTCTTATCGTCGACGAAGGACTTAGGTCCGTGACGATAGCCCATGGAGGTGTCGTAGGAAGTAGCGACCAGACCGTGAGCAAGCTCGAGGATCTTGAGCTGGCTCTCCTGGGCAAGGCCACCGAAGGAGCCAGAACCCAAGTAGGTCACGCGGTTGAAGTCGCCAGCCAGGTAATCGGCGATCTCAGGCTCACGGGAGATGACCTCCTCGCCCATCTTGGCAATCGTCTCGACCCACTCGGCCTTCTGCTCGTCAGAGGCAGTGTCAAAAATAAGGGTGGAGAGCAGGGTCATGCAGGAATAAGAACCGGTCATGGCGAAGCCCTTGTCGTTGGCGCGCGGGATGAGCAGCGTCAGCGCGTTGGGATCATCGGCAGACTCGACGGCGAGCTTGCCCTCAGGAGCGCAGGTGATGTTGAGGAACTTGACGTTGTGGACGAGCTCCTTGGCAACGGCAACGGCGGCAAGGCTCTCGGGGCTGTTGCCAGAGCGGGCAAAGGAAACCACGAGCGTGGGATCCTCGGCGCGCAGGAAGTCGCGCGGGGCACTCACGATGTCGGTCGTGGCGATGGGCTTAAAGTCGTAGAGATCAGTGTTGCCAGCGTGACGCAGGTACGGGGCGCAGGTATCGCCAACGTAGTCGGACGTACCGGCACCGGTGAAGACAACGGACAGACGACCCTCGCCCATAGCGCGAGCCTCGGCCAGGAAGGCCTCGATGGCCTCCTTGTTCTCGCGATAGATGTTGAGCGTATCACGCCAAAGCTCGGGCTGCTGAGCAATCTCGGCCGTGGTGATCTGGGCGCCGAGCTCGGTGAGCTCCTCGACACTCTTCTCGAACATTTCTAATACCTCTCTCTAGAAGTAATCCTCTGACGTGCAATTATACACTTCGGTTGGTTATCTGGTAGTAACCAGTTAAATGCAAAGAATCACCATATGGATACGATGCGAACACTAGTTACTACGCTGGTGATAAACCTTGTATTTAAACTGATCGGCACGAGCAACCGAGAGCGTATACTCCACAACCTCGTTTGACTCGTTATACGTAGTCCTGACCAAATCGAGCACAGGCGAGCCCTCGACAATTCCCAAAAGGTGGGCATCGGTGGAACGGGCTATGCTCGCATAGAACTCCTCTTCGGCCACGCGTATCTTTTGCTGAAAGTCTTGCTCAATCACATCGTAAAGCGGCTTACGCTCCAACAGCGGTCGCTTTAGGGACAGAAATTGACGAACCGGTAGATAGCTGCGTTCGACCATCATGGGCATGTTGTCGGCAGAACGAAGGCGCTTGAGCTTATAAATGCGATCACCGATACGCAATCCCATATGCTCGGCCAGGTTCTTATCGGCCTCCATCTCGCAAAACTCGAGAATCGTGGTCTCAGGGTCGCGACCCATCGCGCGCATCTGCTCGGTAAAGCTGTAGGACTGCATAAGATTGGTTGCCTTTGCCGAACGGTCGGTCACAAAGGTACCGCGACCGTGCTGCCGAACCACCAGTCCTAAACGCTCCAGTTCCTGCAGAGCCAGGCGTACCGTAGTGCGCGAGAGACCATAGCGTTCCGAAAGTTCGCGCTCGGAAGGAATCATGTCACCGGCGCGATATTCATGGTCGATCTTTCCGGTCAGAATATCGACCAGCTGATCGTACAGCGGTTGCTTACGCGCTCCGATCGCCATCCTATCCTCCCATTTTCTCAAACTCGGCTACTACCTTGGGTGTTTAGCATTATCTGTCTGCCACACCCGAATCAACAAGAAAACAAAAGCCGCGCGCTCTTTCGAGCACGCGGCTTTTAACATACACATGGCTTAAGGGGTCGGGGTGTGAGCCGCGTAGGGACACACCCCTCAAGCTAGAGCCTTACCAGATGCTCGGCCAGAGACCAAGCGGGCCAGCGCCCAGGATGCCAAGGACGAAGAGCAGGAGAATGCCCTTGGTCGGGGTCCAGCTGTGCTTAGCGAACATGTAGTAAAGCAGCAGCGTAAGCATAAGCGGGACGAGCTTCGGGACGATGGTGTTGAGGGTGTCGGCAACAGAGAAGTTGACCGGATCCTCGGTGACGGTAGCGTAGGTCACGGACTCCATGCCGTTGCCCAGATCGGCGACGCCGCACTTGACCTCGTTGCCGTCGGCATCGGTGGCGGTGAGGGCGTTGCCGTCCTCATCGGTCATGGCGATGGTACCGGCCTCAGCGGTCTCGGTATCGATGCCCTCCATACCGGTGAAGTTCTCGGCCTCCTTCTCGGAGACGATCACGGTAGTAGGGGCAAGGCCACGGGTAGTGCCGTTGGGGATCTGGAGGTTGATCTGGGTGCCACCCATGGTGACGACCAGGCAACCGACGACGAAGACGCCCATGATGGAAGCGGCACGCGTGAAGGCCTGCATGTTGGCGGTCAGAGCGTCAATGGCGCTGGTGCCAAGCTTGTAGGACCAGTTCATGAGCCAGAAACGCAGAGCGAACTGGACGGCGTTGAAGATCACCAGGAAGATGATCGGTGCAGCGGCGTTGCCGTTGATAGCCATGTTGGAGGTGATGCCGGCCGTGATAGGCACGAGCGTCAGCCAGAACAGGGCGTCACCGATACCACCGAGCGGGCCCATTGCGGCGACGCGGACGGCGCGGATCGTGGGGATGTCAACCTTGTTCTGCTCGAGCGAAAGCACGATGCCCATAACAAAGGTGACGAGGAACGGGTGGGTGTTGAAGAACTCCAGGTTGTGGCTCATGGAAGCCGCGAGGTCGTTCTTGTTGGTGTGGATCTTCTCCAGACCGGGGATGATGGAGTAAAGCCAGCCAGCGGCCTGCATGCGCTCGTAGTTGAACGATGCCTGCAGGAAGCAGGAGCGCCAAGCCATCTTGTTGAGGGTCTTCTGGTCGAGCTGCGGAGCAGGAGTGAGATCCTCGTAGTGCTCCGGGATCACATACTCATTAGATGCCATCTTCGAAGTCACCTCCGTCAGAAACAGCTGCACCCTTCAGCTCGGTCTGCTGCTGGAAGTCCCAGAAAGCGATGCCGAAGCCGATGAGAGCGAGGATGAGCAGAGCAGGGGTTGCCAGAGAATCGTTGGCAACGGTGATGAGCGCGAGGCCAAAGCCCATGAGGAAGAAGCCCCACATATCGCGGTTCATCATAACCTTGAGCAGGACGGCGAAGCCGACGAAGCGCATCATGCCGCCTGCAGCGGACAGACCGGTCTGCAGCCAAGTCGGGATGGCGGAAGCGATGGTCTGACCAATGGTAGCGCCAGCGATGAAGAACAGGGTGACGACGACAGCGAAGATCAGGCCGAGCAGGGCCATGGCGAAGTAGTTCAGGCGCTCGATGCCCTTGGTGTCCGCGTTATGAGCCATGTTATCGGCCGTGGACATAAGCGGGGACATAAGCGTGAAGACCAGGGTAACGCCAAGCTGGCCGAGCAGGGCGAACGGAATGGCAAGGCCGACTGCCGCGTTGGGCTCGAGACCCGTAGCGATAGCGAGAATGGCTGCCATGATGCCGCCAATGACGGCGTTAGGCGGCTGAGCGCCTCCGATCGGCATGTTGCCGATCGTCATGAGCTGATAAGTACCACCCACGAGAAGACCGGTGTTGAGGTCGCCAAGGATAAGACCGATGACGGCGCCGGTGACGATGGGCTGATAGAGAGACTCGAGGAAGTCAAACTGGTCGATTGCCGCGATGAACGTGACGACGAAGACCAGAGCGATCTGGATGATCGAGTATTCCATCTTGCTCCTCCTTTCAAAATGTATGTACGCACTTTAGATATCACGTACAGAAGGTCAGGGTTTCACTCCTGACAACGTGGATCACGAGGATTACGAGAAGAGCTTGCTCGTGTCCTCAACAGGCGTGCTCGGAACGCGCCTGATCTCCAACTCCACCCCCAATTCCTGCAGCTCTTTAAACGCAGCGACATCCTCGTCGTTAACTGCGACGGAGGTGGCGACTTGGCGCTTTCCTTCCGACATGTGCATGTTGCCGATGTTTACCTTCTTTATAGGCACACCGCCCTTGACGAGCGTAAGCACGTCTTCCGGTGTTTCGGCCACGATGAAGATCTTCTGGCGCGGGCTCGCCTTGCCGATGACGTCGATGGTCTTCTGCAGGGAGAAGAAACGCGTAGCGACGCCGGCGGGAGCGGCCATCTTCATGAGGTTCTGGCGCATGGTGTTGTTCGACACGTCGTCGTTGGCGACGAGGATGAGGTTGGAGCCCAGAGTGGAGTTCCACTGGGTGGCAACCTGACCATGAACCAGTCGGTTATCGATGCGGGTAAGAAGAATGTTGGGTTCTGCCATGTTGATCAGCTTCCTTTCGTTATTTGCTGACGACAGTTATTTGATCTCCTGAATCGCGTAACGCGAAACATCTACGACGGCTCCGGATCGGACTTTGATCTGGACCTTTTCGCCTTCGATGCCTTTGACGGTTCCGTAGATACCGCCGGCGAAAAGAACCTCCTGACCCGGCTTAAGCTCGGTGTGCAGCTCCTTGAAGTACTTCTGCTTCTTCTTCATGTTGATTTGCGACCAGATGGTGTAAATCAAGCCCATGATGACAAGCAGGCCTAAAAGGGCGACCGAGGAGCTCAGGACGTTGGCTCCGAAATCGGCCATTAGATGCCGTCCTCGTCGCCGAAGATATCCTCTTCGTCGGAGCCGGCAACGGATGCGACCGTCTGGGCGGTGATGCCCGTCTGGCCAACGGTTACTGCCTGCTCACCAAGCTCGGCGAGCGTGGCATTGCCGCGGAGGAACAGAAGCTCAATAACCATGGGGAGGTTAGTGCCGGTCAGAACCTCGACGTTGTCGACATCCTGGGCAATCATCATCGACTGGTTGAACGGGGTACCACCAAGCAGGTCGGTAAAGACGAGCACGCCATCGCACTCCTCGCGCATGGCGGTAATAGCGGCGCGGAGATCCTCACCGTAGGATGCAGCCTGGTCGCCCTCAAAAGGAACGACGGTAAAAGCGGGCTGGTCGCCGGCAACCATAGCGATAGCGCTTGCGAGGCCAGGTGCGAACTGTCCATGACCGGTAAGAATAAAGCCAACCATTCAAATTTCCCTTCCGAAGGTGTGTACGATCTGAGTCCGATGATTTTCGGAAGCCAGCGGGCGCTCGCCCTTAAAGCTTCTTAGAAAGCGTTCTTTGAAGACCAGTGGTTTCTAAACTGGTAGTAACCACGTGATGTGTTGTTGTCACTATATCACCCCAGAAGAGGCCGCTTTCGTTGATTTATACGGTAAAACGTTTTTGCACCGCTCGCGGCGATATTTCGACCGTTTACCGCTCGTTAATACTTCTACCTGCGGTTTTGAAACCGTTTCGAAATGCTTTGGCAAAAGATCGAAACTTTTCCTGTGTCCAAACAACGCTGGGCGGCTAAAAATAGCGTGTAGAAAAATTGCAGGTCATTGTGAAGATATGTGAATTGGTCTTTTTGACTTAATACCAGTTAGAACCAGTTTTGAGATTATCGGTGAACGGTAGTTTTCGACCGTTCACCGGTTACTTGCAATCGTTTGCAGTTGTTTTTCTAGATGAATTGGGGAGACCCGATGAAGCACTTGCGCGGTTGCAGGATATTTCAATACTCGTCCATCCCCCGCGCGCCAAACTCCCACTCCCTGAATGTGCCATAAGCTCTCGCTATTCGTCTTATAAACATTACTTACTCTAATCTGTAATTGTTTATCGTTTATCGTTAAGTATGTTATAAAATTTAGTATCATCCAAGACATTGGTTGGAGGAGCTATGATCCGCTGGAACGCATCCAAATCGAATGAAGCCATCGACCGTGAACAGGCAATAGCCAAACTGAGGAAGCTCACTCGCTACTGCAAATGGGCCACAATCTGCACCGCCGTGGCGCTCGCTCTGGGACTCCTCGCAGTCATTGCAATCTACGATCTACTCATATTGCCTAGCCTCTCCCAAGGGTTCTGTCTCCAATCCGTAGAGCTTGAGGCTGGCGAAGGGCCAATTCTCGCTCTCGTCGGCGCCGATGAACACACCCCTCTTATGCTTGTCGCGCACGACGGTCATACTGCCATAGGGAGCGCCATGATGACATGCCTTGCGTTTGCCATCGTGCTAAGCGCATACAAGTTTTTCTCCGCCATTGAAAAGGCGGGCAGGCCCTTTGACCTCGAATGCATCCGCATACTACGTCAAATAGGACATTTGTTCCTTATTGGCGGCGTTGCTGTGAAGCTTCTTGGTGCCATAGTCACGGGGCTGATACTCTCAGGATTTGGCGGCAACTTTACGGATGCGCTTGGCGGCCAGCACCTCGACCTCTCTATGGTCTTTGCAGGCCTGATTATTAGCCTGATTGCCAGCGTCTTCCAGTACGGGTGTATCCTGCAAAAACAAGATGACGAGTTGCTCTAGGGGGAATCCATGATTATTCTGCGGCTTGACCGCATGCTCGCCGAACGCAAGATCTCATCCAAAGAGCTTGCGGAACGCGTGGGCATCTCCCAGGTCAATATGTCACGCATTAAGACAGGCAAGGTTTCTGCCATACGTTTTTCAACTCTTGACGCGATATGCCGGGCACTCGACTGCCAACCGGGCGATGTTCTGGAATACATACCTGACGATGAAGCCGATAGCCTCTTTGGGCTTAAAGATTAATAGGCATAATGTAGCCACCAGCGCCCAAACGCAAATAGCCCGCTAGAACAACATCCGTTCTAGCGGGCTATTCAGATATTTCGGCTACGAGCTCGGTGGCTCAGACAAATCTTTACGCAAACAGGCCGTAGATGCTGATGTTGGCCTTGGCGTAGAGGCCGTTAGCATACTCGGTCCACTTGGAGCTGGCGCTTGAAGCCTGCGAAGAGTACTGCTGGTAAGCAGTGTAGTAGGCGGTCATGGCCTGCTTATAGGTAGCGCTATCGGCCGTAAAGGCATCGTCGGCAAAGGCCTTAGCGTAGGTGCTGTCGGCGTCCTTCCAAGTGCCCTTCTCGCTATCCCACTCGTCACCGGCAAGGTTGATGATGTAGTCGGCGTAGTCCTTGCTCGCGGCCTCCTCGTTGCCGTCAGCAGGCTCGGTCGGGGCGGTCGGCATGCTTGCAGAGCTATCGCCCACCTTCTTCTTGTAGAGCTTCTGCAGCGTCGCGGACTGACGGACGATCTGCTTGGCCTGGTCCTTGGACACGCCGTACTGCGTGGCCATGGTCTTGTAGTCGGAGGTGCCGATGGAATCCTCGGCGTACTGCTTCATTTCCTTGGAAGAAACGGTAACGCCCTCGTCCTCGGCAGCGTCCAGCAGAATCTGGTTGCGCACGTAGGACAGGATAACGTCGGCAGACGGAGCGGTGTAGTTGCCATCGCTATCCTTGACGGTGTCGAGGCTGTACTGGCTCTCGATAGCCTCGCGCGCGGTGATGTCGCTCTTCTTGCCGTTGTAGCTATAGCTTGCCACGATCGAATCGAGCTGGTCCTCGGTCAGGGTCGACGAGCCGACACCCTTGCCGTCAAAGCCGCCATTGCCAATAAAGAAGCCGACCACCGCAGCAATCACGATGGCGACCACAAAGGCGGCAATCATCGTCTTCTTGTGCTTGGATGCGCGGTCGTCCGCGTCGGAGTCGTCATCCTCGTCCTGCTCCTCAGGCATAAGGTTCTCGTCGGCGGCGTCCGCGGCGATCTTTGCCTCCAGGCGGGCGTCCTCCTCCTCGGCGGTCGTGCCAGCAGCGATATGTTCGGCAGACGTGCCGGCGACCAGGTCGATCTTCTCGTCCTCGTCACCGTCGGGGCCTTCGCCGCGCTCGATGATCTGGATTCCGTCGATCTCGTCCTTCTCGTCCTTCTTTTGAATCAGACCCATATCAATTACTCCTTGTTAGGAAACATAGTCCCCAATAGAATACGCCCGACGAGGCGCCGGGCGTATTGATTCTTAGGTTATACGCAAACACTTAAGTACTATTTAGGCGTTTGCAGCGTGCATACCTTAGGCCAGGTGCGCGATAACGGCATCGGCAAAGGCCTGCGTGCCCACAGCGCCCTCAACGGAGCCGGTCTGGGCACGACGCACGTCACCGGTAACCCGCTCGCCCTCGTCGAGCGTGGCGGAGACGGCGGCACGAATGCGATTGGCAGCATCGTTCTCGCCCAGGTGATCGAGCATCATCGCAGCAGAGAGGATCTCGGCCGTGGGGTTGGCGATATCCTGACCGGCGATATCGGGCGCGGAGCCATGCGTGGCCTCGAAGATGGCGCAGTCGGCACCGATGTTGGAGCCGGGAGCCATACCAAGGCCGCCCACCAGGCCGGCGCACAGGTCGCTGACAATGTCGCCGTACAGGTTGGGCAGCACCAGAACATCGAAGTCGTTGGGGTTCTGGACCAGACCCATGCAGGTGGCGTCGACGATCTTGTCGTTGAACTCGATATCGGGATAGTTCGCGGCCACCTCACGCGCGACGCGCAGGAACAGGCCATCTGTCGCCTTCATGATGTTGGCCTTGTGCACGGCCGTCACCTGTTTGCGGCCGCAGCGGCGGGCATACTCAAAGGCGTACTCCACAATGCGGCGGCTCTTGGCGATCGAGATGGGCTTGATCGAGATGGCGGAATCGGCGGCAAAGGTCTTCTGGCCCGAGCGTTCGACGAGCTGCGAGAGCTCCTCGACCTCGGCAGCGCCCTCGTCAAACTCGATGCCGGCGTAGAGGTCCTCGGTGTTCTCACGCACGATAACCAGGTCGACGTCGCGGAAGCGAGAGCCGTCGCCCGGCTGCGACAGGCAGGGGCGCACGCAGGCGTACAGGTCGAAGTGCTTGCGCAGGGCAACGTTGACGCTGCGGAAGCCCGTGCCGACCGGCGTGGTGATGGGGCCCTTGATGGCAACCTTGGTCTCGGCGACCGCATCGAGCACGTGCTGGGGCAGCGGCGTACCAAACTCGTCCATGACGCCGGCACCGGCCTCCTGGACGTTCCAGTTGATCTGGACACCGGTGGCCTCGACCACGCGGCGCATGGCCTGCGTAATCTCGGGACCGATACCGTCACCGGGAATCAGGACTACATCGTGCGCCATAATCTGTTACTCCTCGTCTTCGGCGTCGTCAGATTTTTTAACGCTAGCACGCTTCTTCTTTTTGGAGAGATCCAGGCCAAAACGTTTAACAAGCATTTCGCAAATCTCGCTCGAGCGGGCCTTGAGATAGCTGCCCTTGCCGTTCTCGGCGTCGAACTTCAGGCGCAGCGCGAGCTTCTCGGCAACCTCGGCGTCGATCTCGCCCTGGCCAAACTCGTACAGGCAACCGAGCATGTCGCGATACTCGAGGTCGCCGTGGTAGCACTGGATGGCCTCGTCCAGGATGGGCCAGGCCTCGCGCGAACGCTCGACGCTCGTGGCGCCCCACACGCACAGCAGGCGGAAAGCGGCGTAGCGCAGCGTGGAGGAAAGCTCGTCGAACAGCGCGGTCTCGGCGCCCTCAAAGGCATCGCCCATCTGCTCGGGGCAGGTGGTGGCGAGCGCCGTCAGGGCATCGAGGGCCTCCCAGCGGGTCTGAGCCTCGGGGCGGTCGAGCGCCTCGATCAGCGCGGGCACGCAGGGCACGACGCGCTGCGGGTCACGCTCGGCCAGCAGGTGCAGCACACGGGCGGCAAACTGGCGGATGCGGCGCGTGGGGCAGCCGAGCTCCTGGACCAGACGGTCGACGGCGTTCTCGTTCTCCTCTGCCAGCTGAAGCTGTGCCAGCTCCTCGTCGGTGAGCTGTTCGTCTTTGTTTTCTGCCATAGTTACCTCTTCTTATTTCTTAGCGTGCTTGCCAGCACCCTTGCTGTCATCGGTGACCGAGATGAGCTGTCGATCGGCAGCGCCATTGCGACGCGCGCGGCGGCGCTCCTCAGCATCGCCCGCATCGGCGGCGGCGCGATGGGCCTTGTTGACGTTAAAGACCTCGTCATGCTTGCGCCACGGGCCAACAGACTCGCCAAAGCTCATCTTAAGGCCGGCGATAAAGCCGCCGAGCCAGCCGATCGGCGCAAACTGCACCAGCGGGAACAGCGAGAACACCCAGGTCAGCAGGATGACTGCCGCCGCGCCCGCAAAGTTGGCGATCCAGTAGTCCCGCTTGGTGACCACGCGCTTTTCGCAGGCCCACTGGCCGCACAAAAAGCCAATGTAGATCGCAAAAAGAAAGAGCACCAGCGCGAGCACTACGAACGTCCAGCTCATGGGCGCTACTCCTCGTGATGGTGGCCGCAGCAGCACTCGTGGCCGTCATCGTGGCCGTGGCCGCCGCAGCACTCGTGGTCCTCGCCATGGTGGTGGCCGCAGCCGCACTCGTGGTCGTCGCCGTGCTCACCGCAACCGCAGCCGTCCTCGTGAGCGCCGTGCTCCTCGGGGCGATACTGCGACCAGTCCAGACCGGCGGCGATGGCGTCGGCCTCCTCCTTGTAGAGCACCGTGATGGCCTGCGTGCCCAGCTTGGCGCCACCGATGGCGTCGAGCATGTCGTAGAGCGTAAAGGCCACGTCGGCGCCGGGCAGCGCGAGCTCGCGGTCGTCGGCGTAAGCGAGCGCCAGACGCAGGTCCTTAATGAAGTGCTCGACCATAAAGCCGGGCTTGTAGTCGCCGTCGAGCGCCTTGGGCGCCAGGCTCTCCATGGCGCCGGACTTGCCGGTACCGCCCAGGATCATCTCGCGGGTCTTTTCCAGATCCAGGCCGTTGAGCTCGGCAAAAGCCATGGCATCGGCCATGCCGACCATGCAGGCGCCCAGCGACACCTGGTTGGCGAGCTTGGCGGCCTGGCCCTTGCCGGCGCCATCGAAGCAGCAGATGTTGGCCGCAAAGGTAGCCAGGATGTCACGGACCGGGGCGATGTCGTTCTCGGTGGCGCCCACGATAGCCGTGAGCGTGCCGGCGATCGCGCCCGACTCGCCGCCGGTGACGGGGCAGTCAAACGCCATACGGCCGGAGACCTGGGCGGCCTCGGCAATGTCGCGCGCGAGCTCGGGCGAGCTCGTGGTGAGGTCGATCAGCACCGTGCCCGGCTTGGTGCAGGCCAGCAGGCCGTCGCCCGCCAGGTAGAGTTCCTCGACCTCGGAGGGATAGCCCACCATGGTAAAGACGACATCGGCGCCTGCCGCGGCCTCGGCCGGCGTATCGGCCCAGACGGCACCGCGCTCGACAAGTGCGGCGGCCTTGGACTTGGTGCGGTTGTTGACCGTGACGGGATAGCCGGCGTCCAGGATGTGGCCGGCGATGGGGGCACCCATGATTCCGGTGCCGATGAATGCGACGGAGAGCTTGTTTGCCATGAAACCTTTCCTTTTGGGTTGGGTGTTGTTACCAGGTTAAATACTCGGCGCCAGCGTTTGGGCCGTGACTTGAGGGCGTTTGCGGCCGCAGCGCTTGCCTACTCGCCGCGCACACGGCGCGCGATGCGATCGGAAAGCGAGGCTTTCTCGGCGCGATTCTTACCCCAAAACGCGCAAGCCACCATGCCGGGACCCACGTGCGAGCCAATGGTGGGGCCCACGGAGCTGCGGATGATAGTGACGTCGGCGCAGCCCTCCTCCTTGCGGATGGCAGCCTCGAGCCAATCGCCGTCCTTCTCGGCATCGGCCGTCATGATGGCGATGGGCATAGTGCGATCGGGCACGTAGTTCTCGCGGAACGACTTGAGGATGGACTTGAGCGCCTTCTTGCGGCCGCGGTTGACGCCGATCAGCGACAGCGAGCCGGCCAGGTCGTAGGAGAGCTCGGGCTTGACGTCGAGCTTTGCCGTGAGCTGCGCCGCCGCGGGCGGAATGCGACCGCCGGCCGCCAGCGCGTCAAAGCTCTCGAGCGTAAAGTAGCCGTGGACGTAGGTCTTGGCCTCGTTTGCCCATTCGACCAGCTGCTTGGCGGTCAGGCCCGCCGAGCGTTGACGGACGGCCTCGAGCGCCAGCAGCTCGCCGGTCGCACAGGGCAGGGCGTTATCCACCACGTACAACTCAAAGTCGGGATACTCGGTGCGCACGGCATCTGCCGCCTGGCACGCGGAGTTGTAGCTCGACGACAGCGCCGAGGTAAAGCACAGGTAGACCGTGGGCGTGCCCTCTTTGGCGCACTCGGTAAAGAACTCGATGTAGCGACCGAGCGACACGGCCGAGGTGGACACGCGAGCGCCGGCGCGCATGCGGTCGTAGAACTCTTTGGGCGTGATGCTCGACCAGATGTCGTCCGTGCGCTCCTCGCCATCGATGATAAAGGGGAAACCCAGGATATCGACATCGAGGTTCGCGGCGACCTCGGGGCTAAAGTCGCAGCAGGTATCGACGACGATGCGGCAGCGGTCAGAATGGCCGGCGGATGCAGCCTTGTCCATCAAAGCGACTCCTTACGTAAAAAGGCGGCCACCCGCATGGGATGGCCGCCAGCCGTTAACTCATGCAAGTTAACGTATTTTACTCGTCAAGTGTTTCGATACGGGGCTTGATGATGCCATATCCACCATTCTTACGGTGATACACCACATTGATGAGGCCAGTCGTCGCGTTCTCGAACACGTAGAAGTCGTGGCCCAGCAGATCGGTCTGCACCAGCGCCTGCTCCTCAGTCATCGGGGTGACGTCGATGACCTTCTCGCGGACGAGCAGGTCGTCCTCCTCCTCGGGCAGCAGCAGGTCAGCCAGATCGTCGACGCGCTCGACCGGTGCGACATCCGCAGCGCTGGCACCGCCCTGGCGGTTGTCCACGACCTTGGTCTTGAACTTGCGCAGCTGGCGGGTGACCTTATCGGCGGAGAGGTCGATGGCGGCGTACATATCGGCACCGTGCTCGGCGACACGAATCACGGAACCGCGAGCGCGAACCGTGACCTCGACGATTGCCGGGTTGGGGTTCGAGGGGTTCTTCTCATAGCGAAGTACAACGTCGACCGTCATGGGCTCGATATCGAAAACCTTGAGCGCCTCGCCGATCTTCTCATCCACATGCGCACGCAGAGCATCGGTTACCGTCGTCTTGCGTCCAGAAACCTTGATATCCATACGTGGCTCCAATCTGCCTCGGGGACTTACTGTACTGGCTATGTACCCATTGCCGTGCATTTAATCACGCGGATTCCCAAAGACCCGAATAACGATTGCTTTGTACCGCATACCGAAGTCTCGCACTTTTCTGTGGCAAAGTGCGCTATAGGAGGGCGTCGGCGGCTTATGTGTTGGCCCTAGAAATTGGCTTTGACCTGCTGGTTTTATAGAAACGAAAAAGCCGGGCTCCCCTGTTGGGGAAGCCCGGCAGTGCGTGTTGAAACCGTGAAGGGGCATCTCTCCTAGCGCATAGGAGACGCCACCCCTAGCAATAACTAGCTATTAAGCTTGTTAATGTCGTCGTCGGTGATGGTGTCTTCCTGGCTGGACGATTTGTCTTCGGAGGATGCGGTCTCATTGTTGGAATCGGAGGATTCGCTGCCGGAGGATGTGGTCTCGCTGGACTCAGAGTCGCCCGGCTGCACGTTAGCGCCCGAAACCGTCTTAGTGGTGAGGTCGTAGGGCATCGTGCCGTACCAGACGCAGTGGACCGCCTCGAGCGTGCCGTCGGCCGTAATACCGTCGAGGGCATCGCTCACGGCACGACACAGTTCGTCATTGGACGAAAGGCCTGCAACACCAAGCGTCGAGGGCGCCTCGAGCGCACCGACATAGGAGATCTCGCTCATCAGGCGCGCAAGGTAACCGCCAGCCGTGGAGTCGCAGATCACATAGTCGACCTCGCCGGACTCGAGCGCCTCAAAGCACTCGTTGATGTTGGAGTAAGTCTTTTGGTTGGCGGTAATGCTCTGCTTAGCAAGCGCCTCCTGCGAGGCCGAGGACATCTGGACACCCAGAGTAGACGTGTTAAGGGTATCGGTGGAAACGCTCAGCGACCCACCATCGCTGGTTTTACCGAACACGGAAGCGGCATCGTACAGGCAGGTGCCGAGCGAGCTAACGTCCCCGTCCGTGGAGTTGATCTCGCCGATAAAGATATCAGCCTTTTTGTCGCCGAGCGCGGAACCTGCCGAGGACGCATCGACAAAGGCGACCTTAAGGCCCATGCGGCTTGCGAGGGCGCGGGCAGCGTCGACTGCATACCCCGTGAGCTCGCCGTCAGCGCCCTGCATGGCCTGCGGCGCATCGGAGGTATCGAGGGCAACCGTCAGGGTACCGGGGGTGACCAGGGCATCATCCGACACCGCGGGCGTGACGGTCTCGTACTCGATCTGGTCGATCGTGGGAGTCGTGAACGTAGACAGCGGGTTGAACGCGCATCCGCTCAGGCCCAAAACGGCGATGACCGCTGCGGTCCCAGCACCTAACCGAGCCGCGTGCATCAAGCTGCCCCTCACCATGTCCACTACCCTGCCTTCTGTGTCGTATACAATCCGTGCGTTGCGCGGAATATCAGATTGTTCCCACCAGCTGACCTGGTATTTGACCCCACACTTGCGCACCGGGGTGTTTGCTCGGGAGGCCGCAGCCACCTTCACGACTGGCCCGCTCGTCCGCGAGGCGGTATTGCCCCAAAGAAAGTAGAACGGACGGTGCGGCTTACATCTAGGACGCGCCATGATCGCGCCGCGCGCACGCGGTCGCTTACGTGGATCCCTTTGACCGCGTCTGTCTTGGACTAGGACGGGCATTTCGTCCGTCCGCAACCACAGCCTGGTAGGAACGTAGCGCATTATAGCTAAGTTCAAGCTATAGTTTAAGGTTAGGGGCGTCATTCGCATCGCGAGTACAGATTTCGCAGGTCGGAGTGGGCTATTCGTGCCCCTGTGAAGCCCGGAGCTCCCCCTATGGGGAGCTCCGGGGCACCCTTCCTAGGGTGCTGTGGCCAAAAAATGGCAAATATGAGTACTGTCACCAATTTAGTAACAGGCAATTTTGGCCTCTCGGACAGATTATGCGCTCAGTGTCGCCAACCTGATGCTTAGTTATTCTACATTTGTTTATTATCTTCTTACTTTATGACGCCTCCGAGTCCTAAATTCCTTGATTTTGCTGTTACTGATTTAGTGACAGTACTCATATTTGCCATATTTTGGCCAGGGCATATGATTAACCCCCTATTTTCGACGTGAATTAGACCGGCTTAAGCCCAAAACACGCCCGCAGCGCGTTAAGCAACGCCTCTTGCTTCTTCCTGCGGGCATCGACACGATTCCGGTACCGCTTTCGCATACGCTGGTGGATGCGCCATGCGAGCGCTTCCATCGCTTCCATGTCGCAGAGCATTTCGTTGTTGACCGTCGCGACCTCGATTCCCATAGTAATCAAGCCCGTGCTGCGTTTTTCATCATGGATACGTCCCCTCCGGGAGGAATGGCCCAGCTCACCGTTGTATTCCAGGTCAAACCGGGCTGCCTCTTGATACGCATCGCAAACTGCATGGGGCATCCCCGAGATTGCCTGCGCACGGTCATCGAACTCGATCTTGTAGTCGGTCTTAAAAGGTCCGCAGGCAAACCCGCCATAGGAAAACGGAAGCGAAAACAGGGCGAGCATGATGCACTCCATGGGCGAGAGCAGGTTTTCTGACAGGTAGGGACACAGACGCAGCAGCTGTTTGGCCACATTCCCCTTGCATGCCGCAAGGTAATCTGCCAGGCGATCGGGCGTCAGCGCCGGCTCGACTTCAAAGTAGCCCACGTCTGCTGGCTGGTCCTTGTCCTTTGCAAGTTTATTCGTAACAGGCGAGGTGTAGGGAGGCAGATACTTCCCGCGGTCGCTCAGTGAAATCTTAGAGCACAGCTCCTGGGCCAGGGCAAATGCCTGGATACAGCCAAGTTCGCGCGCAACGGCAAGGCAGAGGGCCTCGGGAGACAAGCTGTACACCCCCGGTTCCACCTCTAGAATCGAGCCGGCGGGCAACCCGGAACACACGGACCAGCCTACGCTAGGCATGCGGCGGCGCTGCGCCGCAGATCCCACCAGCAAGCACAGATCTTCTTGCACCTCGCCACTTTTGGCTCCAATTCGCACCAAGTCAGGAAGATAGATATCCTCGGTCGAGGGCGACGACGTGCGCAGCACACGGCGCTCTTCATCGGGATTAAAGTCCTTCCAGCTGATATAGCCCATCTGCCGGCGCTCGGCGCGCATCATGCGCAGCGCTGAAGCGCCTGTTAGGATTACGGAAGCCGCTAGCTGTTCGCCTGTCGGCTCGTTGCGCCGCTCAATCTTCACTGCCACAAAACCACCCCTACCAAACACGTGCGATAGCAAGGCCATCGACTGCCGCAGCGCCGGCACGCTTGAGCTCCGCCGAGGCTGCTGCCATGGTCGCGCCCGTGGTGATAACGTCATCGATA
Source organism: uncultured Collinsella sp. (assembly GCA_958346935.1). Classification (GTDB taxonomy): domain Bacteria; phylum Actinomycetota; class Coriobacteriia; order Coriobacteriales; family Coriobacteriaceae; genus Collinsella. The sequence continues at coordinate 24,682 of CATVTM010000005.1, forward strand.
AGCAGTAGGCGGCGGCCGCGCACGTCCTCAACCGTCTCGTACATGCCTTGGGCACGCTCGCGACGCTCCTCACGACCGAGTTCGCGCTGGTCGCCATGCCCGTACTTGACGAGGGCATCGAGCAGGGGAACACCCGACAGCTCGCAAAATGGGCGCGCAATGGCCTCCATATGATCAAAGCCACGCCGCCGAAACGCTGCCGCCGTCGCAGGCACAAACACCACCGCATCCGCACCGGACAGCACACCTCCTAAGCGATCGGGCGCTACGACCTGGGCATGCAGGGCGGTGTCGTAAAGCAGCTCCGCCAGATACGGAGCCAGACGTCGCTCGCCCGCATCCTTGTACGCTTTAATGATGCGCGGCAGCGGATGCGCATAGACGGCGCACGCCAGGCAGCGGTCGAGCGCCTCCGCCATTGCCGAGGACGTGCCCTCGACCGAACACTCAGTGCACAGCAAATCCCCAAACGGGGCGCCGCATCGGGTACAGCTATGACATGGGTCGATGAGCGTGAGTGCGGCCAGACAGTCTTGGCAAATAAGCGCATCGGCGCGCTCGCAGCCGGCACATCGTGTTGGCGACAATGCCTCGAGCGCCTCGCGTGCCACCCGTTCGGCAAACGGTAGCAATTCGTCCGCAAACGGTAGGGCGCCGGCACCCTGCAGACGGCTCAATATGTTCAGATGGCTCTTCAAGACACAACCCTCCCTACGTTCGGTCGCAGGGAGGGTTGTTGATTCAGCGCTATGGTACCCCGACGCGATTGGGGTAAGGCGGGTTAAATCCGCTCGCGGGCGTTATTCGCCGGCGGGCGGTTGTGGTGCGGCCGAAGACGGGGTCGAGCCCTCGCCACCATCCTGGCGCGGCTTGCGGGAACGGCGACGGCGACGGCGCTTTTGACCCTGGTCGGCCGAGCCCTCGCCACCGCGATCCTCGCGCGGCTCGCGCTCGTCGCGAGCGGCGCCACGCGAAGCCTTAGCAGCCGCTCCCCCGCCATCTCCGGGACGACGGCGCGTGACCTTGACCTCGCCATCCGAGACCTGATCGGCAACGGAGGGCACTGAGGGCTTCTGTTGCGTGCCCGAGGAATGGCGACGGCGCGGACGCGGCGCGCGCTCATCCTCGCCACGTGACTTGCCGCCCTTGTCGGCAGGCGCATCGGAGGCCGAGGCGCCCTTGGAAGCGGCACCAGCCTCGCGAGCAGCTGCGGCGCGGAAGACATCCTCGCGCTCCTCGCTCGACAGGTGACGGCGGCGACGACGCGTGGGGTTCATACCACCGCCGCGATTCTGCTGCTGGGGCTGCTGAACCTCGCGCTCGCGGGAGGCGTTCTTGCCTGCAGCTGCAGCCTCGCCGACATCGCCCGAGCCCGCGCGCTTGCGACGACGACGTCCACCGGCGGCCTCCTCGGCCTCAGGCGTTGCGGCATTGCCACGGCCCTTTCCGCGGCCACGGCCCTCGCCCTGCCCCTGACCGGCGCGAGCATCGGAATCGGCATCGCGACGACGGCGCTTGGGCATCGACGTACCGGCCAGACGGTCGGCGCTCGACAGGCCATCGCCCACGTCGACGCCGTTCTCGCGGTCGAGCTCCATGAGCGCCAGACGCATCTCGGGCGACTCGATGCGCTCGAGCACATCGCGCGTCACGCAGTCGGGGCGGCAGTTGCAGCCTTGCTCGGCAGCCTTCTTTTTGCAGCCCTCCGAGCAGGTCATATCGGCCAGGTTGACCTTAAAGACCTTGCCGTTCTCCAGGCGCAGCACCAGCTGCTCGCGCGGCGTGTCATATTCCTGAATACGCGCCTTGCCGAGCGGCGTATCGATAAGCGTCTTCTTTTTGGGCGCGCGGCTCTTAAAGTCCTTGTACGCTTCGAACTCGTAGCGCAGGCAGCACATCAGGCGGCCGCACACGCCGCTGATCTTGGAGGAATTGAGCGGCAGGTCCTGCTCTTTTGCCATGCGGATCGAGACGGGCTCAAACTGTCCGCCAAAGCGCGTGCAGCAGAGCTCCTGGCCGCACTGGGCATAGCCGCCCACCAGGCGAGTCTCGTCGCGCACGCCGATCTGGCGCATGTCGACGCGAATGTGCAGCGTCGAGGACAGATCCTTGACGAGCTGACGAAAATCGACGCGCTCCTCGGCCGCAAAGTAGAACACGGCCTTCTCGCCGCCAAACAGGTACTCGACGCCGACCGGCTTCATCTCGAGGTCGAGTTCTTTGACCAGACGGCGGAAATCGACCATGGCCTCGTCGCCCTGGATGGCAAGATCGTCGGCAAGCTGCAGGTCGATGTCGCTCGCCACGCGCAGCACGGGCTTGAGCGGCTGACCGATCTCGTCTTGCGGCACCTCGAAGGGATCGGCCGTGACCAAGCCGATCTCGGTTCCGCGCTCGGTGGAGCAAATGGCATAATCGGCCTCGAGGATATCCAGGTCCTGCGGGTCAAACCACAGGTCGCGCGAGGCGTAGGTAAACTTAACGGGTACGACTAACGGCATTTCAGTGCCTTCCTGATATCGAACAGCATGACCTCGATGGCCAGCTGGGGAGTAACGTTTCTGGCGATGTTGCGCTCGGCGGTCGCGACCGCCTCGAGCGCCTGGGTGGCACCCGCAACATTGGTCGCGGCGGCAAGCCGACCGATCGTGTCGCGCACATCCTCGTTCACCACGTCGGCTGCCTCGTCCTGAAGTGTCAGCAGCACGTCGCGCATGAGCGCCCGCGCGCTCGCCAGCGCTTCCATGATACCCGAACGCTCGCGCGCATTGAGTTCGCGCTTGTTGCGGTCCTCAAGCTGCTTCAATGCTCCACGCGACAGGTAGTCGGCATTTTGCTCGAGTACCTTTTCCTGCGTGGACTTGACCTCGGCGAGCGGCGCCTTGACGGCGACGATGAGCGACTTGGCGCGACTGAGCACGTCGGCCTCGTCGGCGGCAATGAGTGAGTCGATGGCACGGACCATCTGACGGCGGGCGTCCTGGCGCTCGGCGCTCTTAAGAAACTCGATGCCGCGTGTGGGGCTTCCCGCCACGGCGACCGCCATGCGGCAACGCGCAGGGTCCTGACCGGTGGCGCGGCTCACGGCCTGCGCGGCGACGGCGGGCGACACCAGCCGAAACGGCACGCACTGGCAGCGGCTCACGATGGTGGGCAGCATCACGTCTGCCGAGGTGCCCAGCAAGATGAACATAACGCCCTCGGGCGGCTCCTCGAGTGTCTTGAGTAGTGCGTTGGCGGTGTTGGCGCGCAGTTGCTCGGCACGGTCGATGATGTAGACCTTAGCCTTGGCGCGAATGGGCGCCAGCGGCACGTCGTCGAGCAGCTCGCGGGTCTGGGCAATAAGGTAGCCCGTGGCGCTCTCGGGCGTGTAATAGTGCACGTCGGGATGCGTATGCCGAGAGACGCGCACGCAACTGTCGCATGCGCCGCAGCCGTCCTGCTCGCACAGGAAGGCTTGGGCGAGCGCCCACGCGGCATCGAGCTTGCCCGCGCCGGGCGCGCCCAAAAACAGGTAGGCGTGCGATGCACGGCCGCTGGCGACGGCATTGGTCAAAAAGTCGCGCACGCGCTCTTGGGTGTCGAGCTTGGCCAGCAGGCTTGCCTGAGCGGGGGCCATGTTACTCGGCCTCCTGGGCAAGCGCGGCGGCGACGGCTTCCTGCGGAATGTCGAGACCGTACGCGCGAACCTGCTCGACCGTCTGCGCGAAGACGTCTTCGATGGACGCGGTCGCGTCGATGAGCTTTACGCGGTTTGGTTCCTCGGCGGCAATGCTACAAAACCCCTCGTAGACACGCTCCTGGAATGCCATGCCCTTAGCCTCCATGCGATCTGCCGCGCCACGGGCCGCCATGCGTAGCGCCGCCTGCTCGGGCGTGATGTGGTAGACGAGTGTGAGCGCCGGGTGCGTTCCCGCGACGGCCAGGTTGTTGGCGTCGCGCACCATCTGGCGGTCGAGGCCATCGGCAAATGCCTGGTAGCAGGTCGTGGAATCGTAGAAGCGATCGCACAGGACCACCTTGCCGGCCGCAAGGGCGGGGGCTATGACCTCGTTCACCAACTGGGCGCGCGCCGCCTCGTAGAGCAGCAACTCGCAGATGTCCCCCATCGCCGTGTTGGCGGGGTCGAGCAGCAGAGCACGGATCTTTTCGCTGATGGCGGTACCGCCCGGCTCGCGCAGGCTCACAACCTGGTGGCCAGCGAGTTCGAGCGCGCGGGCAAGCAGGCGCGCCTGCGTGGACTTGCCGGCGCCATCGACGCCCTCGAGCGTGATAAAGCTATGTTGAGCGGGCTCAAAAGCCATAGGCGCAGCCCCTTCCTACAAGGCGCGTAAATGCAGATATATCAACCAAGCCATGATACCCCAGTGCTCGGCGCGTCCCCAGTGGCTAAAGGCGCCTTTCCAAAGTTGCGGTGAAATAGGGACTGATTGAAGCTCTGAGACCGCCAAACAGTCCCTATTTCACCGCAACGTATGATGGGGAATTTTGGATGCTGGGTATAATCGTCGTATTGCATTGAAATGTGGCGAAAGGAGTGGCAATGTCTCGGTATTGCGCCTCGTGCGGCAAGCTTCTTGCAGATGATGCCAAGTTCTGCACCTCGTGCGGTGCACCCGTTGAGCAAACAGCCGCGAGCGATAGCCAGCCCGCTTTTGAGCAGACCGGCTCCCTTGATACGCCGCAAGCCAAGGCGGCCGACTCCCTCGCCTATAGCCCCGACCCCGCCGTAAGGACCGAGGCCGTCGAGACCACGCAGCGCATACCCGTCGCGAGCGGCTCGCCCCAACAGCAGCCGGCTCCCGCATACGCGCCCGCTTCGCCACAGACCCCCGCTTCCAAAAAGAGCGGCACCGGGCCGCTTATCGCCGTTATCGTTGTGCTGGTGGCGATCATCATCGCCCTGGTCATCTTCTTTGCAATCAGACCGTTCGACGACGCCGCCACGCAGACGACTGCCGAGGTAGCTAAGCTGCACCATGACGTCGACGACGATGACCTAAAGCCTCTCGGCGATCCCAACAGCCTGTACGACGATGATGACGATGACGACGAGGATGGCGGCGAAGCAACGCTCTCTGAGCAGAACCTCTACCGCCGCTTGAGCGAATACTACGACCTGCTCGAAGATCTCGACAGCCAGGTCCGTGGCTGCGCGCAGAACTTCAACGGCAACTATCTGGAAGAGGATCGAACCACCCGTCAAAATCTCGCCGACGTCGCCGAGCGCACGGAGGACACCATCGAGCAGTATTACGACATCGTCGAGGACCTGGACGTCCCGACGAGCTCCAAGAACTACAGCTCCTGGAAGGACATCATCGCCCTGTACGACGACCTGGATCACCGCATTGACGCAATCTGTGATGCCTGGGAAATCAGCCTGAAATACGCCAAGCCTGCGGACCACAAGAATGAGATCGTGGCGCCGCTGTCGCGCGACAACGTGGCGGGCACCAATGACAATAAGTACCGCTTAGACTTTGAGGAGCGCTATCCCGGCGCCGCGCCTGTCGAGGTGAAGTAATCCCAACAACTGATCAAAACTTGCGGTGAAATAGGGATTAATTATGCCTTTTACCAGCAAAAACAGTCCCTATTTCACCGCAACTTAGAAGTGGGGCCGGACGCGCATTTGCATTTGCGCGCCCGGCCCCGCCGTGTCTATATGTGCCCGGATATGTGCTCGGCTACTTGTCGGCAGCGGTCTTCTTGGTAGTCGACTTCTTCGCCGTCGTCTTCTTGGCGGCAGTGGCCTTCTTGGCGGTCGTCTTCTTCGCGGCAGTCTTCTTCGCCGAGCTCGCCTTGGTTGTGGTCTTGCGGCCGCGGGCGGGCTTCTTTTCCTTGGTCGGGCAGTCCATGTTCACACAGATGCGCCACGGGCCACGTGCCGTGTTGACCACCACGATGGGAGCACCGCACTCGGGGCAGGTCTCGCCCGTCGCCTCGAGCTTGCCGCGCGCCGGTAGCGGATAGCTCACGCCGCAATCGTCGTAGTTGGTGCAGCGGATAAAGCGCTTGCCGCTCTTCTCGCTCTTGTGCGCGATCAGGTCGCCATGGCGTCCGGCCTCGGCACACACCTTGCACTCGCCCACCTTAAGGTCGGGCTCGTAGTTGGTGGGGCACGTCGGGTTCACGCAAATCTCGAAGGCCTTCTGGCGGAACGGCTGACACTTGATGCGCGGCGCGCCGCACTCGGGACACACGGCCGCCTCGCCCTCGAGCGGGCTCACCTTGACGCCGCTCGGCACCGGATAGGTCACGTCACAGTCGGGCCAACCCATGCAGCCAATGAAGCTGCCACGGGTCTTGGCGCTCGTCTTCATAACCAGGTCCTTGCCGCACTTGGGACAGCTGCCCACACGCGCGTCGGCCGTGACGGCGTCGCTGATGGCGTCGCCCAGCTCCTGCGTGTGCTTGAGCAGCTCATCGAGCACGCCGGCCAGCAGCGCGCGCGAGTGCGTCACGACATGCTCTTCGGTATCCTCGCCGCGCTCCACACGGGTCATGTCGCCGTCGAGCTCGCTGGTCATATCGGGGCTCGTGATGCGCGGGGCAAACTGCGTCAGCGCATCGATGATGGCGATGCCCAGCTGGCTCGGCTCCACGGGATCGTTTTTGAGGTAGCGCACGGCATACAGGCGCTCGATGATGCTCGCGCGCGTGGACTTGGTGCCCAGGCCGCGCTTCTCCATCTCCTGCACGAGCTTGCCCTGGCTGTAGCGCGCGGGCGGCTCGGTCTGCTTGGCCTCGAGCTTAATGTCGAACACATCGACCATATCGCCTTGCTCCAGAGGCGGCATCTGCTCGTCGCGCTTAAGGCCGTACGGGTAGGCCTCGCGGAAGCCCGGGGTCACGAGCACGTCGCCCGAGGCCACAAACGGCTCGCCGTTGACGTCGAGCTCGAGCTTGGTGTTCTCGATGGTCGCGGGGCCCATGAGCGTCGCCAGGAAGCGACGGGCGATAAGGTCGTAGAGCTTGCGCTGGCCGCCGTCGAGCGTGGACGGATCGCCCTCGCCCGTGGGATAGATCGGAGGGTGGTCGGTGGTCTCAACCTTGCCGCGCGTGGGCTTCATGGGACCGGCGAGCACCTTTTTGCACACGGGCGCCAGCGCCGGGTTGATCTTTGCCAGGTCGCTCACCACGGCGCCCAGGTCGAGCGTCGCGGGGTACACGGTGTTGTCGACACGCGGGTAGCTGATGAGACCCGCCATGTAGAGGGATTCGGCGATGCGCATGGTACGCGCAGGCGAGATGCCCTCGGCCGCGGCGGCAGCCTGCAGCGAGGTCGTCGCAAATGGCGTGGGCGGCTGCTGCTTGCGCGAGCGCTTGGTCACCGCAGCGACGGTTGCCGTCGTGGCGCCGTCGACGTGGCCGTACGCCGTCTCGGCGGCATCTTTGTCGGTAAAGCGCGCCGTCTTGTGCGCGATCTTAAAGCGATCGTCCTCGGCAGCGCCCTGCGCGGCACCCATGCCGCGAATCTGCCAATAGTCCTCGGGCACAAACGCCATGCGCTCGCGCTCGCGCTCGACCACCAGGGCAAGCGTCGGCGTCTGCACGCGGCCGGCAGAGCGCACGTTGCCAAAGCCGCCAAACTTGGCGAGCGTCAGATAGCGCGTGAGCACCGCGCCCCAAATGAGGTCGATGTGCTGGCGGCTCTCGCCGGCGTCGGCCAGGTTCTGGTCGAGCGAGACGAGGTTATCGAAGGCCTGCGTGATCTCGGCCTTGGTAAACGAAGAATACTGGGCGCGGGCAACCGGCAGGTCCGGCGCCACCTCGCGCACCTTGTTGAGGGCGTCCGAGCCGATCAGCTCGCCCTCACGGTCGAAGTCCGTGGCGATGATAACGCTGTCGGACTTTTTGGCGAGGTTTTTGAGCGAACGAATGAGCTCCTTCTCGGCCGGCAGCTTAATGACGGGCGCCCAGGTGAGGTACGGCAGGCTCTCGAGCTTCCAGCCCTTGATGGAGATACCGTCGGCAAGGAACGGCTTGCGCTTGGTGTCGTAGGGCGGACGGGCTAGACCGTCGGGCATATCGGCCGGCAGCATCTCTCCGTCCTCGGTCACCGAATACCAACCCAGCTTTTTATCGAACAGCACGCTGTCGCAAAAATCGGGCGCCAGGATGTGACCGGCCAGGCCGATGGTCACGCACTCCTCGCCCTTCCACTCAAAACGATAGATGGCGGTGTTGTACACCTTGTCCTTTTTAGGCTTACCCGTGGACAGACGCTCGGCGATCTGACGCGCGGCGTCGTTTTTCTCGGCGATGATGAGCTTCAAAAGAGGCTCCTATCTCGTATCTCTGCGGCTACGCCCGCCTTTTGGCGGCCGACTTACGCCCTTGCTTGCTCGATCTGCCCGATGAGCCAATCGCACCAGGCATCCATGCCCTCGCCCTTGCGCGCGCTCACGGCAAACCGCGGCGCCTGCGGATTGAGGTCATCGAGTGTCTTAGTATACCTATCCATGTCAAAATCGAAAGCCGGGGCCACGTCGACCTTGTTGAGCAGCTGCGCGCCAGCGTGCTGGAAGATGCCCGGGTACTTGATGGGCTTGTCGTCGCCCTCGGGCACCGACAGGATCATGATGGACAGGTTTTCGCCCAGGTCAAAGTCGACCGGGCACACCAGATTGCCAACGTTTTCGATAAAGATGACATCGATGTTTTGCAGACCGACGGCCTGGTCGAACGCGTCGACGGCCTCCATGATCATGTTGCCCTCGAGGTGGCACAGGCCGCCCGTGTTGATCTGGATGGCGGGCATGCCGGCTTCCTTCATGGTGATGGCGTCGACGTCCGACGCGATATCGCCCTCGATGACGGCGCAGCGCAGGCCGGCCTTGTCACGCAGGCGCTCGTTGGTGCCCAGAATCGTGGTGGTCTTGCCCGAGCCGGGGCTCGACAGCACGTTGATCACATAGGTGTTTGTCTCTGCAAATCGCTGACGCAGCTGATCTGCCAGGCGCTCGTTGCGCGACAGGATCGGCGACGCGATATCAATCGTTTTCTCGGCCATATTCGGCGCTCCTTACTTTTGCCCCTTTATACCCCATCGCCAGATGGCTGGGCAGTTAATCGTCGGGGGTTTCGACCTCGATGCTGGCGATGTCGAGCTCGCGGCCGTGCAACAGGCGCACGTTGGCGCCGCCGCAGTGAGGGCAGCGACAGTGGAAACGATCGTGATCGAAAACCTCGCCGCAGTCCAGGCACTCGCTTTGTGGATGGACTTCCTCCACGGCAAGCTCGCAACCCTTCGTGAGCGGGTCCTCGTCGCGGAACGTCTCCCATGCAAAGTCGAGCGCCTCGCGCACGACCTCGGTCATATCCCCGATACGCAGCGTTACCAAAACGGCGCGCGAGGCCCCCGCCCCACGCGCCGCGCGAATCACTGTATCGAGTATGCCGTTGACAATGCCAACCTCGTGCATACCGATTTACTCCTCGTCGTCCTCATCGTCCGAGAACAGGTCCAGACGGCTCACAAACAAGCCCTCCTTGCCCTCGCGCGCGGTAATGACCACGCGGGCGATGGCGAGCGAGATCTCGTAGAGCGAGAGCAGGGCACCATACATGAGGCCCAGGGTGACGGGCGAGCCGTCGGGCGTAATCACAGCCGATCCCACAAGCAGGCCAACGTATACGTAACGCCAGGCGCTGCGGAAGGCCGCGTAGGACACGATATGGAAGACGGACAGGTAGAAGATGATGAGCGGCAGCTCAAACGCCACACCAAAGCCGATCATAAAGAGCAGCTCCATGTTGACGTAGTTCTCCAGATCGGGCCACGCCGTAGCAACGGCCGAGGTCTCGCCGATAAGCCACTCAAAGCCCGCGGGGATGATGATGAAGTAGCAGAAAATGGCACCCAGGAAGAACAGCACCGTCGAGGCGAGCACCGTGGGCACGACCCACTTGCGCTCGTTGGGGCGAAGCGCCGGCAGGAAAAACGCCAGAATCTGCCAGATGATCATGGGCGTGCACATGACCATGGCCATCTTGATGGCCAGCGAGAAGCGCAGGCCAAAGCCGCCGAGCGTGGTGGTGATGTAGAACTTACCGTCCGGCACAAAGGAGCGGATGGGATCTTTCAGGATGTCGAGCACCACAGGCGTGGCGAAATACAGCACGATGGCGGCGGCAAACACCGAGACGACCACGATGGTCAGGCGGCGACGGAGCTCCCCCAGGTGATCGAAGAGCGGCATACGCGCAGGTCCGATAGGCATTACTCATCGCCTCCCTTCGGGGCATCGGCGGCAGCGGCGTCGTCCTCGGCCTCGAGCTCGCGAGCGAGCTGGTCGACGACGGCCTTGCGCTTGCGGGGACGACGGGCGTAGAGGTCAGCCGTCGTGGGCTCTGCCGGCTCGGGCTCGGGCTCCGGCTCTGCAGCGGAAGCGGACTCGGCGGCGGCATCGGCGGACCCGGCGGCGGCGCCCTCGGTCGCAGGCTCCTCAGCAGCACCCTCGCCCTCGGCGGCAGCCTCGCTCGCGGCCTTCTCGGCAGCAAGACGGGCGCGACGCTCGGCAAAGGTCTCCTTCTTTGCGGGCGCAGCCGTCTCGACGGCATCCTCGTCCGCATCGGAATCATCATCGACGGCAGCCTTCTTGGGCTTAACCGGGGCCGAAGCAGCCTCGCTCACCGGATCGATAATCTCGGACTGAACAACGGCCGTCATCTTTTCCTGCGTCTCGCGGAACTGACGGATGGCACGGCCGATCGTGCGGCCCATCTGTGGGAGCTTATCCGGGCCAAACAGCAAAAAGCCGAAGACCACGATGATCGCGAGCTCACCCTCTCCAATACCAAACACACATACCTCCAAGGCTCGATGTGAGTCGAGCCCGCACCGCGCCATTCGGCCGGAACTCGTCTATTCATTCGGTCAAGTATAGCGCCCGGACGCCAAAACGTCCGAGCGCATCACAAACATATGCCAAACGGCACGCCCTTTTGGGGGCAAAGATTATGCAGCGGTGATCGAAATCTCCTGGTCGACACCCAACAGCTGAACCACGCGCATCACCGGGGGCTGCACGTTGACGCAGCCAAAACGCTTGCCGTGGTCGACCGCGTGGTGCGCGGCGCCCACGAGCACGCCAATGCCCGTCGAATCGATGTAGCTCACCTGGGCAAAATCGAGCTCAACGGCCTCGGTGGGCTGCTCGAGCGCCAGGTCGATGGCATTGCGCAGGCTATCGGCGTTAGAGATATCGATCTCGCCGGTTACCTTAATGGTGTAGAGCTCTGGCGTGGGGTTGGTTGAAATACCCAAATCCATGTATACGCTCCTTTACGTATCGAAAGTGCGGATAGTACTAGGTGCGGACTTGCGGGGCCCTACGCGTTAGGCGCGCTCGGCACGCGCAAGCTCGGCAGCGACAAGCTTAACGGCCAGCACCAGCACATCAAGCGCGGCCTCCAGGTCCTCGACCGTGGGATAGCTCGGCGCGATGCGGATGTTGGTGTCGCGCGGGTCCTTGCCATAGGGCCAGGTAGCACCGGCCGGTGTGAGCTTGACGCCCAAGTCGGCGCAAAGCGCGGCGACCTTCTGGGCCGAGCCCTCGGGACCATCGAAGCTCACAAAGTAGCCGCCGCGGGGGTGCGTCCAGGTGGCGCAGCCCGTGTCGCCCAAGCCCTCGGTGAGCTTGCGCTCGACGGCCTCAAAGCGCGGGCGCAGGAACTCGGCATGCTTTTTCATGTGCTCCTTAACCGCCTCGATGGTGGGAAGGAAGCGCACGTGACGCAGCTGGTTGAGCTTGTCGGCGCTGATGAGGCCGGCCTTCAGGCGCTTGGAGAACTCGGCGATAACCGCGGGGCTCGCACCAATAAAGCCGATGCCGGCGCCCGGGAAGGTGATTTTGGACGTCGAGGCAAAGGCCACCACACGGTCCTCGGTGCCCGCCGTGCGAGCGAGGTCAAAGATGTTTGCGAGCTCGTCGGTCTCGTCGTACAGGTCGTGCACGCAGTAGGCGTTGTCCCAGAAGATGCGAAAATCGGGCGCGGCCGTGGGCATCTCGACTAGGCGGCGCACGGTGTCCTCGCTAAAGGTGATGCCCGTGGGGTTGGAATACTTGGGCACGCACCAGATGCCCTTGATGGAGTCGTCGGCAGCAACCAGGCGCTCGACCTCGTCCATGTCGGGGCCGTTGTCGGTCATCGCAACGGGGACATTCTCGATACCCAGATCGGCAGTGATGCCAAAGTGGCGATCGTAGCCGGGAACGGGGCACAGGAACTTGACCTTCTTGCCGTCGTGCGCGGCCTCGTAGGCATCCCAGGGCTCGCTGCCGCACGAGCCACAGCGCCAGAACATGCCGGCGATGTCATGCTCAATCAAAAGGCTCGACGAACCCAGCACAAGCGTCTGCTCGGCGGGGCAACCCAAAAACTCCCCCGCCAGCTTGCGTGCCGAGGGAATGCCCTCAAAGCAGCCGTAGTTGGAGCAGTCAACGTTGCCGTCGTGCAGATCGGCATCGGCATTGAGGATATCGAGCATGGGTCGAGAGATGTCCACCTGGGAGGGCGACGGCTTGCCGCGGGCCATGTCGAGCGCCAGGCCCTTGGCCTTGACCTCGGCGACCTCGGCTTTGAGCGCCTCGATGGCGGCATCGAGTTCGGTGGTTTCCATCTTCTGGTAGATCGTCTGCATGGGGTGCGACCTTTCGCGAAGCGGTATGTTGCAGTTCGTCTAAGTATAGACCGCCATCGTCGCAACGTTATGAAGCCGTGATAGATTAAGTTCATCGCAATCAATTACGAATCGCCGCGCATGCCGGCGTGGGGCGCCCAAGGAGGCACTATGGAGTACAGATCGTTTCAGGCCGAGGAATTCGGCGACTTGCAGCGCCTGGTCGACGGACTGTTTTACGACCGCCACGCCATCGACCGCCTGGATCTGATCGTACAGGCCGAAATCTTGGACCTGGCGCCCGACCTCATGGAGATCGTGAATCTTTTGCCGCCCGGCTACTACGACCGCCAGTCACTTTGCGACCAGCTCAACTCCGCCTTGGCCGCCCACGGCTGGGGCGCCGTCTACGGAACGGTGGAATAAACCTAGTCATTTAAAACCACTCATTGGGGACAGACTTAAATGAGTAGTCACTAGGCGCGCTCTTTGCAGGGGAAAGGACTGTCCCAAACTGCCGGCATATAAGGAACGTCCCCAAGTGCCGACTCCGCAAGACTGTCCCCGGTGACTAGTCGTTTAAGAACGTCCCCAATGACTACCCAATGACTAAAACGCTGCCTGTGATGGTATTCACAGGCAGCGTTTTCAAACTTGTATGCGCCCCTACTCGTCCTTGGGCGCGGGATGCTTGCAGACCACGCTCATGTAGATCATGCCGAGCACGGCTGCGGTGACCGAACCGGCGAGAATAGCGGCCTTGGCTGCAAGAACCTCAAACTGGGCCGTCGGGAAGGCAAGGCCGCTGATGAGAATCGACATGGTAAAGCCGATACCGCCCAGAATGCCCACGCCGGCAATCATGTGCCAGTTGACATTGTGCGGCAGCTCGCAGGCCTTAAGCTTAACCAGGGCAAACGTCATACCAAAGATGCCGATCGGCTTGCCCAGCAGCATGCCAAAGTACACGCCGAGCGTCACCGGATCGGTGAGCAGCGTGCTCATGTCCACGCCCACTAAGCGAACCTGAGCGTTTACGAACGCAAAGATCGGCAGGATCACAAAGTTGACCGGCGTGGAGATCAGACGCTCCATGCGGATAAGCGGCGGGGTCACGCGGTGCATGACGCGCTCGACCTTGGTAGTCGAGACGGTAAAGTCATGCTGGCCCAGGATGTGCGCCTCGTCGTCGTAGCGGTCATCGAGCAGCGGCAGGCACTCGCCCAGCCAATCGGTGAGACTATCGAGCTTGACGCCGCACTTGGCCGGAATGGTGAAGGCCAGGATGACGCCAGCAAGCGTGGCATGTACGCCGCTCTTGAACATGCAGAACCACAACAGCAGCCCCAGTACCGAATACGGGGCAAGGCGGTAATGCTGCGTCTTGTTGAGCCACACGAGCGCGCAGGTCACAAGCGCGGCGGCGCCCAACCAAAACGGATTGGGGCTCTGACCGTAGAAGATGGCGATGGCGGCGATGGAGATCAGGTCGTCGGCAATAGCGAGCGTCGAGAAGAACACGCGCACGCCGTTGGGAACGCGGTTGCCCAAAAGCGACAGCACGCCCAGCGCAAAGGCAATATCGGTTGCCATGGGGATGGCCCAACCGTTGCGGGCGCCGGCATGGTTAAAGATCAGGTAGATGCAGGCGGGAACGACAACGCCGCCCACGGCCGCCAGCATGGGAAGCATGGCCTGACGCGGATTCTTGAGCTCACCGACCGTCATCTCGTACTTAAGCTCGATGCCCACCAACAAAAAGAAAATCGCCATGAGGAAGTCGTTGACGAAAAGCTCAACGGTGAGACCGGCCGTAAGGTTGCCCAGACCCACATACAGCGGGGTCTCCAAAAAGTGATGGATGGCCTCGTAGGCATCGGTATTGGCGCAAATGACGGCGGCGATGGCGGCGAAGACCATGACGGCGGCGGAAATCGTACCGTTCTCGGCGATGCGCTCCCAGATGTCGTGACGTTCAAAGCGCTTGCGCTCACGAACGTTGAACAGCTGCTCAGTTGCTGCCATGGGCGGCTCCTTTCACGGGAAAGCTCCCGTCTTAAAAAAGCACGGCCCGCCCAAGTGGCGGTGCCGCGCTCTAACGTATTACGCTTGCATCTAGCCTACCCTGCACGACAAGCACGCAGGCGTGGCCGAAAAGCGGAACCACAGGTTGAACATTATTTGCTCAACGGCACGGGCACGCCTGTCCGAGAGACGACGCGGCGCCGTGCACAAAAAACGACCGGAGCGCGGGGCGTCCGCGATCCGGTCGTGGCGTTCGGTCAACTAAACCTAGCAGGCGGCCATGATGGGGGCAGCGACCTGCTTCTTACGGGAGAGGACGCCCGGCATCCAGACGCCGTCGTGCTCGTCGGCAATGCCCAGGCCCTTCTGAGCAGCCTCGGTCTCGCCCTCGAGCAGGACCTGCGAGCCCTCCTCCATGATGTCGGTGATGCACAGGACGATGCCGTCGGCACCCTTCTCGGCGGCGTAGGCGCGCATGGCCTCGCGGATCTCGTCGATCATGCCGAGTGCACGGCTCTTGTCGACAGTCTCGTACTGGCCGATGAGCAGCTTCTTGCCGGCGGGCTCGAACATCTTGATGTCGTTGCCGACCATCTCGGCTGCAGTGAAGGAGCCAGACGGACGGGTGAGGAAGACCTCCATGCCAAACTTGACCGGGTCGACGCCCACCTGCTCGCCGAGCTTGGCGGCGACGGCGCGGTCGACATCAGTGGTGGTGGGGCTCTTGAGCATGAGCGTGTCGGTCATCATGGCCGAGAGCAGCAGCTTGGCCTGGACGTCGGAAAGCTCAACGCCGAGCACGCCGGCGAGCTTGGTGACGATGGTGCAGCTGGAGCCCCAGGGCAGGCAGATGTAGTGCAGCGGGCCGGCGGTCTCGAAGTCGCCGATGCGGTGATGATCGACGACACCAAAGACCGTGGCGTCCTTAAGACCGGCAACGGACTGGGCAGACTCGTTGTGGTCGGTGAGGACGACGAGCTGACCGGCCTCGACGGACTCAATCACGCGGGGCTCGGCGATGCCGGCGTCGGCAAGCAGCTTGGCGGACTCTGCCGGAAGCTGACCAAGGGCGCAGGCCTCGTAGGTGTTGCCGGCATACTCAACCTGGTTGAGCAGCTGGGACAGGACGACGGCGCTCATGATGGCGTCGTTATCGGGGTTCTGGTGACCAAAGACAAGAACGTTTGCCATGGATATCCTCCACTTGATATGTGTACTTGGACGTAGCTATGGTAGCACGCCGATGCCGAGCCTTCGCAGACGGAAGGGGCACGGCATATTTTGGGGCAGGTATGGGGGCCAAGGCTGTCCCTTTTGCACCATGTTGGTGCAAAGTAACCCGACCCCCTTGCACCAGCTATTTACCGGCGGCGCGCAGGGCTACGTATGCGGCACCGATGATGCCGGCGTCGTTTCCGAGCGAAGCGACCTTGATGGGCGTCTCGCGCGAGGCGGAAAGCGCGTAGCGCTGGAAGTGCTCGCGGACCTTGTCGAGATAGACATCGGCCGAAGCGGAAGCACCGCCGCCGATCAGGAACATCTCGGGGTCGACCACGTTGGCAATAAGCGCCAGGGCACGGCCGAGATAGTCGGCCATGGTATCGGCAGCTGCCAGCGCGAGTTTGTCGCCCTCGCGGCAGGCCTGGAATACGTCCTTGGAATCGGAGGGGCCGGTCAGCTCGATGGGCTCGACGCCCGCCTTTTCGCACTCGGCAAGGTAGTTGCTCACCACGCCGGTGGCGCTGGAATACTGCTCCAGGTGGCCATGTCCGCCGCAGCCGCAGGTGCGCTCCTCTTCGGGGTTCAGGCACATGTGGCCAATCTCGCCGCCGGCGCCCACAACGCCCGACACCACGTCGCCGTTAACGATAACGCCGCCGCCCACGCCGGTACCGATGGTGACCATCACCACGTTCTGCACTCCCCTGGCAGAGCCGAGCCAGGCCTCGCCCATGGCAGCGGCGTTGGCATCGTTCTCGTACTTAACGACCGCATCGGGGCAGTGCTCCTGAATGGCGACTCTCAGCTCGGGCAGGTTAATGGCAATGTTGGCCTTGACCTTGGCATCGCCCGATGCCGGGATGGGGCACGGAACGGCCAGACCAATGCCCGCCACAAAGGCACGCGGAATCTGAGCCTTGGCGACCACCTGGTCGATAGCCTCGGTCACCGCGGCAAAGCCCGCAGCGTCAACGATAGGAGGCGTAGGCACGCTGGCCTTGGCCAGCAGGTTACCGTCTTCGTCGAACAGGCCCTCCTTAACCGAAGTGCCGCCGACGTCGATGCCGATGTAGTACTGCTTAGGTTCCATGGGAGCCCACCTTTCTCGTTTAAACATTGCCTGTATGGTACCGCTCCCAAGGCAAAAACCTGCCAAAAAGGGGCAGGTTTGTTTTGGCAGGTTTTATCTGGGGAAACTCAAAGCATGAGATTCGGTTCGCTGGGCGGCAAAACAGCCCAGCCCCGTCCTCGAGCCAATCAATTTGCTCAATACCACATTATTAGAGTGCATATTAATTTGAAGCGCTCTAGTTGTTAAAGAGAAGCGTTTTTTAATTAAACCTTTCTCGAACTTTTCAAAAACGCAATAGGGATGCTTAGGTGTTGACTATACTTTCTTCTGTACTCAATCAAGCCGGAAAGGAGGTTCCATGATTCCCAAATACGAGGCAATAGCTGCAGATATCCGTCGAAGCATCGAGGACGGCGCTCTTAAACCGGGCGACAAGCTACCCACCGTCGTTGAGTTCTGCGAGCTCTATAGCGTTTCCAAAATCACCGTCAAGCGAGCTATCGAGCAGATCACCGAGGAGGGCCTTGTCACCAGCCGGCGCGGGTCGGGCACCTACGTTAAGGACACGGCGGGTCTTCCCGACCAGGCATTTTTCCAGGGCAAGAATGACCGCGCCCAGGGTTTTTCGTATGAGCACCGCGGGGAGAAGGTAACCTCGGTGGTCTACGATTTCTCGATTGTCAATCCACCAGCGGACGTCGCTACTCAGCTGGGAATTGCCGAGGACGACTTTGCCTATCACATCGTGCGCGTGCGCCAGGTCGACGAGAAGCCCATCGTTATCGAGTACACCTACATACCTCTCGAGCTGATACCGGGTCTTAAAAAGAAGGACCTGTACGGATCGGTCTATAGCTTTATCCGCGAGCAATGCGGGCTGAAAATTTCGAGCTTCCACCGCACCATCCGTGCCGTGGCGGCAACCGAGGAAGAGGCCGAGCGCCTGGACACCAAACCCGGCGCCCCCCTGCTCGAGCTCAACCAGATTGGCTTTTTGGATAGCGGCAACGCCTTTGAGTACTCGATTTCGCGCAACGTCGGCGACCGCTTTGAGCTGCACAACGTAACGTTGACATAGGTTTTTGTAGTCATGCGGGCGCTCGTTATGGCTCGTCTAGAACGGACGGCCGCACAACACCATGGGGGTATGAATATGTCCGATTTGATTAAACTGACGCCGATCTTCCACGAGAAGATCTGGGGTGGCCGCCAGCTCGAAACCGTATTTGGTTACGACATTCCAGAGGGTCCCATCGGTGAGTGCTGGGCCATCTCGGCCCATCCCAACGGCGACTGCCAGATCGCTGAGGGCCCGTACGCCGGTCACACGCTGTCATGGCTGTGGGCCGAGCACCGCGAGCTCTTTGGCAACTGCGAGGGCAAGGAGTTCCCGCTGCTCATTAAAATTCTGGACGCCAAGGACGACCTTTCGATCCAGATTCACCCCAACGACGAGTACGCTGCCAAGCACGAGAACGGCAGCCTGGGCAAAACCGAGTGCTGGTACGTGCTGGATTGCGAGCCCAGCGCCACAATCATCGTCGGCCAGCGCGCGCATGACCGCGCCGAAGCCGCACAGATGATCGAGGCCGGCCGCTGGGACGACATGCTCAACGTGCTGCCGATTCACAAGGGCGACTTTTTCCAGATTGACTCCGGCACCGTGCACGCCATCAAGACCGGAACGCTCATTTTGGAGACGCAGCAGTCGAGCGACGTGACGTATCGCCTGTACGACTACGACCGCCCCGGCACCGACGGCAAGCTGCGCCCGCTGCATATTGAGCAGAGCCTCGACTGCATCGATTTTGACGTTCAGGCGCCGACCGACGGCACGGTAACCGCGCCCGAGATTGACGGCGTGACCGAACTCGAGTCCAACCCCTGCTACACTGTCGACCGTGTGCGTGTCGACGGCAGCAAGACACTCGACCAGCGCTGGCCCTTCATGTGCCTGTCGGTCATCGACGGCGAAGGCACCGTCTGCGGCGACCCCGTCCACAAGGGAAGCCACCTTCTGGCTCCGAGTACCGTGGACCAGATCGAACTCGAAGGCAAGATGGAACTGATCATCAGCCACCTGTAAGCTACCGATCCCCGAGCGCTCGCCGGGATGGGGCGCGGGGTTTGGGACAACAAGCTAAAAAGCAACAAGGGGCTCCCCCACTCATCAACGAGGGAGCCCCTTGCCATGTCTAAGTATTCAGCCCACCCGGCTCTCCAGATCAAAAAGCGGACGAGCAAGGCGACGTTCGCAAACAACGTTATCTAAGGACCTGGGCGGGCGTATGGGGCAACATCGATCGCGAGTTCCGCACGAGCCGGAGAGCACTTAATGTGCTCTCCGTGCGAGCAGGACTGCCCGAGCAGGCGATGTTGCCCCATACGCCCGCCCAGGTCCGCCGGGATCACGACAGCTTGACGATCGGTGCAAAGCCCTTCATAAGCTTTTTGGTCTGGCCGGTCTTTTCGAATTGGACCTCGATCATGTCTCCGGCGACCGAAATCACGGTACCCGTGCCAAAGGTCTTGTGGCTCACGGTATCGCCCGCGGCAAAGTCTTGCGATGCGCTGGCACGATCGACCTTGCGCTCCACCGTCGGGGACACCTTGGACGACGGCTTTTTGGCTCGCGGCGCGCCCGAGCCAAAGGTCGAGGCAACACGGCCAGCGTCGGGCGAGACCCCACGATGGCGCTCGGTCCCGTAGCTGCTGCCACCAAAGAAGTCGTCAAAACTCGATCCGCCGCGCGAACCGGAACCGCCGGTCGAGCGCGTATGCGAACCGAACACCTTGCCGCCATACATATCCGAGCCCATGCCCGAGCCAAAGGTGCCGTGACGGTCGCCGCGCTTCTCCCAGCCCGTGCCCTCAAAACCGGCAGAACCGATACCGCTAAACTCGATATCCTCAAACGGAATCTCGTTGAGGAAGCGCGAGCGCGGGTTGGCAGAGGTCGAGCCGTAGGTGCGACGCGTGGCCGCATAGGTCAAGAACAGGCACTTACGGGCGCGCGTGATGGCAACGTAGGCCAGGCGACGCTCCTCCTCGAGCTTGCCCGGGTCATCGCTGCCGCCAAAGTCGTGCATGTGCGGAAAGATACCCTCCTCCATGCCGGCCACGAACACCGCCGGGAACTCCAGGCCCTTGGCGGAGTGGATGGTCATCATGGTAATGGCATGCGTCTCGCCGGCCAGGGAATCCAAGTCGGAGCGCAGGGCCAGCCACTCCATGAGTGCCGGCAGCGCCTTACAGGTGAGCGGACCGTAGGTGCGCTCAATCTCGTCGGCATGCACGGCACCCGCCGGCATCTCCGTCGGCGCGGCATACGCGTTGCCCGCGATAGCGGCGGCCAGGGCATCCTGCGGTGAGAGCGCCGGGGCGGCTAGGCTATCGAGCGGATTGGAACCTGCGGCATCGCGCGCGCCGACGAGTGCCTCAAACGAGGATGCCGGGGCAGATGGCCCCGGTTCGGGCGCAGGCGCGCTCACCACGACGGGCTCGGGCTCGGAGCCGGCAGGCACGTCGGCAATACCGGCTGCGCGCAGCTCTTCTAGGCTCTCGAGCGTACCCTCGATATCCTCGTGCGTCTCCTCAAATTCGGCAGCGACGCCCAGGAATTCCTGGATGTTCTCCGCGCGGCTCTCGGACTCCATAGTGCCCTCGGCGCGGAAAGCCTGCAGCAGGCCCGTCTTATCGACAATCATCTCGACGACGTCCTTGAGCTCGCCGTCCATGCGTCGGCCCTCGCGCACCAGCGACACAAAGCTCGACAGGCCATTGCGCACCTTGGCGCTAAACATACCGGTCTCGGCGCACGCGATCTCGCAGGCCTGGAAGAACGAGCAACGGTTGTCGCGCGCCAGCTGCTCGATCTTTTGGATCGAGGTGGAACCGATGCCGCGGCGCGGCGTGTTGATGACGCGCTTGACGCTCATCTCGTCGGCCGGGTTCACGATCATCTTGAGGTAGGCCATGACGTCGCGGATCTCGGCACGGTCGAAGAATCGCGTGCCGCCCACGATCTTGTAGGGCACGCCCGCGCGCAGGAACATATCTTCGAGAATACGCGACTGGGCGTTGGTGCGATAGAACACGGCGATGTCGTCGTAACTCGTGCCCTTGGCGTGCAGCTTCTCGATCTCGCCGGCAATCCAGCGGCCCTCGTCGCGCTCATCGCTTGCCTGGAAGGCCTGGATCTTCTCGCCGTCGCCCTCGGCCGTAAACAGGCGCTTGTCCTTGCGCTGCGAGTTGTGGCGCACCACGGCGTTGGCGGCGCTCAGGATGTGACCCGTGGAGCGATAGTTCTGCTCCAGTTTGACGGTCTTGCAGTTTTTAAAGTCCTTCTCAAAGTCCAGGATATTGGTGATGTCGGCGCCACGCCAACTATAAATGGACTGGTCGTCGTCGCCCACGACCATGAGGTTTTGGTACTTGGCGGCCAGCAAGTTGGCGATCTCGTACTGGACGTGATTGGTGTCCTGATACTCATCGACGCTAATGTAGCGGAAGCGCTCTTGGTACTTGTCGAGCACCTCGGGGCGGGTGCGCAGCAGCTCGAGCGCGCGCACGAGCAGGTCGTCGAAGTCCATCGCATTGGCGGCGCGCAGGCGGCGCTCCAGCTCCAGGTAAACCTGCGCGGCCTTTTTGTCGTTGGGGCTATCGGCGCTCTTGAGCATGTCCTCGGGCCCGATCATGGCGTTTTTGGCCGAGCTGATCTTGCTGCGGATCATGTTGATGGGGAACTGCTTTTGCTCGATGCCGAGCGCCTGCATAATGTCGCGCACCATGCGCTTTGAGTCGTCGTCATCGTAGATGGTGAACTGGCCGGTGTAGCCCAGCAGGTCGGCGTCCTCGCGCAGCATGCGCACGCACATGGCATGGAAGGTGCACACCCACATGCCACGGGTGCCGCTGGGAATGAGTGCCGCCAGACGCTCGCGCATCTCGGCCGCAGCCTTGTTGGTAAACGTAATGGCAAGAACCTGCCAAGGCTTAACACCCAGGTCGCCGAGCATATGTGCGATGCGGAAGGTCAGGACGCGGGTCTTGCCCGAGCCGGCGCCGGCGAGCACCAGCAACGGGCCCTCGGTGGTCAGGACCGCCTCGCGCTGGGCGGGATTAAGGCTGTCGATGTCGACGAGCGGCTTGGCGGGCTTGGGTGCCGGCGCGGGAGCGTCGTAGATGTCGAGCGGAACGAGCTCGGGCTCCGGCGCAGCGGGGGCGGTGTATGCATCGAGTGGCACGGGTTCCGGCGCGGGCGGCACGGGCACCGCGGCGTTCTTTTCCCAGGGCAGGGGCTGGGTCATGGGCGACTCCTCATCTGACGGACGGCGCGCCTGCGGGCAGCGCCATAGTTTGAGCCGTACCAGTATACCGAGCCGCGCGGACACCGACGCAAATCACACCACGACTCCGTGCGCCACCGTCAAGCCCGCCTCATCGCCCAAAAAAGAGGACGGCATAGACCTTTTGGTCATGCCGCCCTCTTTGAATGACAAGTTGTCGCTCTGGCCGCCGCGCAGCGTCAACCAAGTTACAGGCCGAGCATAGGCTCCAGAACGAAGAAGTACGCGAGCACTACGATGCCCAGGATGATGCGGTAGACGCCGAAGCACTTGAAGTCGTGACGGCGAACGAAGCCCATAAGCCACTTGATGGCAATGAGCGACACCACAAAGGCGACGACGCAGCCCACGCCCAAGATGGCGATCTCGTTGGTGCCGAACGTGCCGCCCTTGATGAAGTACTTGACCAGCTTGAGCGCACTCGCGCCAAACATGACAGGGATGGCCAGGAAGAACGTGAACTTGGACGCCACCGAACGCGTGCAGCCCAGCAGCAGGCCGCCGATGATGGTAGAACCGGAGCGAGACGTACCAGGCACCAGCGAAAGCACCTGGAAGCAGCCGATACCCAGCGCAGTCTTCCAGCTGAGGTCCTCGAGCGTGGCGATGGAGCCAAAGTCCAGATTCTCGTCATCGTCCTCATCCTCAGCGGTAGCCGTGGCGGGCGCCGCAAAGTGCGCACCGGCGGGACGTCCACCCGACACCACAGCACGCGAACCAAACGAACCGGCAACGGCCATTTCCTCGCGCTTGTTTGCGCGCCAGTTCTCGATCACGATAAACAGCACGCCGTACACAATGAGCGCCAGCGCCACGACGGGAGCATTGTAGAAATGCTCCTCCATCCAGTCGTTGAGCGGCAGGCCGATCGCCGCCGCAGGAATGCAACCGAGCACAATCTTGCCCCACAGCACCCAGGTGTCGCGACGGCCCTCCTTGCCCTTGCTGGGCGAGAACGGATTGAGTTCATGGAAGAACAGCACGCAGACGGCCAGAATGGCGCCGAGCTGAATCACGACCAGGAACATATTCCAGAACGTCTCGCTCACGTTCATCTTGACGAACTCGTCCACCAAGATCATGTGACCCGTCGACGAAACGGGCAGCCATTCGGTGATGCCCTCGACCAGGCCCATGAAGGCAGATTTTAGAAGCTCGATAATATCCAAAGGGACCCCCTCGTTAGACACCCGCCGGTAGATGTTCTGCGGACGATGCGGGCGATGTCCCATTATCAACCGTTGGCGGTGCGACCGCGCCTACCCTTACCAAAAAAACTCGCCCGTTCACAGAATTGCGAGCAGTTAAACCGAAATCCTTGGGTATAACTGCAACAAGATAAAGTGTCCGGCGGTCAACGCACCCGCGCCCGCCCGACGCACGAGCCCCGCGCCCGTGCGATAGACCAAGGAGGAAACCATGAACGAGGGCTACACCAAGGTATTTGTTTCACTCGACGGTACTGAGCAGCAGGATTTTGTGCTCGCACGCGCCATCAAGGTCGCCGCGAACAACGGCGCCAAGCTGATTATCGGCCACGTTATCGATTCCACGGCACTCGAGAGCGCCGGCTCCTATCCGGTCGACCTGGTCAACGGCCTAGAGGAGGCATTTAAGAACTCCATCGCCAAGCAGCTCGAAGAGGCCAAGGCCAATCCCGACATTCCCGAGGTCGAGGTCATGATTCGCGCCGGCCGCATTCGCGAGACGCTCAAGGACGAGATGCTCGACGTGGTTAAGCCCGACCTGGTGCTCTGCGGCGCCCGCGGCCTGTCCTCGATCAAGTATGCGCTGCTGGGTTCAATTTCGACGTTCCTGCTGCGCAATACGGACTGCGACATTTTGGTCGTGAAGTAGCGTTGCTCCCACCGGCCGCGGGGCCTGCGGGGTTTCCACGGGCACGTCCTCGCCGCGTTGCGGCTGCGGGATGTGCCCTTAGGAAACCCCTCCCGGCCTCGCGGCCTTCGCAGCCTTACTTCAACGAGTTGGCTGATAGAAAAATAGCGTGCCGCCCCGGTTGGGGCGGCACGTTTTGTTTGGGTAGGCGTCTGCCGCGTGCGTTACTCGAAATATTGAAACTTATTCGTTGAAAACGCGAATGTTACGACGAAGCCTTCGCCGGAGTCGGATGCCGCGGTGACGTCGATGCCCATCTTGGAGCACAGGCGCGCCACCAGGTAGAGGCCGATGCCCGTTGCGCGCTTGGTGGTGCGGCCGTTGTCGCCGGTAAAACCTTTCTCGAACACGCGCGGCAGGTCGGCCGCGCTCACGCCGCAGCCGTTGTCCGCGACGGTAAGCTCGATGCGTTCGCTCGCCAGGCCCTCGTCCAGCAACGCGCCCGAAAACACGATCTTTGCGCCGTCCTCGCGCGCATATTTGATGCTGTTCTGAATAAGCTGGCCTAGAATAAACTCGAGCCACTTCTCGTCGGTAAAGACCTCAAAGTCGAGGTTCTCGCACACCGGAGCCACGTGCGCCGCGATAAGCTCGCGCGCGTTGGCTTTAATCGCGCCCGTCACCAAGGTCTTGAGATCCCAGCGACGAATCAGGCAGTCGCGCTCCACGACTTCCGAGCGCGCGTAGTACAGCGCCTGGTCGATATAGCGCTCCACGCGAGCCAGCTCGCGACCCAGGTCATCCACACGCGACAGGTCGTCTTCGCTGCCATCCAGGTTTTCCAAAATCAGATGGGCCGCCGCCAGAGGCAGCTTGGCCTCGTGGACCCAGCTCTCGATATAGTCGCGATAGTCATCGGTCTGACGTCTGCCTTCGGCAACCTCGTCGCAGGCGGCTTTGCCCACCCGGCGCAAGACCTCGTATTCGAGCTCGCCCTCGGCATAGGTCGGGCATTGCACCATCTCCTGCACCCATGCGGGACTCTCGAGCTCCTCTGCCGCGCGCTCCAACTGACGCAGAAAACGGCGACGGCGAGCGTACTCGATCACGATGCCGAGCATACCGAAGATAAAGGACACGCCAACCGCCACGACCACGATAGAAACGGGTGCGCCGGCGACCGTCAGCACAAAGCAGCTCAGCAGCACGCCGCACGTCCACACGGCGACGGGAAGCAGCACATCTTTAAAGAACTTGGCAAACGACATAACCGGCACCTAGATCGAGTAACCCTGACCGCGATGCGTGGTCAGATACCCTTTGACGCCGATTTTTTCGAGCGTGGTGCGCAGACGGTTGATGTTGACAGTGAGCGTGTTGTCGTCCACAAAGGCATCGGAGTCCCACAGATCCTGCATGATGGCCGAGCGCGAAACGATCTTGCCCGCGCGGCTCAGAAGCAGCGAGAGGATACGCAGCTCGTTTTTGGTGAGCTCGGTGCTAGTGCCGGTTTGCGTGTTGGTGACCATGGAGCGGGCGAGGTCGAGCTCCAGCCCCTTGTGGACGAGCGTGCTGCGCTCGCCCGCCGCCGCGGTGCGACGCAGCAAGGCATTGATGCGCGCCACGAGCACGCGTGCGCTATAGGGCTTGGGAACGAAGTCGTCCGCGCCGAGCGTCATGGCCATGACCTCGTCGATCTCGGTCGTGCGCGACGTGAGGACGATGATGGGAACCTCGGATTCGTGGCGGACTTCGTGGCAGATATGCTGGCCGTCTTTGACGGGAAGCGTCAGGTCGAGCAGTACCAAGTCGGGTGCAGCGGCCAGGATGTCACGCGAGACATGCTCGAACGACTCGCAGGCCTCGACCTCAAAACCAGCACGGGCAAGGATATCGGCAAGCTCGCGACGAATGGGCTCGTCGTCCTCAACGATATAGATTAGCGCCATGTGTCCTCCCATTTCGCGTAACTTGCACCTTCCACACCATTATGCCCACGGCGTCGCAGCGATACGACCCCGTGGGCACCTAATATGACAAAAGTGTTCGGTAGCCTTAAGAGAAAATAGGGGCCGACCGGTCCTAAACCGATCGGCCCCATCGCTTCGACCTCGAGCCTCTACTCGAGCGTACGCATGTACGCGGAGATAGCATCCAGGCCCTTCTGCAGGTCGTCGGTATTATCGGAGTATGCATAGCCGATGCGCATGCTCTTGGGCTCCTCGAAGCAATCGCCCGGGGTGACGAGTGCGCCGGACTTCTTAATCATGTCGGTGCAGAACGTCCTGGAGTCAATGTCGTAGTCGTAATACACGAGCGCGGTGCTACCCGCCTCGGGCTTGACGAACGACAGGTGCGGCTCGCTCTCGACCCACTTCTCCAGAACAGCAAGGTTCTGACGGACGATGCGACGGCTGCGCTCAAGGATCACGGAAGCGTTGCCCAGAATCAGCTCCGCCACCGACTCGCTGAATATGCCGGCGGAAATCAGGTTGTAGTCGCGATGCGAGAGCAGCGCGCGACGGAGCTCCGGGCTCTTGGTGACCGCCCAGCCCAGACGCAGGCCGGCGAACGACCAGACCTTGGACATGGATGCGGTGGCGACGGCCTTGTCGTACAGGTCGACCACGGACTCGGCGTACTCATCCGTCTGAGTAAGCAGACGGTAGACCTCGTCGCAGAGCAGCCACGCGTCGTGTTTGCGTGCGACCTCGACAATCGCCTTGAGCGTATCGGCGTCGAGCAGGGCACCCGTGGGGTTGTCCGGGTTATTGATGCAGATGAGCTTGGTATCGTCGGTCACCAGAGCATCGAGCGCGTCGACGTCGACGTGGTAGCCGTTCTTGCGATCGAGCTGAAGGATATCGACCTTCGCACCGCACATCTCGGGAATCGAGTAAAGCTGCTGGTAGGTGGGCTTGACGGAGACTACGTGATCGCCCGGTTCGACGAGCGTGGAAATAACCAGGGAGTTGGCACCGGTCGCGCCGTGCGTGGGCACGATATGCCCGGGCTCGACCGTCTTATAGAGACGCGCGACCCCCTCGAGGAAGCCGGGCTGCCCCTCGATGTCTCCATAGGTGAATCGGCGCGAGCACAGGCTATCGAGCCACGCCTTCTTGTCGGTGTTCGTAAGCTCGAACAGCTGGTCGAGTGTGAGGGAGTAGACGCACGTCTCCGCAACGTTGTGGGTGCACTTGGTCTCCCACTCGTTCATCCACTGCTCGACGGCGAAATCCTTGATCTGCATTGTCGTTTCCTTTCCTTGACTTTCTTACAGTTCCACCACGGTGCCCAGCCCCGCCTCGACGGCGCGGTCGTAGGCGATTTTCGATGCCGAAAGGTCCTGAACGGCGATGCCCGACGTATCGAACACCGTCACCTGTTCGTCATCCAAACGCCCCGTAGCCGTGCCGGCGATGACTTCACCGAGCTCCGCTTTGATGTCCTCGGGGGTGATGGCACCCTCGGCAACCGGAATCTCCAGCTCGCCGGATGCGACCGATTGCTCGCGGTCGTCGACGTAAACAGCGGCGCGGGCGACAAGTGCCGAGGCGAGCTCCTGTTTGCCGGGCATGTCGGCACCGGCGCAGGAAATATGCGTACCGGGGCGCACCCATGCATCGGGGATGATGGGCTTGGTCGCCGGCGTGATCGTCACGATGATGTTGGCCTCTGCCGCGGCGCCTTGGCCGTCGGCCGTCGCCTCGATGGAATAGGTGGATGCCTCGCGAGCATGCTCGCAAGCGCCCAAGATATGGGCGACCTCGTCTCGCATGCGCTCGACGCGAGCCTCGGGCGCGGCATCGGAAACCGGCTCCCACACCTTGACCTCGCTCACTTTGGGACAGGCGGCGAGCACGCCCGCCACCATATAGGTGCTCATGTGGCCGGCACCCGCAACAAGCAGTTTGGACGCATCCGCCCGAGCCAGCCACTTGGCGCCGAGCGCAGCGGCAGCACCGGTGCGAAGTCCAGTGACGGCGGAGGCATTGAGCAGCGCCAACGGCTCGCCCGTCGCGTTGTCGCACAGCAGCGTAGTGCCAAAGATCTCGGGGAGCCCCTTTTTGGGATTCTGAGAGAACCAGGCAGTGAGCTTCAGGCCGAAGAGGCCGCTTCCCGCCAACTCGCCCGAGCGGATATCCATATCGGCCACGCCGGGTTCGAACTGCTCATATACCATCGGCCACGCAACACCCTTGCCCGTTTCCTTCTGGCGATATGCCTCCTCCACGGCAGCGATTGCATCCTCGATCGTCAGCACCTTGGAAACTTCCTCGGCCGAAAGCACCACCATCTGCCCCATCATCGCTCCTTTCAGCGAAAGCTTTACGTTGCTTCACTGTACGGTTTAGTAACGATGCCGCCAAGGATCATTTCTTGTTGGAATCTACAACGATTTTTGATCTGATTTTTCCATCTATCAGCAGGTATTTGAACTATTTATCGCATCAAAGGCATACGGATGTGCGATTATCCTATTTATACCTGTACTTATTGTATTGATTTACAAGGTGATGTTGATGCTATACACCATCTCGGACTTCTCACGGGAATATGAGGGGTCGGTCCGTCTAATCGCCGGCAGCGATGGCGTCTCGCGTGCCGTCTCTGGCGTCGGGATCCTCGATTATGAACTCATGCCCGGCCTCAAGAGCAAGTACCAGCGCGTCAACTTCAGCTCAGACGAGATCGTCCTCAGTACCTTCCTCTATGCGAAGGACGACCCGTACCTCATCACTGAAGCCGTGAAATACCTCGTCGCCAAGGGGACGAGCGGTCTCCTCATCAAAAACGTCCTGCACATCCCGATTCCCGACCAAGCCATCCGCTACGCCAACGCGCGGCACTACCCGGTCTTTCTCACGACCGACGACTCACTGTTCTTTGATAGCGTCATCTATGAGGTCAAACGGCATATCGAGCAGCTCGCGTCCATCGACTTCGCACAGCGCGAGATCGATGCCCTGAGGACAGATGTATCGCCCGAGTCCATCTGCCGACGCATCCGAAGCCTCAACCCGTCATTTCTGGACGAAGCGGTCGCCCTGTTCGTATCGTTTGCAGAACCCCTCGACCCGCGTACGTTTTTGCAAATCGAACGCCTCTGTGCAAAATCGACTCTCGCCGGATGCCACAACATGTTGGCACCCTATGACGGAGGTTTGTTATTCGTAGCGACAAGCGACTCGGAGCAGACGCTCGATGTGGAGCGAATCGTGCAGGCGCTCACGGAGCTCATCGAGGCTAGCGGTATCGATGGCGGAGCGGAAGGGCTCGGCATCAGCGATATTCTGTTTGGAGACGAGGCGGTGGCGCAGGCGATCTCGCAGGCGATTTACGCACAGCGCCTATCTTGTCAACGAGCCGAGGGTCCCGTCCGCTATACGCAGCTCGGCATCCTGAGAACCGTGATGCCTTTTGCGGAAACCCCGGAGATGCGATCGTTCTCGGAGGCGATTCTCTCGCCGATACGCGAGCACGACAGTGAGCATGGCAGCGAGCTGGAATCCACGCTCGCCGCATTCATCGAGAACGACCGACGTATCGAGCGAACCGCCAAGCAGACTGGCCAGCACCCGAACACGATTCGATATCGCCTCGATAAGGTGACGGCTCTCACCGGACTGAGCTACAAATGCGCCCCGGAGATGGAGCAGCTGTCGCTCGCCTACGCCATCGAACGCGCTCGCTCGCTTCAGTAAGCCCACCCCACCTTGAGGTTAGGAACGGCGGGCACGGAGCTTTTCGTAGCCGTCGGCGAAGAAGGCGACCGTGGCGGCGTCGG
>CATVTM010000006.1 GCA_958346935.1 uncultured Collinsella sp.
GGTGGCTGCGGGCATCTGGCTCAAAAGGGTTGGTTGGCTGTCTATGTCTACCTGCGATTTTGTTGCGGTGCGCATTTTCGGTCTAGCTTTTCGTCAAGTGTTTGGTCAGCATTTGGTTTGCAGCCGGAGGCCTATTTTGCCCGCGCTGGTCGTGGCTGCCCACCCTCCTCGTAAGCTCAAATTGAGGTCCATCAGTTTGAGGAGGATGCCATGACTGACCAAGTTCTTGACCGAGCAGAGCTGGCTGAAGCCGTCGGCAACGATATTGCCGACATGGCCCATTTTTGGATGCTGCGGAAGTTTCAATTCCTGGAGCCGGCGCGCGAACAGTTCGAGGCCATTGTCGACCCGTGGCTCAGCTATTGCACCGAGCCTTCGCAAAACGAAATCATGGCCTACAACATGGCATTTACCGATTGGCTGCTGTTTGAGCGCCCCTATCGCCATGGCAAAACGCTGCTCGAGCTATATGTTGACGAGCCGCCGGCATCGCTTTCGCCTGCCTCGCTCAAGCGGCTCGAGCAGGTACGCGACACGCAGTATTTCTCGCGCTTTGGCATTTTGGACAAGAATCCTGCGAACGGCATGGTTGCGCTGAAGGATACGCGCACCGACCGTCGCTTTGATGTCTACGACCCGCATATCGTGCAAAAGGAGCATTGGAGCGATGGCGCGATTGCGGTGCGCCTCGCCTGCGTCGACGATGTCTGGCTGACGGCGGGACAGCTCTATCTGTATGACATCGCGCGGCTGAGCGATACGGCGGTCGATGGGCCGGGTGCGGTGCATCCGGAGGACCTGCAGGACGGCTTTGACACCTCGTGCATCAGCTTCTTCTTGCGTCTGGTCCGCGACATCATGGGCGCCCAGGGGCGGTACGTAAAGTCGCTCAACATCTACGAGCGGGAGTGGGAGTAGGGGATGGGTAGTTGTCGCCTGCCTTGCCTTTTGCCTTTTTGTCTCGATCTGTAACGTTTGGGGGCAAAAAACCGGTCTACCTGTTACAGATCGAGACGAATGCTTGGGCGCCGCTGGTTTGTCTAAATCTGTAACGTTTAGGGGCCTGGAGAACGTCTAACTGTTACAGAACGAGACGTTTGGCACCTGGTTGGGGGAATGTCTCAATCTGTAACATCTACAGACCCAAATTCGACCTACCTGTCACAGATTGAGACGGAAGGTTGGCGGCTGCCGAAAGATCTTGTTCTGTAACAACTAGAGGCTCAAAGACTGTCTTCCTGTTACAGATCAAGACATTTGTCAGCGGCGGCAAAGGTGACGATGGTCCATTTGTCTGACGTGGTGGTGATGAAAGTGCCTAACACCGTTCTCAAACACAAACATGCGACTCGCAACACGTTGGCGCGGAATAGGATGCTCGCGCGGCTCACGGAGACGGCCAAGCAAGGTGCGCTGCTCGCAACGCATGACAATACCGAGCTCATGTGGCTGCGACGCCATGTTGGAACCGACGATATCGCGGAGCCCGAGCCGTACCTGTTCTGTTTTCAGCATGATTGGGATGCATTGACGCCGGCGGAGCGAGCGCTGAGGACTATCAAAGGGCTTGCGGAATTTCATCCCGATTGGGCGTTTTGGGGCTATGACGCGGCGCTTTTGTGGGGTTTGGAGGTGCCGAATGATCTGCTCGGGCCACGATATCTTGTTAAGACGGGTTGCTCGGTGACGTTGAGCAGCGGGTGCAGGTTGTTGCGTCCGCAGATGGCGGGTGCGCTCGAGCGTGTTGATGGCGTGCGGGTGACGTCGTTTTGGCGCACGGTGGAGGATTGTCTGCTGCGTGCGCCGTTCTCCTACGGGTTGGCGATTGCCGATTCTGCACTGCGGGCGAAAGGCGTACCACGTGGGGATTTGTGCGAGCGCCTCCGCGCCGATTGCGAGGGCAGGCGAGGGTATCGCAGGGCACAGGTGATTGCGTCGTATGCAGACGGGCTGTCTGAAAACGGCGGCGAGTCTCGGTTCCGAGCATTCTTTATTGCGTACGGCTTTCCGGTTCCGGAGCTGCAGGTGGAGTTTCGCGACCCGCTCGATTCGAGCCAGGTGTTTCGCGTCGACTATTTTTGGCGGCTCGAGGACGGGACGTGTGTCATCGGCGAGCTCGACGGAAAGGGGAAGTATACCTTGCAGAGCGGCGAGGGTCGGGAGTCGGTTGACCCATTCGTGGCAGAGCGTCAGCGGGAATCTCATCTGACAATGCTCGGGCA
The DNA here is from genome assembly GCA_958346935.1 of uncultured Collinsella sp. Lineage (GTDB taxonomy): Bacteria > Actinomycetota > Coriobacteriia > Coriobacteriales > Coriobacteriaceae > Collinsella. Next base: position 2,223 of record CATVTM010000006.1, read on the forward strand.
TAAGGTGCTTCGGTTTACGTTTAACGAACTCAAAGGCCCGGGGAAGCTAGTCGAGAAAATGAGGCTGGCGGGTATTCCTCGGCAGGTTGAATTGGCTGAGGAGTGGAGACGTCAGTGGTATGGGCGCTGAGAGGTTTCGTCTCGATCTGTAACGTTTAGAGGTTGTTTGAGCTCGTAATTGTTACAGATCGAGACATTTCCCTGGTGTCGTTGGGGTGGGACTGCAGCGTATTCCGTCTCCCACATCCCCTCTTCCTTCCGTTAACCGATATGCTCGACTTTAGGTCGCTGCATTAGGTGATAATGGACAAATGTTCAAGTTAATCGTGAGGGAGGAGCTCGATATGGCGTCTGCCGATCGTTCCACGTTGTTTATCAATGCGGCCATTCTGGATGGTTCGGAGCATATGGAGCCGCAACCCGATATGGCCGTGACTGTTGAGCGCGGCGTCATCACCTGGATGGGGCCGAGTGCTGTGGCGCAGGCGCCCGCGGGTGCCGAGGTTATCGACCTGGGTGGTGCGTATCTCATGCCCGGTCTCATCAATATGCACGTGCACCTGTGCGGCTCGGGCAAGCCTGTCTCGGCCAGCGATGCGGGAGCGCTGATGAAGAAACTCGATAATCCCGTGGGGCGCGCCATCGTGCGCCGCATCCTCAAGGGCAGTGCCCAGCAGCAGCTGGCAAGCGGCGTGACCACGGTGCGCGGCGCGGGCGACCCGCTGTTTGCCGACATTGCCGTGCGCGACGCTATCGACGCCGGCAAGTATCAGGGTCCGCGCCTGGTGGCGCCGGGAACGGGCGTCACGGTGCCGGGCGGCCATGGCGCGGGCTTGTTCGCCCAGGTGGCCAACAGCCCCGTCGAGGCAGCCGAGCAGGTGAGAGACCTGTATGCGCGCGGCGCCGACGTCATTAAGCTGTTCGTAACGGGCGGTGTGTTCGATGCGACCGAGGTGGGCGAGCCGGGCGTGCTGCGTATGCCGGTGGAGGTTGCCGCGGCGGCGTGCAAGGCGGCGCACGAGGTGGGCCTGCCGGTTATGGCTCATGTCGAGAGCACCGAGGGCGTGAAGGCCGCGCTTGAGGCCGGGGTCGACACGATCGAGCACGGTGCCCCGATGACGCCCGAGATCCTGGAGCTGTACCGTGGCGCCGCGGGCACGCAGCTCGAGGGACGTGCGCCCAGCGTTACCTGCACTATCAGCCCGGCGCTGCCGTTTGTGTTGCTCGATCCGGAGAAGACCCATTCGACTGACACGCAAAAGAAGAACGGCGACATCGTGTGCTCGGGCATTATCGAGAGTGCTCGTGCGGCGCTGGAAGCTGGCGTTAAGGTGGGCCTTGGCACAGATTCGAGCTGCCCGTTCGTGACGCAGTACGACATGTGGCGTGAGGTGGCCTATTTTGCCAAGTACGTGGGCGTGAGCAACGCCTTTGCGCTGCATACGGCCACGCAGGTCAATGCCGAGCTCCTGGGGCTGGGCGGCGAGACCGGTACGATCGAGTGCGGCAAGGCCGCCGATATCCTGGCGACGCGCAAGAATCCGCTCGATGACCTATGCGCTCTGCGTGAGCCGATACATGTGATGTGTCGCGGTGATCTGGTACGCAAGCTCAAGGTGAAGCGTATTCCCGAGGTGGACGCCGAGCTCGACGCGATTATGGCCATGCCTGCCGAAGCGCTGGCTGAGGAGCTGGCCCGCGACGGTGTGGCGTAGATGTGACAAAGGTGCAGCTCCGTTGCCGCATACAAAAAGCCGAGGTCTCAACACGAGGCCTCGGCTTTTTTATCGAACAAATACTTAAGATTTGGGACAAGCAAACCTGATTAATTTGTCCCGCGTGCGGGCGCTAGGAGCGGGTTTCCATCTTGGCGTGGCACTTGGGACAGGTGACGCGGATCTTGCCCTTGCCCTTGGGGACGGAGAGCATCTGGCCGCAGTTGGGGCACTTGAGGTATGCCGTGGTCTTGCGACCCTTCCACATCTTCTTGGCCGTGCGCTTGGCACGCTCAAAGTCTTCCTTACTGGTGCCGGCTGCGCGTGAGGTGCTGGCCGCTGCAGTTCCACCGCCCAAGCTGGCGACGAACTTGCCCAAGCCGGGGACGTTCGCGGTCGCGGCGACAAAGGCCTCGTTCTCCTTGCGACGTGCGTCGATGTTTTTGGACAGGCCGCGCAGCACGCCAATCACGATGACGGCGATGGCGATCCAGCTGAGCCACTGGATGCGGGCTATCGATCCGATCATCGCGATGACAATGCCGGCAAAACCCATCACGATGGTGAGTTCATCGGCACCATTGCGACCCTTCATAAAGTCATTCATGCAAATTGCCTTTCATTCGATATGCCGCACGCCTTTATACCCGATTTATAGCAAGGGGGACAGGTTATTCTGCACCAATGTGGTGTAAACGTGCCTGTCCCCGATACACCAAGATGGTGCAAAGCAGTCCGTCCCCAATGCCCCAATCACTTGGAGAGCTTGTCGACGACGCGTTCGATCTCGGCGAGCTTGGCGGCCTTGAGGTCTTCGTCGCCCGATTCGATTGCCGAGGTCACGCAGCCCTCGATATGCGCCTTGAGCACGTCGGCGTTGATGCGCGCAATGAGCGCCTGCGTTGCCATGAGCTGCGTGGAAATATCGACGCAGTAGCGGTCCTCCTCGACCATCCGCAGGATGCCGTCGATCTGACCACGTGCCGTCTTGAGCATGCGGGTCACCGATTTGTGGTCTGCCATCATGGCGGGTCCTCGTTTCTGGTCGGGGTGCGCGTGGGTCGTTACGCGGCGGTCACGGATAGGGCGTGGAACTTCTCGCCGGCGCCCTCGACGGCGGCGGCGAGCTGCTCGGCGGTCACGGTGTCGGCGCACTCCACCTGGACGGTCTGGGTCTCGTGATCGGCGTCGGCGTCGGTCACGCCGGCCACGTTGAGCAACGCCGTCTCGACGGTGGCGTCGCAGTGGCCGCACATAAGGCCGGAAGTCTTGATTGTGTATCGCATGGGTGTACTCCTTATCGATTGAGATTATCTGACAGTTTAGTCGTGAACAGCGTCATCTTAAAGGTGCGCTGAGGTGCCCGAGATTGCCCCGAAAGAGGAGCGAAGCGTACTTGGGTACGCGAGCGACGGTTTGAGGGGCAAGGTCGGGTGCATCAGTGCGCCGTCTTGGGCTTAAAGGATTTCAGGCGCAGAGCGTTGCTTACGACACATACGCTCGACAGACTCATGGCCGCGGCGCCAAACATCGGCGAGAGCTGCCACCCGGTGAGCGGGAAGAACACGCCCGCGGCGAGCGGAATGCCGATGCCGTTGTAGAACAGCGCCCAGAACAGGTCCTGCTTGATGTTGCGGATCGTGGCGCGCGAAAGCTCGATGGCGCGGGCGACGTCCATGAGGTCGCTGCGCATGAGTACCACGTCGGCGCCCTCCTTGGCGATGTCTGCGCCGGTGCCGATGGCAAGGCCCACGTCGGCGCGCGCCAGGGCGGGGGAGTCGTTGATGCCGTCGCCCACCATGGCGACCTTGCTGCCTGCATCCTGCAGCTCGCGCACGTGGCGCTCCTTGTCGGCAGGAAGCACGTCGGCGATGACCTGCTCGCTACTCAGTCCCACGCGGCGGGCGATCGCTTCGGCGGTGACGCGGTTGTCGCCGGTGAGCATGCGCACGTCGACGCCGAGCTTGCGGAGCGCGGCGATGGCCTCGGCGCTCGTCTCCTTGACCTTGTCAGCCACGGCAATGGTGCCGGCAAGCTCGCCGTTCTTGGCAAAGAACAGCGGCGTCTTGCCTTCGGCGGCAAATTGCTCGGCAAGACCCGCGGGCACGGTAACGCCCAACTCGTTCATCAGGCGCACGTTACCAGCGGCAATGGCGTTTTGCCCTTCGCGCGCCGTAACGCCTCGTCCGGGCACGGCGGCAAAGTCCTCGACCATGCGCGCGACGATCCCGCGTGTCTCGCACTCGGCCATAATCGCCTCGGCCAGCGGGTGCTCGCTCGAGCGCTCCAACGCGGCGGCCAGCTTGAGCAGCGCCTTTTCGCTCATGGCAGGCGAGCCGTCAGCGCGCGTGGCTACCACGATATCGGTCACGGCAGGCTTGCCGCGGGTGACCGTGCCCGTCTTATCGAGCACCACGGTGCCCACGCTGCGCAGGTTCTCCAGCGCCTCGGCGCTCTTAAACAGAATGCCCATCTCGGCGCCCTTGCCGGTGCCGACCATAATGGCGACGGGCGTGGCCAGGCCCAGCGCGCACGGGCAGCTGATCACCAGCACGGCGACGGCGGAGGTAAGCGCTTCGTTGATGCTTCCGGTCAGCACCATCCACACCACAAAGGTCACGGCCGAGATCGCGAATACTACGGGCACGAACACGCCGGCGACCTTGTCGGCCATGCGGGCGATGGGCGCCTTGGTGGCGTTGGCGTCCTCGACGAGCTGGATAATCTTGGCGAGCGACGTGTCGGCGCCCACACGCGTGGCGCGGAAGGTAAACGAGCCCGTGCGGTTGACCGTGGCCGCATTGACAGTGTCGCCGGCGGTCTTCTCCACGGGGATGGACTCGCCGGTGAGCGCGCTCTCGTCCACGGCCGAGCTGCCCTCGAGCACCACGCCATCGACGGGGATGGACTCGCCGGGGCGCACGCGCAGGACCTGGCCGGGAAGGATGGCGTCGACATCGACGGTGGTTTCGGTGCCGTCCTCTGCCACGACGGCCGCGGTCTTGGGCGCCAGGTCAATGAGCGCCTCGATGGCGCCGCCAGTCTTGGATTTGCTGCGTGTCTCGAGATATTTGCCTACGGTGACGAGCGACAAGATCGTGCCGGCGCTCTCAAAATACAGGTTGTCCGTGCTCGTCATCATGGCCTCGTGCACCTGACCTGCGGCTAGCTGGTCGGCCATGATGAACATGGCGTAGAGCGACCAGGCGATGGACGCGGTGGCGCCGACGGCGATGAGGGCGTCCATGGTGGGCGCGCCGTGCGCGAGCGATTTAAACCCGTTGATAAAGTAGGCGTCGTTGACGTAGGCGATGGGGATGAGCAGGACGAGCTCGGTGAGCGCGAGCGTCATGCTGTGGGTGTGGTCGGTGAAGATGCCGGGCAGCGGCCAGCCGAGCATGTGCCCCATGCCTATGTAGAACAGTGGGATGAGGAATACGATCGAGACGATGAGGCGGGTGCGCATGGCAGAGGCGGCGGCCTCCAACTTTTTGGTCGGCGACTTCATATGGGCGGCGCCGGACCTGGCTTGCGCACTTCCGCTTTGGACAGCGTCGGTGCCCGTGCTGATGGGCGAGGCCGAGTAGCCCGCGCGGTCGACAGCGGTGCAGATGTCGTCGGGGGAGACCTGCGCAGGGTCGTAGTCCACCAGCATAGAGCCGGCGAGCAGATTGACCGCGACGCTTTGGACGCCGTCGAGTTTGCTCACGGCACGGTCCACGTGCGCCTGGCAGGCGGCGCACGTCATGCCGCCCACATCGAACTTATCTTGAGCCATGGCTTCTCCTTTCCGTGGTTCGGTATTGGAATTGTTAACCTGCCGATACTATACACCCATACCCCCTGGGGGTGTCCAGTACAGAAAAATATATGGGATTTCATTACAGATGAGGATGGATGGTTGGCCGATGCCCCGTCCCCGCCAAACATCTCAATCTGTAACATCTGGGGACCGTTTTGCCTGCTAGATGTTACAGATCGAGACAGACTGTCCGAGGTCAACTCAAATGTCTTGATCTGTAACATCTAGAGAGGTTTTTAACCCCTTACTGTTACAGATTGAGATGTTGTCTCGCGGGGCTGGGGTTTGTCTTGATCTGTAACATCTAGGCCTGTATCTGCCGAGCTAATGTTACAGATCGAGACAATTGCCGGGGAGGGGTCCCGTCACGGCAAGACGCCCGCCGCCTAGATGCAGAACCCGGGGATCACACAGGTTAGCTTGTTTGGCTTTTCCGCAGGCGTTGCGTACGTAAAGACGTCGCCGTCGTGTCCCACGCGATTCATATAGAGTGTGCCTTCGCTCTCCGATGTGTCGGGACTCGCCGTTCGTTCCCACCAACAGGTGTCCTTGCCCTTCCACTGGCGAACCAACGTCTCGTTCGTGGTATACGGACTTACCTTGAGCTCGCGGAAGAGTTGGTACTCCTTGCCCTCGCCGTTATAGATGTCGGCCAGGTAGTGAAAGCCCTCGGCAAACGAATCGGGCGGTTGCGTACCGCACAGCTCGACCATGGCGGGCAGCCAAAGGGTTGCGGGCAGCTCGCTCAGACACGACGCACTGTTGGCGGCGCCAACGTTATTCGAGACCTTTTTGACAGATTTGATGAGCGCGCGCAACTCGTTGGGCAGCAGCTTAAGGCCGTCGCCGTCGAGCCACTCTCGCAGCTCGCAATCTGCCCAGCCGGCGCTCGGCGGTTCAGCCGCAGCATCGCGCTCGGCAATACCCGCGTCGAACATAAACGTCAGCCCGGCCTTGCCCGTCCCGTCCAGAAGTTCGTCGTGGCGGATGCCCACAAGCTGCGCGCCAACCTGCAGCCCGTTGGCGAGTTTCACACGCTTGGTGCACGGATAGGGGATATGCCCATCAGTGTTGAGCAGGTGGTAGCGCTTGGCAATCTCGCGTGCCTCGCTACGGGTCTCGGCGGCCTTAATCTTGAGCGAAATTTCCTGCAGCTGATCCCAGGCGTAGTCGTCAAGTGAACCGCGGATGCCGTCCAGGTAGTCGGGGATGCCAAAGCCATGGGTTGCCGCCCCGATAACGCCGAGCCCCGCAACGGCTGCAACGACGCCGCCGATGACAAAGCGGCGGCGGGTCATGGCATCGTGACGGGCCTGCTCCAGGATCTCTCGTGCGCGCTCGCCGGCGACGTCGACCTTAAGGTGCGTGCCAGAATCGATATCAATTGCGGCCTCGTCTCCTGCGCCCTCGCGGTCCTCAGATTCTGCAGCGGGGAGGTATGCCGAGAGCGCCTCGAGCATCTGCTGCTCGGTGGGGCGATCGCCCTGTTCAACCGAGATGCCTTTCATGATGATCTGGACGAGCGCCTCGTCGTCATTGCATCGCGGCTCGAGCGGTACCGGCTTGGTCTTGGTCTTTATGAGGTAGAACGAGCCGGTTGCCGCGGCACCCGTCGACTCGACATCGAATGGTTTGCGACCGCTGTAGAGCTGGTACAGAATGCTCGAAAGCGCATAGACGTCGATCGCGGGCGAGCGGCGAAGGGCCGCGATGCCTTCGATATCCTGTGTAAGCATCTCGGGCGCGGCATATGCGGGTGTGGCAAAACGCCAAATGTCGGCACGTCGGGTGATTGTGTCGTCGCCGAGTGCCATGGTCGCGGAGCCCATGTCGATGAGGCAGGGGTCAAAGGAGCAATCGGCAATCTGCTGCTCGAGCGTTCGGCTGGTGGTGCGGAACATGATATTGGCAGGCGACAGGTCGCGATGGATGACCGGATTCACGAGGCCTTGGGTCATCAAGAGCGCGCGTAGCACGGCGTTTCCGACGGCGGCGACCATCTGGGTGGTCAGCCCGCCCGAGGCGTCGTGCGGAAGCAGGGGCAGCGCCTGCTTGAGCGAGGTGCCCTCGACCCACTCCATGAGGATAAGCGGGTCGTCCTCGCACGATCCGTAGCCATAGACGCGCGGAAATCCGCGCAGGTGCGAGACGGTACACAGATGACGATACTCCTCGAACAGCGCGGCGGTGTTGGCCAGGTGAGCGGCCGATTGCTCGGCGGAGCGGTCGGGGGCTTGGCCGGAAAGGATGGCGTTGTCCTTGAGTAGCTTGACGACAAAGACCTCGCCGCTCGTGTTGGTCGCGCGCAGCACGTGCCCGATGTTGCCGTTGTTGCGGTGGGCCGTCTGGAGAATAAGCGTCATAAACCGACGCTTGGCGTCGTCCTCGGCGCTGGGGTCGACCGCCACGGCGGTATCGAACGTGTCGAGACGGATGAGTTTGTCGCCATAGGCGCTATCGGTAGTATCCATGGCGTTCCTTTGTCTAGCATGGGTTGCTGCGCGTATACGTGGGCAGTGTGGATATCGGTAAAGTACCATGATAGCCACACTGCCCACGTATACCGCTGAGTATTGTCGTTTACGACGCAGAAGGTAGAAGACGAAAGACGGACGGCGACCGTCTTTCGATCGCCGTCCGCGCTAGTCCACAATGACAAGGAATGTCGTGTAGAGACCCAGATGGAGCCTGTCGCTGTTTTCGATTTCCACCGGGGGATAGACTTTGCCGGGCTCGCGTTGGTCGCGCGGCGGCTCGATTACGATATCGCCGTCGCCCGCGCCCGATTCGAGCACTGTGCCGTTGGTCGACCCAAGGCCCTGGGCGTACCAGTGTCCGCCTTCGAGCCAAATGCGGAGATGCTCGCGCGATGCATCAGCGCCTACATCGGTGATGCTGGGCGAGGTTTTGGGCAAGGACCCAATTATCGTGCCGCGCGGATCGCGTGTGAGGGGATGGATTTGCATGTCGGCGCAGTTGTCGGCATGGGTTCTGAGCAGACCGAGGTTGGGGGCGACAGTGCGCGGCTGCTCCAGGTTGCTCATAAAGCCACGTCCGACGGTAGTTTCGGTGGTGCCAAAGTGCCCGCCTGTCTTGCTGTCGCAAAAGCGCTCGACGGTGGCCACGCCTTGGATGGGGTCAGCGAGCGCCCCCGTTGCCACAAAGAGCATAAGGTAAAGCGTACTCTTCTCGCGCACGGCATTGCCGTCAAAGTTGTCGATGTGATTGAGGGCATTTGCATATAGGCGGCTGTCCAGCTTGTAGCTGGCGAGAGCCGACATCATTTCGTTGGCGGCCGGGCCGCGATAGTGCTCGGCGATTGCCTGATAGGCGGACTCGCCGCCGCCGAGCTTGCTGCAGATTGCCGCGGAAAGATTGAGCGTGGTGACGGCAAAGTCGCTGTAGATGGCGGGCGCGCACTGGTCGGGCTCACGATGGACGATATAACGGGTGAGATACGAGCGGTTGGAAGAGCATTTCTCGAGCAGGGTACTGCCGAGATAAGAGTCTCCATTGATGAGCATTCGGGCGATCTCGAGATGTTTAAGACCGCCGAACGAGCGAATATCGTTATAGAGGACCGAGCAAGGTGTCTCTGCTGCCACGGATACCTCCTTTGATTGCTTCCTAGCCAATAAGGCGATAGGAATTAATGGCCCCCGGTGGGCGACGTATTAAATGGCTGCGCAATATGTAGCGTAACCAAAGCAACATTATAGGCCACATGTTCGAAATTGCAGGAAGACCGAGAGATTTGGTTTGGACTGGACGGAAATCCCCCTCTGTCTTGATCTATAACAATTGGGACCGATTTTGCTCCGTAACTGTTACAGATTGAGACGTTTGTGAACCGTGCCGACCGTTTGTCTCGATCTGTAACACGTAGAGGAAGATCTGCCCTGTAGATGTTACAGATTGAGACAATCAGCCGGGCCCACCTCGGGCCCGCCCCGTCCGCCTCGTCATCTGTGGTTTACGTGGGGGCATACGGAGTACGGGTATACTAACCCGCGGCGAATCTGCTCCATCGCTTAGAGCTGCTGCGTCTGGACGGCGCGTGATAGGGCTGCCAAAGCGATCGCCAGCGTGCTGAGCAACGTCCTCTCTGTGCGCACCCGTTTTTGTATGTATTAGCGCACTACCAAGCACGCCCGCACGGTCGCATGCCGTGCCCATTGCGCGTGCAGATAAGGAACAACAACATATGCGTAATTCTGTATCCGACGTCACCGACGCCGAGATCCTGGACGAGACCCGCGAGGCCATGACCCAGGCTGCCTTCGATGCGGCCGATGAGGCCAATGCTGCCCAGGCCGTCGAGTCCGCTACCGAGAGCCTGCCCGCCTTTGACGAGCTGGGCCTTTCGGACGAGATGCTCCGTGCTATCGAGAATCTGGGCTACACGGCGCCCACGCCCGTTCAGGCCGGCTCCATCCCCGTGGTGCTCGAGGGTCGCGACCTGCTTGCCGCCGCTCAGACCGGCACCGGCAAGACGGCTGCCTTTTTGCTGCCGACCATGAACAACCTGGAGCACATCGCTCCGCCCAAGCCTGTGCGCGAGCGCAGCGGCCGCAACCGCCGTCGCGGCGCTAAGAAGCCCGAGGGCAACGGCCGTGGCCCTGTGATGCTCGTCATCACCCCTACGCGCGAGCTTGCCCAGCAAATCGACGAGGTCGCGAGCAAGATCGCCGACGTCACCGGCCACGTTGCCGTGACCGTCGTGGGTGGCGTGAGCTACAAGCCGCAGACTGCTGCCCTCAAGTACGGCTGCGACATCCTGGTCGCCACGCCGGGCCGTCTGGTCGATCTGATCGAGCAGGGTGCCTGCCACCTGGACGAGGTCAAGGTGCTGGTGCTCGACGAGGCCGACCGCATGCTCGACATGGGCTTTTTGCCCGCCGTTCGCCGCATTGTGCGCGAGACGCCGGCCGAGCGCCAGACGCTGCTGTTCTCGGCGACCCTCGACGAGGAGGCCGTGGGCGAGATCACCGACCTGGTGAGCGACCCGGCACGCGTGGAGATCGCGCCCGCCACATCGACCGCCGACACCGTCGACCAGTTTGTGTTCCCGGTGTCCATCGAGGCAAAGAATAACCTGCTGCCCGAGTTCCTCAAAAAGGAGGGCCCGGAGCGCACCATCGTCTTTATGCGCACCAAGCACCGCGCCGACAGCTGCTGCCGTCGTCTGGAGCGCAAGGGCATCAAGGCCGCCGCGATTCACGGCAACCGCAGCCAGGCCCAGCGCGAGCGCGCGCTCTCGGCTTTCCGCGACGGCACCGTCGACGTGCTGGTGGCGACCGACGTCCTCGCTCGCGGCATCGACATCAGCGATGTGCGCTACGTCGTGAACTTTGACGTGCCGGCAGAGCCGACCGACTACATCCACCGCATTGGCCGCACGGGCCGCGCCGGCGAGCTGGGCTGGGCCATCACGTTTGTGACCGAGCAGGACGTCGATGAGTTCTACGAGATCGAGAAGCTCATGGACAAGACCGCCGACATCTACGAGGCCGGCGACCTGCACGTGGGCCCCAATCCGCCCGCGGTTGATCCCGAGCGCGACCCTGCAGCCTTTAAGGTGAAGAAGAAGACCAAGCGCGGCAAGTCCAAGAGCAAGAAGAAGCTTGAGCAGGCACGTCGCGACGGCAAGCGCAACGGCGACGATTACGGTGATGTGGCCGGTCGTTCCAACCGCGGTCGCGATGAGCGTCGCGGCGACGGCGAGCGTCCGAGCCGTCCCAAGCGCGGCGGCAAGGCCCGCGTGCGCGAGGGCGTTCAGGCTCGCGTGGACGAGGCTGTTGAGAGCGTGGCCCGCGAGGTGGCTGCCGAGGAGCGCGCTGGTGCTGGTGCCGCTGAGCAGCCTGCGCGCGGTAACCGTGCCGAGCGTCGTGCCAAGCAGTTCCAGGGCGAGGCACATCGCCGCCGTCGCGAGGATGAGGATCGTGGTGGCCGTCGTCGTGTCGAGCGCGAGGACGAGGGCCGCGGTTCGCGCGGTGGCAAGCGCGGTTCGGGCGACCGCCGTCGTTCCGGTCGCGATGACGAGCGCGGTGGCCGTGATGAGCGCCGTGGCGGCGAGGGTCGCGGTTCGCGTGACGAGCGTGGCACCCGTGGCGGCGAGTCCCGTGGCGGCAAGCGCTTTGACGAGCGCGGAGGCCGCGAGGGCGGCCGCGGTGGTGAGCGTCGCGAGGGTGCTCGCGGCAATGGCGGCCGCGGCGGCGCTGGTCGTTCTAACGAGTCGCGCGATCGTCGTGATCCGCGTGCCAGCCGCGATCGTCGCGATGACTGGCGCAACTACGACGATACCCGCGAGGAGCGTCGTGGCGGCTATCGTGGCGGGCGTGGCGGCAACCAGGCCGGCTCCCGCGGCGGCCGCGCCGGCGGTCGCGATAACCGTGGCAGCTATGGCAACAGCCGTGGCGGCAAGCGCGGCGGTAGCTCCCGTCGTCCCGGCGACGGCGGCGGCAAGCGCAAGTAAGATGCGCATCGCGCGCTGGCGTGAGACAAACTAAGGGCCCGAGCAAACAACGCTCGGGGCCCTTTTTGGTGTATCGGGCTGCCTGGCGCACCAAAACGGGGACCCTACGTGCCGTATACTCTGGCTGGATGTGAAAACGGCTTGACGCGTTGCCAGGCGTAGGGGGAGGGTGTCTAGATGAGCGTATTCGAAATTGTGTTTAGTCCGACGGGTGGAACGCAGAAGGCGTCTGGCCTTGTGGCTGGAGCGCTGGACAAAAAGACCGTTACCGTCGATCTGACCGATAGCGGGTTGGATTTCCACGAGGTCTCGATGACGAAGGACGACGTGGCTGTTATCTCCGTGCCAGCGTATGCCGGCAGAGTCCCTGCCGTGGCGGTCGACCGACTGAACATGGTTCACGGCAACGGAGCGCGGGCCGTTCTGGTGTGCGTCTACGGAAACCGCGCGTTTGAGGACACGCTCGTAGAGCTGGAGGACGTTGCGAAGCATGCGGGATTCCGGGTAATCGCGGCAGTTGCAGCCATTGCAGAACATTCCATTGCGCGACAGTTTGCTGCCGGTCGTCCGGATGCGCAGGATGCGGCGCAGCTCGCAGAGTTTGCGCAGCAAATTCAGCAAAAGCTGTTGGCTGAGGATACATCCGAGCCCTCTATTCCCGGCAATCGTCCTTATAAACAAGCCAGAGGTCACCGCATGGCACCTGAGGCAACAGAGGATTGCGTCTCCTGCGGTACATGCGCCGCGGCGTGCCCCGTTTGTGCTATCGAAAAGGGCGACCCCAAGCGAACAGCTGGCGAGGCGTGCATCTCCTGCATGCGCTGCATCGCCGTATGTCCGCGAGGCGCTCGCAAGCTTGATCCCAACAAGCTATCCGCTGTTTCCCAGATGCTGAGCAAGGTTTGCGTCGTGCGGAAGGAATGCGAGCTCTTTATCTAGCGCATACGAAATTGGTGCAATGGGGCCAGGTTAATCTGCACCAACCTGGTGCAAACAAACCTGTCCCCAATGCACCAGAGTGAGGAGTGTCGTCCCCGAGTGCCGGCGGGAAAGGAACGTCCCTAAGTGCCGCCTAAATACCGTTTATCGAAGAATAAATACCGCTCACCGGTCATAATGACTATTCTGGCTTTGCTGTTGCCTACAATAACCTCCGTAAAAAGAAATGCGGAAGGTTACCGAGTCCCTCGGACGTGGGCCTAACCAAAGTCTTTGAACGGGTGTGTCTCTATGGATGCATTCGCTTGATTTTGGTTGGGCTATATTTATGAAGGGACATGCCATCATGGGTTTCTTTTCTCGCCTGATGGGCGGTTCGGATGAGCAGAAGACTGCAACTTCCGAGTTCGAAATCCTCGCTCCTGTTTCCGGCGAGCTTGTTCACCTAGAAAAAACCAATGATCCCGCTTTTAGCAGCCGTGCTGTGGGCGATGGCGTTGCCGTGGTTCCCAATGAGGGAACCGTGTGCGCTCCTGTTTCTGGCACCGTCGCCGCGCTGTTTCCGACTGAGCACGCGCTTGGCATCATGTCCGACGACAGCTCTGCTCAGGTGATGCTGCATATCGGAATCGACACTGTTAAACTTGAGGGCAAGGGCTTCCATGCGCTTGTTGCTCAGGGTGACCATGTCGACGCGGGCCAGCCCCTCGTCGAGGTCGATTTCGACGCGGTCCGCGCCGCCGGCTTCGATCCCACGGTCTTCGTTATCGTGTGCGAGCGTTCGGAGAACTCGACTCTTCGTGAGCACGCTTCCGGCCCTGTTGCTGTTAAAGAGCCTGTCGTCTGGCTTTCCGAGTAAATTCTTGTGGTGGGTACCGTGGTTATCAAGCGAGTTTTCAACAACAACGTCGCAATGGTCACTTCGGACGATGGCTCTGAGCTCATCGTCATCGGTCGAGGCCTCTGCTTTGGCCGTCATGCCGGCGATGCCATCGACGAGGCATCGGTCGAAAAGACCTACGCGTTGCAGGAGGGAACTTCTCAGGATTCGCGTACGATTGACCGCTTGGCACATCTTTTAGAGTCCATCCCCACCGTCAACCTCGTGATTTCCGAGGACATCGTTCAGATGCTTCGTCGAGAGCTCAATGTTGATATCAACGACAAGATTCTCATTGCTCTCGCAGACCATATCAGCCTTGCTTTGGAGCGCGAGCGCAAGGGCGTCCCCTGCGAGAATCCGTTGCTGCTCGAGATCCAGCAGTTCTATCGCAAGGAGTATGCGCTTGCGGGCCGTGCGCTGCAGATTGTCAAGGAGTATATGGGCATCCAGATGAGCGAAGAAGAGCAGGGTTTTATTACGCTGCATATCGTCAACGCCACCATGCCGCAACGCTCCGACCGTCTCATCATCTCGGTCCAGCTTGTTCGCGACGTGCTCGCGATTGTTTCCGAGCGCTATGCTACGACCCTCGATGACACCTCGCTGCCCTATGAGCGTTTCGTCCGCCACCTGCAGTTTTTCGCACAGCGGGCGCTTGACCCCGCGGCCGGGCAGATCAATGACGATGCACTGTTCCGAATCGATGAAACGGCGTATCCGTGCGCGTTCTCGTGCGCGGACGCCATAGCCGCCCACTTGTCGTCTACCTATAACGTTGTCGTTACCGATGCCGAGAAGAGTTATCTCGCATATCACATTGTTAACCTGCTTGGAGAACCTGGTCTCTAGGCATAACGTGCCCACACATCGATTGATATAAGGCAGGGCTCACGGTCTTGTCTAGGGCACATCTGTCTTAATTTGCGGAAAAGGAAGGGGAGTACCGCTATGACCGCAAAAAAGAAGTTCAATTTCAAAGCGCCGTTGGAGGTGTTCGCGAAGTCAATCGTTCAGCCGATGATGTATCTCTCGGTTGCCGGCATTCTGCTCATCGTGGGCATTATTCTGACCAACAAGACCATCTGCGCCGTGATCCCTGTGCTGGGCTCCGGTCCGTTCCAGCTTGTGGGCGCCGTTGTCTATCAGTCGCTGATGTTTATCATCAACAACCTCTCGATTCTGTTCTGCGTGGGCATCGCCGGCGCCATGGCAAAGAAGAACAAGGGCCATGCTTCGCTGATTGCCCTGATGTCGTTCTTTCTGTTCCTGCAGGCTAACAACATCGTGCTCAACGCCACCGGCTCTCTTGCCGAAGCGAGCGGCATGCTCGGTCTTACCGGAACCGGCCAGAGCACCGTTATGGGCATTCAGGTGCTCGATACCGGCGTGTTTGGCGGCATCATTCTTGGTTGCATCACCGGTGCCGTGTTCAACAAGTACTCGAACAAGCAGTTCCCCATTGCCCTTTCGATGTTCTCGGGTGTTCGCTTTCCGTTCCTGATCATGATCATCATTTCCTGGATCATGGGCGCGGGCTTCTGCATCGTTTGGCCTCCGGTTCAGGGTGCCATCTCCTCCGTTGCCGGCATCATTAAGGAATCGGGCAACATTGGTCTGTTTATCTACGGCATGCTCAACAAGCTGCTCGTTCCCACCGGTCTACACCACCTCATCTACACCCCGTTCCAGTTCTCCGATGTGGGTGGCACCCTGACGCTGGGTGATCAGGTTATCGCCGGCGCCTATCCCATCCGTGTCGCCGAGATGGCAATGACGGGCCAGCCCTTCTCTGATAGCACCTACTTCAACAGCTACACCTTCAACAACCTGTGGCCCTACATCGGTATCGGTCTCGCCTTTATCTTCACCGCTTACAAGGGGAACAAGGATAAGACCAAGGCCGTTATCATCCCGCTGATCATCACTGCCGTGCTCTCCTGTGTCACCGAGCCCATGGACTTCCTCTTTGTCTTTGCCGCTCCCGTGCTCTTTGTCGTTCACTCGGTTCTTTCCGGTATCTTCCTGGTCCTGCTCAAGGTCCTCTCCGTGCCCGCTTCGACGGCAGGCGGCATCATCAACATCGTGGTTTCCAACCTGGTTCTTGGTGTCGATAAGACCAACTGGCCGGTTATGCTGGTGCTTGGAGTCGTCAACGCCGCTCTGTACTTCTTCCTCTTCACCTTCCTTATTAAGAAGCTCAACCTCCACACGCCTGGCCGCGAGGAGGAGTCCGAGCTCGCCGAGTCCGTTGCCGAGGGCGAGGCCGCCGCGTCTGTCGCGGTGAAGCAGGGCGCTGTTGCCGCAGCTCCCGCAGAGGGCGTCGATGCAGGTATTGCCGACCTGGTCGCAGGTCTTGGCGGCAAGGACAACATCGAGGAGCTCGAGAACTGCTTTACGCGTCTTCGCGTGAACGTTAAGAACCCGGACCTCATCGATGAGAACCTCATCAACCACGTGCCCAACAGCGGCATCAACCGCAACGGCAACAATATCCAGATCATCTTTGGCATGAAGGTCGCCGAGATGCGCGACAAGGTCGAAAACGCAATTGAGAAGGAGCAGTAAACAATGATCATTACTCTGTGTGGTGGCGGATCCACCTTTACCCCCGGCATCGTCAAGTCCATCGCCCTGCGCAAGGACGAGCTCGACGTTGACGAGATTCGTCTGTACGACATCAACGAGGAGCGTCAGCGCAAGATCGGCGTGCTCGTGGACTGGATTTTGCACGAGGACCTTGGCCTGGACATCAAGCTTACGGTGACCACCGACAAAAAGACGGCTTTTACCGACGCGAGCTTCGTGTTTGCCCAGATGCGCGTGGGCGGCTACGCCATGCGCGAGCAGGACGAGAAGATTCCGCTGCGCCACGGTTGCGTGGGTCAGGAGACCTGCGGCTGCGGCGGCCTTGCCTACGGCATGCGCACCATCTTCCCCATGGTCGAGCTGATCGATGACGTTGAGAAGTACGCCAAGAAGGACTACTGGATTCTCAACTACTCCAACCCTGCTGCCATCGTGTCCGAGGGCTGCCGCGTGCTGCGTCCCAACGCTCGCATCATCAACATCTGCGACATGCCGATCGCGATCATCGACGTGGTTTGCGCCGCACTCGATATCGACAAGAAGGATGTCGAGTACGATTACTTTGGCCTCAACCACTTTGGTTGGTTCACCTCGATCCGCCACAAGGGCGAGGAGGTGCTCCCGCAGCTGCGCGAGTACATCAAGGAGCATGAGATTCTGCTGCCCGACTCCTACCTCAAGGGCATGGGCTCGCTCATGGCAAAGAAGCCCGAGGAGGCCACTGACGAGCACCCCGAGCAGAACCGCCACACCAAGGGCAGCTGGTACTACGTCTGGAAGGGCGAGTACGAGATCATGGAGTGCTTCCCGGAGTACCTGCCCAACACGTATCTGAACTACTACCTGCAGCAGAAGGAGTTCGTCGAGCATTCCAACCCCGAGCGCACCCGTGCTAACGAGGTTGAGGAGACGCGTGAGAAGAACCTCTTCGACGGCATCGACCACTACGAGAAGACGGGCGAGATCGACGAGAGCACGTTCTATGCGGGCAGCCACGGCGACTGGATTGCCGATCTGGCTATCGCTCTGAAGAACGACACCAAGCAGCGCTTCCTGGTCATTTGCGAGAACAAGGGCGCTATCCCCAACATGCCCTACGACGCTATGGTCGAGCTGCCTGCCTACATTGGCAAGAATGGCCCCGAGGTCATCAGCCGCGACAACATTCCTCTGTTCCAGCAGGGCCTCATGATGCAGCAGCTGAACTCCGAGAAGCTCGTGGTCGAGGCTACGATCGAGGGTTCTTACGAGAAGGCGCTCAAGGCCTTTACGCTGAACAAGACCGTGCCTTCGATGAAGGTCGCCAAGGAGGTTCTCGACGACATGATCGAGGCCAACAAGGGTTACTGGCCCGAGCTTAAGTAAAAGCAACAGGGTCGCTGGCCGCATACCTGGAGCAATGCCCCGTCCACGTGATTGCGTGGGCGGGGCATTGTCATTTGGTAACGCGTTTTACCAAATATGGCATTTATCTGCGGTAATGTTCTATTTCACCGCCGAGGGTGACATTTCATACCGCCTGCCGAACTGCGTGGAGACCTAACAACTTTTTAGGTCAGTGTTGTGCGTGTAGCAATTTCGCCCGGCCTCGCCTCCGGGCTGCCATGTGAGAGGGGATCTTATGGCTCGACTGCATGTAATGGAACGCAGCCACGCTCAGGCCGTCATGGACGACCTGCACGATGCGCTCGGACGTCGTCTGGCGGTGAGCTCGCTCGCCCCGTGTCCCGTGGAGTTTACGGCAGCGCTCGTCAACCTGTGCTCCACCCAGAGCTGCGGCAAGTGCACGCCCTGTCGCGTGGGTCTGAGCGCGCTGAGCGACCTGCTTGCCGATGTGCTCGAAGGGCGCGCCGATGAGTCCACGCTCAACCTGATTGAGCGCACGGCCCGCACCATCTACCTTTCGAGCGACTGCGCCATCGGCTACGAAGCTGGCGCCATGGCACTCACGGCCATTCGCGGCTTCCGCGACGATTTTGAGCACCACATCCGCGAGCACTCCTGCGGCTTTGACCGCGAGGCTCGCGTCCCGTGTGTCTCGGGCTGCCCGGCGCACGTCGACATTCCCGGGTACATCTCGCTCGTCGAGGCAGGCCGTTATGCCGACGCCGTCAAGGTTATCCGCAAGAACAATCCGCTGCCACTCGTCTGCGGCTTGGTGTGCGAGCATCCCTGCGAGATGCACTGTCGCCGTGGCATGGTCGACGACCCCATGAACATCCTCGCCCTCAAGCGTTTTGCCGTTGAGCACAGTGACCTCAACGACCACAGGCCGCATGTAGTGGACAACACCGGTAAGCGCGTCGCTGTGATCGGCGGCGGCCCGGCCGGCCTTTCCTGCGCCTACTACCTGGCTGTGATGGGCCATAAGGTGACCATCTTTGAGCAGCGTCACCACTTGGGCGGCATGCTGCGCTACGGCATCCCCAGCTATCGTCTGCCGCGCGAGCGCTTGCAGGCCGAGGTTGACTGGATCTTGAGCGCCGGCATCGACGTTGAGCTCGATCACTCCGTGAACGGCGAGGAGCTTGCCCGCCTGCGCGACGAGTTCGATGCCGTTTACCTGGCCATCGGTGCCCACAGCGATAAGAAGCTCGGCCTTCCGGGCGAAGAGGCGCCCGGCGTGGAGTCGGCCGTCAAGATGCTGCGTGCCATTGGAGACGACGAGCTGCCCGACCTGAGCGGCCAGCGCGTGTGCGTCATCGGCGGCGGCAACGTGGCCATGGACGTGGCTCGCTCTGCCGTGCGCTGCGGTGCCGAAAAGGTAAGCATCGTCTACCGCCGTCGCATCTGCGATATGACGGCTCAGGACGCCGAGATTGCCGGCGCCCAGGCCGAGGGTTGCGAGGTTTTGGAGCTCACAGCCCCGCTCGGTATTGAGACGGGCGAGGACGGACGCGTGAGCGGCCTGCGCGTGCAACCGCAGATTATCGGCGAGCCCCGTCGCGGTCGTCCGGCCCCGCGTGCCGCCGCGACGCCCGAGCGCGTCATTCCCTGCGAGCGCGTGTTCGTGGCCATTGGCCAGGACATCGATTCCAAGCCGTTTGAGGACATGGGCATTGCCTGTAAGTGGGGCTGCGTGGTCACCGATTCGGATGGCGCCGTGCCTAACTTCGATGGCCTCTTTAGCGGCGGCGACTGCCAGACCGGCCCCGCCACCGTCATCCGGGCCATCAACGCCGGCCGCGTTGCTTCGGCAAATATCGACCGCTACCTGGGCTTTGACCACAAGATTAAGCTCGACGTGGAGCTGCCGACCGTCCAGTTTAAGGGCAAGCACGAGTGCGGCCGCTGCGAGCTGGGTGAGCGCGAGGCCGGCGAGCGTATTCACGATTGGAATCTGGTCGAGCAGGGTCTCACCGAGCAGGAGGCGCGCCAGGAGGCAAGCCGCTGCCTGCGTTGCGACCACTTTGGCTTTGGCGCGTTCCGCGGAGGGAGGAACCTGGAATGGTAGAGCTCAACAAAACCACTGTCGGCGACAACAGCGAAAACGGAGCGCACAACATGGTCAGGCTCATTATCGATAACTGCGAAGTCGTGGTACCCGAGCACACCACGATCCTGGATGCGGCCAAGTCCGTCGGCATCCAGATTCCCACCCTGTGCTACCTGCGCGATCTAAACGAGATCGGTGGCTGCCGCGTGTGCGTGGTCGAGGTTGAGGGCTGCGACCAGCTGGTTGCCGCCTGCAACAACTACGTGCTCGACGGCATGGTGGTCCACACCAACAGCCCCAAGGCCCGCGAGGCCCGTCGCACCAACGTGCAGCTGCTGCTGTCCCAGCACGATTCGCAGTGCACGAGCTGCGTGCGCAGCGGCAACTGCAATCTGCAGACCATCGCCAACGACCTGGGCATTTTCTATCTGCCGTATCAAAGGCATTTGGCGGGCGAGGGCTGGGATTTCGATTTCCCCATCATCCGCGAAAACGACAAGTGCATTAAATGCATGCGCTGCATCAAGGTGTGCGAGAGCGTGCAGGGCCTGGGGATTTGGGACCTGACCAACCGCGCCACGCATACCGCCGTGGGTACCCGCGGGCGTGCGCCGATTGGCAAGACCGATTGCGTCGCGTGCGGTCAGTGCATCACGCATTGCCCGACGGGTGCCCTGCGTGAGCGTGACGATACTGAGACCGTGTTCGATGCTCTCGCCGATCCCGACAAGATCGTGCTGGTGCAGATCGCGCCTGCCGTGCGCAGCGCCTGGGGCGAGGAACTCGGCATTCCGCGCGAGGAGGCCACCGTTGAGCGTCTGGCTTGTGCGCTGCGCCGCGTTGGCTTTGAGTACGTGTTTGACACCGATTTCTCGGCCGACCTCACCATTATGGAGGAGGGCTCCGAGCTGCTCGAGCGCTTGGGCGCCGCCGCCAAAGGCGAGGGCGACAGCCGCGGCTGGCCCATGTTTACGAGCTGCTGCCCGGGTTGGGTTCGCTTTGTGAAGGCGCGTTATCCGGAGTTTGTCGACAGCCTGTCCACGTCCAAGTCGCCGCAGCAGATGTTCGGCGCTATCGCCAAGACCTACTACGCCAAGGTACTGGGCGTGGAGCCCGAGCGCCTGTTTGTGGTGTCCGTTATGCCGTGCACGGCCAAGAAAGCCGAGTGCGCACTGCCGAGCATGGTGGGCGAGGGCGGCGCACCCGATGTGGACGTTGCGCTGACGGTGCGCGAGATGGTACGCATGATCCGCGCGAGCCACGTGAGCGTGGACACGCTGGTCGAGGAGCCGCTCGATACGCCGCTGGGCTTTGGCACGGGCGCGGGCGTGATCTTTGGCGCCACGGGCGGCGTGATGGAGGCCGCCGTGCGCTCGGCCTACTACTTGGTGACGGGCAAGAACCCGGATGCCGATTTCTTTACTGACGTGCGCGGACTCGACGGCTGGAAGGAAGCCGTCGCCGATATCGATGGCACTAAGGTGCGTGTTGCCGTGGCGCACGGGCTGGGCAACGCCGCCCGCCTGCTCGACGCGATTCGCGACGGCCGTGCGAGTTATGACTTCGTTGAGGTTATGGCATGCCCGGGCGGCTGTGTCGGTGGCGGCGGTCAGCCCATCCATGACGGCTGCGAGCTGGCGGCCGAGCGCGGCCAGGTGCTGTGGGGCCTTGATGCGAAGGCGGACATTCGCTTCTCGCACGAGAACCCCGATGTTCAGGCGTGCTACAGCGAGTTTTTGGGCGCGCCGCTCTCGCCGCTGGCCGAGGAGCTGTTGCATACCGACCATCACGCCTGGTCGATGCCCAATGAGGGGGCGTGCTAGCGATGCGCGCGTTTGATGTTGAGCTGTCGCGCCGAGGATTTGCCTCGGCGCTTGCCGTGGGCGCGTTGTCGTTCGCGCTGGCTGGCTGCGGCGGCGGGTCTGCTGCGGGCTCGGCTGCCGGGTCTGCCGCTGACGGTGCCGCTGCCGAGCCGGTTGAGGTACACGTCGCCTCGCTCAAGGGTCCGACGTCGATCGGTCTGGTGCAGTTTATGGACCAGGCAGACGAGGGTGCCACGGATAACGAGTTCGACTTTGCGATCAGCGCCGCGGCCGACGAGGTCGTGCCCAAGGTCATTCAGGGCGATGTCGATATTGCCTTGGTGCCCGCCAACGTGGCGAGCGTTCTCTACAACAAGACCGAGGGCGCGGTGCAGGTCATCGACGTCAACACGCTGGGCGTGCTGAACGTGGTGACAGGCGACGCGAGCGTGGCCTCGTTTGGCGATCTGGCGGGGCGTACCGTCTACATGACGGGCAAGGGCGCCACGCCGGAGTACGTCATGAACTACCTGCTGGAGCGCGCGGGCCTGACCGACCAGGTGTCGCTCGAGTTCAAGAGCGAGCCCACCGAGGTGCTGTCGGCCCTGCTTGCCGATCCGTCTGCCGTGGGCGTGCTGCCCGAGCCGTTCAAGACCGCGGCCATCGCTAAGAGCGAGGGCAAGCTGTCGGCGTCGGTAAGCCTGACCGATGCGTGGGATGAGCTGGCGGGTGACACGGGTTCGCGTATGCTGACGGGTGTGACTGTGGTTCGTCGCGCGTTTGCCGAGGAGCATCCCGAGGCTGTGGCAGAGTTCTTGCGCTGCCATGAGGCGAGCGTGAAGGCCGTCAATGCGACACCGGCGGACTGGGCGCAGGCCGTGGTCGATGCGGGTATCGTCGATAACGCCGCGATTGCCGAAAAGGCGATTCCTGGGTGCATGCTTGTATGCCAGACGGGGAAAGATATGAAGGCGGCGCTCGGTGGGTACCTGCAGGTGCTGGCCGATGCGGATGCAAGCGCCGTGGGCGGCAAGCTCCCGGCTGATGATTTCTACTACATGGAGTAGCCCGTGCGTGCGTTTGCTCGGCAAATGACAGAGCGTATGAAGGCGGTGGCGGCAGCAGGTGCCGTCGCCGCCTTTTGGCTTGCCGTGTGGATGCTGGTGGCGGCGCTGGTGGCGCAGCCGCTGATTTTGCCGGGGCCGGGCGCTGTTGCCTTGGCGCTGCTGCGCCTGGTGTGCGATGGCGGTACCTGGGCGATTTTGGCGGGCTCGGGCGCGCGGATACTAGGCGGGCTGGCGCTTGCCGCGGTGTGTGGTGGCGTGCTTGCCGGGATTTCGTCACGTTCGCGTGCGTTTGCGCGCCTGGTGGCTCCGGCGCTGTCGTTTGTAAAGGCGACGCCGGTTGCCTGCGTGGTGGTCCTGCTGCTCATTTGGTTGGGGTCGGCACGCGTGAGCATCGCCGCGGTCTTTTTGATGGCACTTCCAGGCGTGTATTTTTCGCTGGTCGAGGGCTTGGCGCAAGTGGATAAGCCGCTGAAGCAGATGTTCCGCCTGCATGGCGTGCGGGGCTGGCGACTGTTTTGCGCCCACACCTGGCGCGAAGTCCTGCCGTTTGTGCTTTCGTGCGCCCGCGCCGTGATTGGCATGAGCTGGAAGGCCGGTGTGGCGGCGGAGCTGATCGGCATGGCGACGGGCACCGTGGGCGAACGCATCTATCAGGCGAAGCTGCTCATCGAGACGGCTGACCTACTGGCTTGGACCGTGCTAGTCGTGGCGGCATCGTGGGCATGCGAGCGTGTGCTGGTGTGGTTGCTGCGGGCTTCGGGACCCGCGGCGTGGCGTGCGGCGGTGCTGTCGCATGGACGCGGCTTGCACGGGCGTGCGGGCGGTTCTGCTGGCGGCAGGGCTGCGGCGGAGCTTGCGCTTGCTGTGGGCGATCGTGCGCCCTGGGCGCCGGCGCTCGACGGACTGGTACTTCATGTGTCTGCCGGTGGGCGCGCCTGCGTGATGGGCGCCTCGGGCGTGGGCAAGTCGACGTTGCTTGCGCTGGCGGCGGGGGAGTGCACGCCGTGCTCGATGGTGTTTCAGGATGCACGCTTGGTCGAGTCCGCCGCGGCGCTGGATAACGTGCTAGTGTGCGCCGATGCACGCGTGGACGCCTCGAGTGCTGCGGCCCTGTTGCGCCTGCTGGTGCCGGGGGTCGATGTACATGCTCGCGTGGCCGAGCTTTCGGGCGGGCAGCGCCGTCGCGTCGAGATCGCTCGAGCCCTGCTGTGCCCGGGCGGCGCGGTGATTCTTGACGAGCCCTTTACCGGTTTAGATACCGCTGCGCGCGACGCATGCGCCGAGGTCGTGCTCGACTTGCTCGACGGCCGTATGCTGCTGCTCGCATCGCACGATGTCGCCGACGCTCAGGCCCTCGATATCTCGGACATCATCACGCTCTAAATACCTACTCAGCAACAAAATGATTCGTTTTCCTCCGTCCCCATGGGGTCGGGTATGGTATTCTATCTGCGGGGTAATACTTAGGGATACCTAGTAATACCAACGCTGTAGAAACACACTCCAGATGCGGGCCAATCGGGTTGCCTTCACAGCCCGTCGCCCAGCCGCGTGGCCCGCATCTATCCGCACCACCGTCGTTTCAAAAAGGAAGCGCCATGGCAGAACACATGACCCCGGTTGTCGCGAAGGTCTTGCCCGAGGAAAAGGCGGCCTTCGCGGCGGCAACCCAGCTCGTAGGTACCACGCCGTCCAACGCCATCCGCATGTTTATCGCCGCGTTTAATCGCTGCGGCACCTTTCCGTTCGACATTTCGCCCAACGGGGCCTTTGGCACTGCGCCCGATTCTCATCAATAAGTGATCCGTTTTCCTCCGTCCCCATGGGATCAGCTCTCTGCCGAGTTGTGGTAGAACTAGGGAACGGTTTTGAGGAGGTTGGCATGCTCAATGCGATGGTGTGGGCGCTTGCCTGTTTTGGCGTTGTCGCTGCCGATATAGCCCTGAGCGTGGTTCTGTTTTCAGTTCTCGATGCCGTATCGGTGCTGACGGGCTATCCGATCGACAATCTCGATATCCAATGGTTCCAGGCTGCCGCGCAGACGGCGTCGTTTTTGATGGCGCTGCTGTGGTGGCGTTATCTGTGGCCGCGCTCGTTTATGGCGCGCTGGCAGGGCGAGCGCCCGCTTGGCGGGGGAGCGCGTGGGGCGTGGAAACGCATCACCTGCGTTATCGTGATCGGCCTGGCCCTGCAGGTGGTCGTTGGCTACGTGACCGACGCCGTGCTGTCGCTATTGCCCGAGGCGGCGGCCGATTACAGTGAACTTGTCGAGGAAACGGGCATGGGCGACATGAGCTACCTGGCTGTCCTGACCACGGTGCTCGGCGCTCCGTTTTGCGAGGAGTTGCTGGTGCGCGGCATTATTTTTGAGTTTTCGCTCCGAGCGTTTAATCCACAGTGCCGCCCACTTTGGAAGTGCCGGCGTCGTGTGAGCGCGCAGAGTGGCGCCATGGTGCCCTGGGCGGCCCCAAGCACGTGGGGTATCGCCGCGGCGATTGTGCTGCAGGCGGCGATCTTCGGTTTTATGCACATGAATTGGGTACAGGGTTGCTACGCGGGTGCCGCCGGCCTCATCTTTGGTTGGGTGCTCGTGACGACCGGAAAGCTCCGCTACACGATCCTGCTGCACTTTGCCTTTAATGCCGGGTCGTATTTCATGACGTTGCTCTGGTTTGTGAACACACCGTTCGACGTGATAATCACGGTCGCTATCGCCGGCGTCATCCTCGTTGAGGCAATGCGCTCGCTGCGCCACGCGTGTGGGATGGACGCAGCGAGCGCACCGCTGCCCTAGTTGCGACGCCCGCCTCCGTTGGCGCCCTGACGCCCCTGGGCCGCGCGATTACGCCCGGCAGTGTTCTGTGCACGCGACATGCCGCCGTGCCCCTTGCTGCCTTTGGGTCCCTTGCCGCCAGCACCGCCGTGGGCCTTGCCGCCCTTCTTGCCGGTGCCATGCCCACCGCCAGCAGACGTCTCGCCCGGGCGCGGCGGCACGGGGCGGATTAGACAGTGTTTGGTGTAGCCGATCAGGTCACGACGTCCGGCTTTTTCCAGCGCCTCGCGTACCAGCTTGTAGTTCTCGGGTTTGCGATACTGGATGAGCGCACGCTGCATGGCCTTTTCGTGCGGGTCGCGCGCCACATAGATCGGCTCCATGGTGCGTGGGTCCACGCCGGTGTAGTACATGCAGGTCGACATGGTGGACGGTGTGGGGTAGAAGTCCTGCACCTGTTCGGGCATGTAGCCCATGTCGCGTACGGCCTCGGCCAGGTCCACAGCTTCCTTCATCGTTGAACCGGGGTGGCTCGAGATTAGGTATGGCACTACGTACTGCTTGAGTCCGTATTCGCGGTTCAAGCGTTCAAATTTACGGCAGAACGCGTCGTAGACGGCGCGGCTCGGTTTGCCCATCACGGACAGCACCGCGTCGCTCACGTGCTCGGGTGCTACGCGCAGCTGGCCCGAGACGTGATGCTCCAGCAGCTCGCGCAAAAACTCGTCCGAGGCGTCGGCCATGGTGTAGTCAAAGCGTATGCCGCTGCGGACGAAGACCTTCTTGACGCCCGGCAGCTGGCGCAGATCGCGCAGCAGCTGCGTGTAGCCGCTCTCGTCGACCACCATGTTCTTGCACACACTCGGCCACAGACAGCGCTTGTTCTTGCACACGCCGTGCTTGAGCTGCTTGTCGCAGGCCGGACGGCTAAAGTTGGCCGTCGGTCCACCCACGTCGTTGATGTAGCCCTTAAACTCGGGATCGTGCGTGAGCAGCTCGGCCTCGCGCATGATCGAGTCGTGGCTGCGCATCTGCAGTACGCGGCCCTGGTGGAAGGTGAGGGCGCAAAACGAGCACTCGCCAAAACAGCCGCGGTTGGAGCTAATGGAAAATTTGATTTCGGCAAAGGCCGGCACGCCGCCCGTTGCGTCGTAGTCGGGATGCCAATCGCGTGCGTAGGGGAGTTCGGCAACCTCGTCCATCTCGTCTGTGGTGAGTGTTGCCGATGGCGGGTTCTGCACCACATAGACGCTGTTGGGGTAGGGCTCTACCAGACGATGCCCGGTGATGGGGTCCATGTTCTGCTGCTGCACATTAAAGCTGCGCGCGTAGTTGAGCTTGTCGGCGGTAAGGTCGTCCCAGCTGGGCAGCAGGTCGTAGTCGTAGACCTCGTCGAGCGAACCCGTGCGGTAGACGGTACCGTTGATGTAGGTGATCTGATCGACAGGCAGTCCGGCATCGAGCGCGTCGGCGATCTCGACGATCGCATGCTCGCCCATGCCGTAGATGAGGATGTCGGCGCCCGAGTCGAGCAGTACCGAGCGCTTGAGCTTGTCCTGCCAGTAGTCGTAGTGGGCCAGGCGGCGCAGGCTTGCCTCGATGCCGCCGATGATGATGGGAGCGTCCTTGAACGTCTGGCGGATGAGGTTGCCGTAGACCGTGACGGCACGATTGGGGCGGTGCCCCTCCTCGCCACCGGGGGTATAGGCGTCGGTATGGCGGCGGTGCTTGGTCACCGAATAGTGGTTGACCATGGAGTCCATGTTGCCGGCGCTGACGAGAAAGCCCAGGCGCGGCTCGCCGAGCACGGTGATGCTGGCGGGGTCGGTCCAGTCGGGCTGGCAGATAATGCCCACTTTGTAGCCGTGCGCGTCGAGGACGCGGCTGATGATGGCCATGCCAAAGCTGGGGTGGTCCACGTAGGCGTCGCCGCAGATGTAGACGAAGTCGCACTGGTCCCAGCCACGCGCATCCATGTCGGCGCGGCTGACGGGGAGGAACTTGTCGCGGCCCGGACGCCAGGGGCGTGAGGGCGCTGCTGAGGCATGCGTGGGTCGCGAGCCCTGCGCCTTGCCGCCGCGCTTTTGCTGCTGGCCCTGTTTGCCCTGCTGTCCGCGTTGGCTGTTCTGAGCATGCTGAGGCTTTTTTGCCACGATCCCTCCCGGTGTTTGTATGCTGCACGTAATTGTAACCAGTCTTTTTGGGACGGGGCTAAAAAGACTGGTGGAGTACATGGGCTGGCGGATCGGCGTGCCGATGCGGGTGCCGTTTGTTTCCAGACTGTGTATCCCCGTGTCGAAGGGGCCGTCTCGCGCGCACGCCATGTTGTCAATGGGTTACAGTATGAACGGCGGCTATGTTTCCGCCAACGCACGAGAGAGTCGTCAACAAGGAGGATGCACGACGATGCAGCGTGCCAAACAGATATCGGAGTCTATTGAGCTGGGCATTATCTTGGCGCTCGCCGGTGGCTTTATGGATGTGTATTCGTACATTGGGCGCGACCATGTTTTCGCAAATGCGCAGACGGGCAACATCCTGCTCGTGGGCGTGAGCATCTCGGAAGGCAACTGGGCGCTGGCAGGACGCTATTTCTTCCCCGTGGTGTCGTTTGCCGTGGGCATTATGCTTGCCGACCTGGTTCACGAGCGGTTTGGCAGTGTGATTCACTGGCGCCAGGTGACGGTGTTCTTTGAAGCCGTCATCTTGCTGGGCGTGAGCTTTATCCCGGGCGGCGATTTCAACCTGCTCGCCAACTGCCTTACCTCATTTGCCTGCGGTATGCAGGTCGAGAGCTTCCGCAAGATCCACGGTCACGGCATCGCCACGACCATGTGCATCGGTAACCTGCGCAATGCGCTGCAAAACGTGGACGACTACATCATCACCCACAAGCGCGGCTTTTTGGAAAACGGCGTGCTGTACTTTGGCGTGATCTTTACCTTTGTGTTTGGCGCCGTGCTGGGCAACTGGTGTATTGAGCGCATGGGGCTGCACGCCATCGTCGTGGCGAGCGTGCTGCTGTTTATCGCGTTTGCCATCATGTTCATCGACCGCGAGCGCGATTTGCACAGGAAATGGGCCCGCATCATAGCTGACTGGCAGACCGCGAGTCTTAAGCGCTAAGGTGCATGTTCGTAACAACATTCAGGAGCCAGAAAAACTATCTAGCTCCTGAATGTTGTTACGAACTGCTTTTTGCGATTTATTCGAGATGCTCTTCAATCCGAGCCCTAAGAAGGGCAATGGCTGTAGGTATTCCAATTGCGGCGGCTAATTCGGCTTTATCCAAAACCTGTATGCTAAAGCACGATTGTTTATCACATTGAAGGACGATAACTGAAGATAGCTTCACTTCCTGTTGGCTGAATATATCGTAATCTCCAAATAGGAAGTTACCTTTTATTGCGTAATTCGGTATGTTCGTTATGCACTTCATCTCAAGTCTGTTTAGGCCATAATCGAACACCGCAACTTCCTTGTGTTCGATGATGAGCGCAACCCTGGGCATGTTGCTAAAACCACCGTCGACGACAGTAAAGAGTTTTTCATTTGCATCGTCATAAACGGTATATTTAAGACTCAATAGCTGTCCTAGTGGACCCGTGAACCCATGTCTTTTGATATCGAGGTTGTCTCCAGCTGGGTTGATGAGAGCTAGAGCATGCGGATAAGGGTTGCCTTCAATTGAGATTCGATATTCGTTTGTAGCCGTCTTGCTCGATTTAGGACCAGTAGCCAACACGTGTCATCGCCTCGATCGAATTGGAACCGACTTCTGCTTCGTGCGGAGAATTGCGCTGTACGTTGCAGTGCAAGCAGCTGCCATAACAACATGGGCAATTTCTAACAAAATGAATGACGCTATTTGCTGCATGCATGTTATTTACTATAAAGTATTCTTTTATAAACATATTGTCAAACATATATTGCTAAAACAGAAACAATTTTAGACTGAGTTGGTCGAATTCTTTGGGCGATTGCTCCTATAATCTAGCCCTCGCTGCTGTTGGGAGGGAAGGACTAGGGCTCCGTTATTATGTTGAAACGCTTTAACACTTTTGATGTTCTCGCGTGTTTTTTTGTTTCAAAAGCGTTAGGATGGGAGCCATAGCGCGGGGCGTAATAGGTGCCCCGCACACGATGGGAGGCTATCAATGGCTAATCGTTTCGTTCTCAACACCATCTCTTATCATGGTTCCGGCGCCATCAAGGAGATCCCCGGCGAGCTCCAGCGTCGCGGCTACAAGAAGATCTTCGTCTGCTCTGACCCCGACCTGGTCAAGTTTGGCGTTACCGCTAAGGTGACCGACGAGCTCGACGCTGCCGGCATTGCTTGGAGCCTCTACTCCGAGATTAAGCCCAACCCTACGATCCAGAACGTCAAGGACGGCGTCGAGGCCTTTAAGGCCGCCGAGGCTGACGCTATCGTGACCATCGGTGGCGGCTCCTCCATGGACACCGCTAAGGCCATCGGCATTATCATCAACAACCCCGAGTTCGCCGATGTCCGCAGCCTCGAGGGCGTTGCTCCGACTAAGAACCACGCCGTGTTTACCATCGCTGTGCCGACGACCGCCGGTACCGCTGCCGAGGTGACCATCAACTACGTCATCACCGACCCCGAGAAGGTCCGCAAGTTCGTGTGCGTCGACACCAACGACACCCCCGAGGTCGCCGTCGTCGACCCCGACATGATGGCTTCCATGCCCGCCGGCCTGACCGCCTCCACCGGCATGGACGCTCTGACCCACGCCATCGAGGGCTACACTACCAAGGGCGCTTGGGAGCTCTCCGACATGTTCCACTTTGAGGCTATTAAGCTGATCAGCGAGAACCTGCGCGACTCCGTCGCCGAGGCCAAGTCCGGCCAGCCCGGCTCCGGCCGCGAGGGCATGGCTCTTGGCCAGTATGTCGCCGGCATGGGCTTCTCCAACGTTGGCCTGGGCATCGACCACGCCATGGCCCACACCCTGTCCGCTCACTACGACACCCCGCACGGCGTCGCTTGCGCCATGCTGCTGCCGATCGCCATGGAGTTCAACAAGCCGGTTTGCGCCGAGCGTCTGGCCAAGGTTGCCGTCGCCATGGGCGTTGACACCACGGGTATGAGCACCGACGAGGCCGCCGATGCCGCCATCGCCGCCGTTAAGCAGCTTTCCGCCGACGTGAACATCCCGCACGTCTGCGAGGCCATGAAGGCTGACGAGATCGAGGTCCTGGCCAAGGACGCCATGGCCGACGCCTGCTTCCCGGGTAACCCGCGCGAGGCGACGCTTGACGACGTCATTGAGCTCTTCAAGAAGATCTGCCCGGCTGCCTAACTTGGTTCGGCGGGCCCCTGCCCGTTAGCCCCGCAATCGTCCTCGGACATGTCGGAAGCCCCCGCTGCGCACTTCGTGCGGCGGGGGCTTTTGTTCCGCGCCGATGCCCCGATATGGGCAAAACCAAGGCATGCTGCCCGCTGCGGATAGGTGGTGCACTTCCCGGCGTGCATTTTTGGGAGTATTCAGCAAGCTCTGAAAAATGCATAACGTTGTGAATGGGCCGTAGTGGCTCGCGGCGCCCATCGACAGTCCTTGTGGGCGGGCTATCGATGGGCGGAGATGGCTGTCGCCGCGTTTTTGGTTTGCGCCGGCCTGCAACACTGCTGTAACCACGGCGTTATGTCGTTTGTGATGGGGCCGTTGGGGCCCACGGTGCTGAATACTCCGTTTTTTGCACGGTCTAAGGTGGGGTACCCTGAGACGAAGCAAAAAGATGCCTCATTTCTATGCAGATACCGATAGGATTTATGCAAGATTGGGATTGTAAACCGTGCGCGTGCAGAAAACCGGTGCGGGGACGTCTGGAGGCGGTTCGGCTCCTGGGGCATTGCACGTGCAGAACGGTTAAAATCGGGACTCGGTCTTAGTTTTACTTGGAAGGATGCATATGGCTTCTAATGTTGATGCTTCTCTAGAGGAGACGCTCTCCTATATTACTGACCAGTTGAAGGCGCTTACCTCGATTGCTTCGCCTACGGGCTATACCCGTGCGGCTACTGATTATCTGATGGAGACCCTGCGCGATATGGGGTTTGGGCCTGAGCGTTCCAATAAGGGCAATGTGCTTGTTGAACTTGGTGGCGAGGGTGAGCCGCTCGTGTTGGCGAGCCATGTCGATACCCTGGGCGCCATGGTGCGCTCCATCAAGGACAATGGTCGCCTGCGCCCCACGACGCTCGGTGGGCATCAGTGGTCTACGGCCGATGGCGAGAACTGTACCGTCTACACGCGTGACGGCAATGTGTACACAGGCGTGGTCCTCAACACCGAGCCTTCGGCGCACGTGGCCGACGAGCCGGTCAAGACCATCGAAAAGAACATGGAAATCCTGCTCGATGAGAATGTCGACAGCAAGGACGATGTGCTTGAGCTGGGTATTCAGACGGGCGATATCATCGCCATGGATCCGCGCACCACGGTGACGGAGAGCGGCTACATCAAGAGCCGCTTCTTGGACGACAAACTGTCCGCGTCGATTCTGCTTGGTTTGGCCCGCGCCGTTGCCGACGGCGAGGTGACCCTTTCGCGCAAGGTTTCGCTGCTCTTTACGGTGTA
Organism: uncultured Collinsella sp.; assembly: GCA_958346935.1. Lineage (GTDB taxonomy): Bacteria > Actinomycetota > Coriobacteriia > Coriobacteriales > Coriobacteriaceae > Collinsella. The sequence goes on from CATVTM010000006.1 coordinate 34,303, forward strand.
CGAGGAGGTCGGCCACGGCGGTGCCTTTGTGCCGGCCGACACGCGTGAGATGATCAGCGTGGACATGGGCTGCGTGGGTGACGACCTGGGCTGCACCGAGCGCATGGTTTCGATTTGCGCCAAGGATTCGGGCGGTCCGTACAACTACGACCTGGTAACCACGCTGTCCAACATCGCGCGCGAGCTGGAGCTCGATTACGCCATCGATGTGTACCCGCACTACGGCTCCGACGTCGAGGCCACGCTCTCGGCCGGCTACGACATTCGCCATGGTCTGATCGGCCCCGGCGTGTACGCGAGCCACAACTACGAGCGCAGCCACATCGACGGTGTGCGCAACACCTACGAGCTCGTCCGCGCCTACGTCCAGCGCTAACGATGCAGCGGCCTCGGCTGACACAATAGTGCCGACCGAGGCCGTCCTCTCAAAGTTGCGGTGAAATAGGGACTGTTTGGCGGTTTTAAACGCTTAAACAGTCCCTATTTCACCGCAACTTATAAAGGGGATGGGGCTATTTGATGGCTGCCGTAACGGTGCCGCCGCCCAGGACGATGTCGCCCCGATAGACGACGACGGCCTGTCCGGGGGCGATGGCGCGCTGCGGCTCGTCAAAGGTCAGCAACATTTGCCCGTCTTCGCCGCGCGTAAGGGTCGCTGCCTGGTCTTTCTGTCGGTAGCGGTACTTGGCGCCCACGCGAATGCCGCCGGACGTGAGCTCTACCTCCATGTGGTCGGCAGGGGCACTCCAAATCCAGTCGTTGGCCGTGAGCGCCGTGGCCGTCAGGTCCTCTGCCTCGCCCAGATGCACGGTGTTGTTGACGGCGTCGACACCCGTTACATACACGGGATGCGCCATCGCGACGCCCAAGCCCTTGCGCTGGCCGATGGTATAGCGCAGCGCGCCATTGTGGCGCCCGACCACGCTGCCGTCGCGCCACACAATGTCGCCCGGTGCAGCGGGATGTCCGCAGCGGCGCTCGATATAGCCCGCGTAGTTACCGTCTGGAATAAAGCAGATATCCTCGCTTTCGGCCTTCTTGGCGTTGATGAAGCCCTGCTCGGCGGCAATCCGGCGCACGTCGCGCTCCTTGTCCAGACCCGCCAGCGGAAAAATCGTGCGCGCCAGACGCTCCTGCGTAAGCGAATACAAAAAGTAACTCTGGTCCTTTTTGGGGTCCTCGCCGCGATGCAGCTGCCAGGTGCCGTCTGCCGCCTGGCTTGTTTTGGCGTAATGGCCCGTGGCGATGTAGTCGCAGCCCATGTCCAGCGCTGCATCGAGCAGCGCGCCAAACTTAATGTGGCGGTTGCAGATAATGCACGGATTGGGCGTCAGCCCCTCCTGGTAGGCGTTCACAAAGCGCTCGATTACGTTACGGTCGAAGGTTTGCTGCAAGTCGAGCACATGGTGGGGAATGCCTATGCGCTCGGCGACGGCCTCTGCGTCGGCGATGTCGCGGTCGACCTTACTCATGCCCGTGGCGGGGTCGGGTGCGGGGCAGGTGAGGCGCATGGTGGCGCCGACACATTCGTAGCCCTGGCTTTTGAGCAGATATGCGGTCACGCTGGAATCGACGCCGCCGCTCATGGCGACGAGCACGCGCTTGTTGTGCATGAGGAGGTTCTCCTTGGTGGCATGTGGCCAAAAAAGAAAAGCGGCGCGGGAGGCTGGTTCCGCGCCGCAGACATTGTAGCAAGTTCGGACGTCTCGTGGGGCATCCTGTTGGGATGAGCTCAGGCTGCCAGAAGAGAGGGGAGACCGGCGTGCCTTGGACTCGTTCTAAGAACGAGAAGCTCTAGTCCTGGAAGAGCGCCGTGGACAGGTAGCGCTCGCCGGTGTCGGCGAGCAGCGCCACGATGGTCTTGCCTTCGTTCTCGGGGCGCTTGGCCAGCTGCAGAGCGGCCCAGACGGCGGCGCCGGACGAAATGCCCACGAGCACGCCTTCCTTGTGGCCCACGGCGCGGCCGGTGGCAAAGGCATCGTCGTTCTCGACGGGGATGATCTCGTCATAGACCTGGGTGTCGAGGACGTCGGGCACAAAGCCGGCACCGATACCCTGGATCTTGTGCGGGCCGGCCTGGCCCTTAGAGAGCACCGGGGAGGTGGCGGGCTCGACGGCGACGACCTGAATCTCGGGGTTTTGCTCCTTGAGGAACTCGCCCACGCCGGTCACGGTGCCGCCGGTGCCGACGCCGGCGACGAAGATGTCGACCTTGCCGTCGGTGTCGTCCCAGATCTCGGGGCCGGTCGTGGCCTTGTGAATGGCCGGGTTCGCGGGGTTCACAAACTGGCCGGCGATGATGCTGTTGGGAGTTTCCTTCTGCAGCTCCTCCGCCTTGGCGATAGCGCCCTTCATGCCCTTGGAGCCGTCGGTGAGCACGAGCTGTGCGCCGTATGCCTGCATGAGCTTGCGGCGCTCGACGGACATGGTCTCGGGCATAGTGATGATCACCTTGTAGCCGCGGGCCGCCGCCACCGAGGCGATGCCGACGCCGGTGTTGCCGCTCGTGGGCTCGATGATGGTGTAGTCGCCACCGCGCACGAGCTTGCCGGCCTTCTCGGCCTCGTCAATCATGTTCTTGGCGACGCGGTCTTTGACGGACCCGGCGGGGTTGAAGTATTCCAATTTGACGAGCACACGGGCCTTGAGGTCCTCGTCGGCCTCGAAGTGGGTGAGCTCCAGAAGCGGGGTGTGGCCGATAAGCTGATCGATGGACGTGTAAACATTGCTCATGGTGAACCTCCAAAGTGTTCAAATGACTGGATACCGTGTGGTTTTACGGTGTGTCTAGCAGCTAAACCCACAAACCTTATAGGTTGTTCGTTTAGCTGTTGGGAAGCATAGTAGACACTAAAGCCTAGTAATGCAATAGGAAATAAGAGATTATTGCAAGTTGATTAACCATCTTGACCGGAACGGGTATTTTCAAAGCCAATTTTTCGGCTAGAATTTCAACGGACTAAAAGACCGAAAGGCAGCACTATATATGTTGGTTTCTACTAAGGGCAGATATGCCCTGCGCGTTATGGTCGATCTGGCCGAGCACCAAGCGGCCGGTCGCATCCCGCTTAAAGAGATTGCGGCACGTCAGGGTATTTCGGAGAAGTACCTCGAGAATATTCTGGCGACGCTCGTGCGCGCCAATATGCTCTCGGGCATGCGCGGCAAGGGCGGCGGCTATGTGCTCACACGCCCGCCCGAGCAGTACACGGTGGGCGAGATCTTGCGCCTGACCGAGGGCAGCCTGGCGCCGGTCGCCTGTCTGGATGGCGACTGCAAGGGTTGCTCGCGATCTGATGAGTGCCCCACGCTCGACGTGTGGAAGAATCTGGACAAGCTCATCAACGACTACCTCGACGGCGTGACGCTCGATGCGCTTGTCGCCCCCAACGAGGGCTACGACTACGTGATCTAGCCCCACCTGTCATGTGGGGACGGGGTGGAAATGGCAGATCCTCTCGCCCTTTGAGACTTGGCAAATAAGAAGGCCGCCCATTTTTTGCGATGGGCGGCCTTCGTTTTGGGCTGTTGAGACGGGCGCGGCCGGAATGGCCGTTTTAGCCCTCGGCGATGCTGTCGAGGATGCTGCGCATGATGGATACCAGGATGCTGCCCATAAAGGCCGATCCAAAGCTGGCGATGGAGATACCCGCGCCCAGCAGATTGACCGACAGGTAGCTGGCCAGCTCGAGCATAAAGCTGTTGACTACAAGCTGAAAAATACCCAGCGTAATGATCGTGAGCGGCAGCGAGATGACCGTCAGGAACGGCTTGACGAGCGAATCGACGATGTTGAGGAACAGTCCCACGAAGGCGAAACAGACCCAGGCCTCGGCAAAACCGAAGGGCTGGATGCCGGGAACGAGGAACGTGGCAATCGCAATGGCGATCGAGGTAAAGAGCCAGTTAAGCATAAAGCGCATGGTGTGAATCCTTTCTTGCGCATGGCGTGGTGAGGGAGCGTAAGGGGCACATGCCTTTGCAACTTGGATGGGCGCGGGGCACGGCTCTGTTTGGACGCCCATTGTCTCAGATATTCGTGGAGCTTGCGTGCGCATTCGGTTTCAAAACGGCGTTCGTCCTAGAAAACGCGCCGCTGGCAGAGAGTTTTGTCGCTTTAGTTTGGTGGTGTGCTAAACTGCTACGGGCAAAAGCCACAGGCGTTGCCCTATTGCATAGAACGGGCGAACGATGCCCGATGTCAGTATCAACTTCGATGCCTTTTGGCGGGTTTGGCGGTGATCGATGAATATCGAGAACATGTTTGACAAGCCTGATGTCAAGCAGCTGGTCCACGCATTTAGTCTTTTGGATGACGAGAAGGATATCCAGGCGTTTTTGACCGATATCTGCACGCCGCGCGAGATCTGCGATCTTTCGCAACGTCTGCAGGTTGCGCGTTATCTGGATGAGGGCGAGCCTTATGTTGAGGTTCAGGCCCGCACCGGCGCTTCGTCCACTACGGTGAGCCGCGTGTCCAAGGCACTCAACGGCGAGTACGGCGGCTATCGCAAGATCCTCATCAAGCTGGAGGATGGCGAGTAGGCCAGCGGCAACAAACGAATTGCGCAGAACCGTCCCTTCGGGGGCGGTTTTTTGATCCTTTGGGGACGGAGGAAAACGGATCACTGGGTTAGACTGACCTCCTCGGTGATCCATTTTCCTCCGTCTCCAAGGGGTCAAATCTGTTGGCGTGGGGCAAATCTGTCCGCGCGGGCGGGTAGGATGGAAGCATTGAATATTGCGAACGGTTTGAGTGGAGGACCATGCCTGTTCGAATCTATACCACCAACGCCGGCGCGGATTTGAGCGATGCCGAGGCGGCGCTGCTTGCCGACCTTATTGCCCGCCACGGGCGTGCCGTGCTGCTGGCGCCAACGTTTGCCGAGCTCGACCTGTGCCGTCATGATGCGGCGGAAGCCGGCGTTTCGCTGGGTATTGACTACAAGACGCCTACATCGTGGCTTCGCTCGCTTTGGGAGCTTTTGGGCGACGGGCGCGGTTTCGTCGACAACCTGCAGCGCCAGATGCTGTTTTCGGACATGGTAGCGCGCCTCGACGACGCCGACCTGCAGCCGCTTTCGCGCAGCCAGGGCACGGTGCGTATGCTCGCGCGTATGGCTCGCGATGTGCTGCCGGGTGTGGCAGGGACAGGCACCGAGCGTTGCTGCGACAACGTTTGCAAGCCCAAGCCCAAAAGCGACGCCGAGGCTCGCGTGTTTGAACTTTTGTGCGCCTATGCGAGCGGCTTGGACCGTCGAGACATGGTCGAGCCCTGCGAGGCGGCTGACATTATGGCCGGTGCCCTGGCCGATAACCTGCCGGCGTGTACCCGCGCCGTATGCGTGCGCGGTATCACGTCGTTTACGCACGGCCTGCTCGAGTTACTGTCTGCTGTGGCGAACAATGGGGGAGAGGTCGTCGTGCTGCTTGCCCGCGAGCAGGCGGCGATGCGCGAGGACCTGGCTGCCGCCTTTGATGCCCGCGGTGTGCTGTTTGAGGCCGCCCCGTTGGGGGAGAACGCCGGCGCGTCCGAGACCGCTTCTGCGCCTGCCGCTCAGCCTATTTTTATAGAGGTGGCCGGCCCCCATGCCCGCGCCCGCGCTTATGTGGATGCTCTTGAGAACCTGGTCGCGGCATGCGAGGAGTCCGTGTCGCGCGACGGCGCCGCGACAAACTCCGACCCCACGCGTGTGCTCGTTGTTTCCGCCCGGGCACCCCAGCTGTTCGGCGAACTCGCTGCCCGTTTGGCGGCGCGTCACATTGCGGCCGAGACGACTGAGTTCACGGCGTTTTCCCAATCCATTGCGGGCAAGCAGTTTGCGGCGCTTGCCGGCCTGATCGAGCGCATGAAGGCCGCCGATGAGTTCACGGCGTCAAAGACCGAATGGTGGCCCGCGCCGGAGCTTACCGACTGGATCTACAGTCCGCTTTCGGGCGCCGATGCCGCCAGCGCGCGAACCTTCGATAAGAACATGCGCCTGTCGCGCAGCAAGACTACCGCGGGCGTTAAGAGCCTGCTGCAGAGCGTCCAAGGCCAGGTGAGGGGCGTGCGCAAGGCGGCGAGCGACGAGAACTGGTTTAAGAACGTGCCGTGTGTGGTTTCGGACGTGTTCCAGGCGCTGTGGCGTGACAAGCCCGTGACGGCGCTCAAGGCCATGTTTGCCGTTGCCGAGGCGTTGCCCGATCGCTCGCTGGGCAGCTTGGATGGCCAAGCCCGTCGCCAGGCGGAGGTGGCTCTGCTGCGCCACGTCATCGACATCCTTATGAACGATGCTCGCGCGCTCGACGTATCGCAGGCCGCGACCGTGCCCGTGCTCGATGGCATTCGCACCAAGGTAGACAAGCGTAGCACCGCCTACGATTACGAGACCTACGAGGTTGACCGTGCGCCACGTGCTCAGGTTCGTTTTGCTTCGCTTGCCGATGCGGCGGCTCTGCGCCCCGGCAGCTACGATGCCGTGCTGTTTGCCGATGTCGATCTGGACAGCTATCCGCTCTCACACGAGGAGGGGCCACTGGCCACGCTGACGGCGAGCCTTGGTCGCGAGGGCGTGACGCTTGAGCCTGCGGCCTTGCTGCGCGCACGCTTTGGCCGCGCGATGCAAGCGTCGCGTGGTCCGGTTGCGCTCGCCCGTGTGACCCACGATCGTCAAGCGCGCGAGTGCTATCCGGCGGCCGTGTGGACCGAGTTGCGGGCGCATGCCGAGGCCGCTAACGATGCTAAGGCCGCTGACGCCGACAAGACTGCTGACAACGCTAAGGCCGCTGGCGCCGACAAGGCGAAGTGCGTGGGTGAGGGCGATATCGTAAGGGACTTCGATCCCGCGGCAGGCGAAGGTCTTAGGCGCGAGCGCGTGACCTGCGAAGCTCCTCAGCATCTGAGCGATGAGGCCGTGCCGTATTTGGTCCTGCGCCGTCGTGACGGCGAGGGCGAGGGCGCGCCGCTTGTGCCGCGCCTGACGTCCGCCTCGCAGATCGAGGCCTATTCCACCTGCCCGCTGTGCTGGTTCGTCTCGTATCGCGTCAAACCCCAGTCGATCGACGCCGGCTTTGGCAACATGGAGAAGGGCAACTTTGTCCATGACGTGCTGGAGCACTTGCATGCCCGTCTGCCCCAGGTGGGCATGGAGCGCGTGACGCCCATGAATCTGCCGCGCGCGAAGGAGCTGCTGCACGAGGTCTTTGCCGAGACCCTGGCCGAGCACGCCGGCAAGCGCGGTACCGAGGGCCCGCTGGTGCCGCTCTCTCCAGTGGAGGAGCGCCAGGTGGCCGAGATTTTGCCGCAGCTGGAGGGCGTGCTTGCCTACGAGTCCGAGGCGCTTGCACCCTTTGCCCCGCGCTACCTTGAGTTCGCCTTTAATGAGCTTAAGGTCGAGTATGCCGGCTGGCCGCTTGGCGGGCGCATCGACCGCGTTGATGTGGATGCCGAGAATCGCGCCGTGGTAATCGACTATAAGCATCGTTCGGGTGTCGAGGAGTTTAAGCTCGCCGACCCCACGGTGCGCGACGAGGAGTCGGGCGAGGCCCCCATCGACGACCCGCGCTGGCTGCCGCCCCATACCCAGACACTCATCTACGCGCAGGCCATGCGTCGGGCGCTGGATCTGGATACCCGCGCCGCGCTCTATTTTTCGACCAAGGGCGGCAAGCCGGCGTTGCGCGGCGCCGCGAGCACCGAGCTGCTCGAGGAAGAGCGCGGCGACGGTCGCATCCCGGGCCTTAAGAAAGGTTTCCCCGGCGAGGGTGGCAGCATGGACTTCGATGCGCTGCTCGATCGCGTGGAGACCGGCATTGCCGAGCGCCTACGCGAGCTCGAGGCAGGCAACGTTGCCGCCGTCGACCCGACGTCGGCTCAGGCCGTGCATGCGCGCTGCTCGTATAACCACGAAGGAACGTTTGTAAGGAGGGACGTGTAGACCATGGATCTTTCGACTTTGATGCCGCAACAGCTGCAGATCGTCAAAACGCTCGACCGTCCGCTGTTTGTTTCGGCAGGTGCCGGTTCGGGCAAGACCTTTACCCTCACGCGCCGCATCGTCTACGCGCTCTCGCCCGAATCCGGTCCGTTCGTTGAGCATCTGGACCAGGTGCTCGCCATTACCTTTACCAAAGATGCCGCGGCCGAGATCCGTGACCGCGTGCGTCGTGCGCTTATCGACGAGGGTATGGACGAAGAGGCCCTGACCGTCGACGACGCTTGGATCTCGACCATTCACGGCATGTGCTCGCGTATCCTGCGCGCGCACGCGCTGGAGCTGGGCATCGATCCCGAGTTCACGGTGCTTACCGATACCGATGAGCTTATGGATCAGGCTGTCGAGCATGTGCTGGGGCGCGCGACGGCGCCCGATGCCGCGCCTGAGCTCGCCGCCCCGCTTAAGGCCCTCTACGCTTGGTATCCCATGGCGGGCGAGGGCGGGCCGTTTGGCGCCGGTACCACCATCAAAGGGCTGGTGCGCGACCTGCTGGAGCTATCGAGCCAGCTGCCGGGCGGCATGGACGATGTGTGCGTGGCGCGCGGCCAGGCTGACACCTCTGCGCTTGCCGACGCCTATCGCGCGGCGTTGGGTGCGAGCAAGGCCGCGACCGAGAAAGCGCAGGTGGCACTCGATGCCATCGACGCGTTTGAGGCGAGCGGCAAAACCATGGAGGATGCGGCGCGACTCATGATGTCGTGCAGCATGCCTCGGGCGAGCAAAGCGTTCCCCAAGGAGCAGGCCGAGCTGCTCAAGGCCGAGGCTGCCGATGCATTTATCAATATCGTGCTCGCCTGCGGTGGTCCCGCGCTCGATGCACTGGTGGGGCTTGCTCGTGCTGTGGAGGCGGAATACCGCGCGCTCAAGGCTGACCAGTCCGCGCTTGATAACAACGACCTGCTGCGCATGGCGTACGAGGCGCTGCGCGATTATCCCGCCATCCGAGCGGCCTATGAGGGTCGCTTTAAGATGGTCATGATCGATGAGTTCCAGGATACCGACCAGATGCAGGTCGATTTGATCCGTTACCTGACGGGCGCGGGGGAGCGCGCACTGTGCACCGTAGGCGATGCGCAGCAGTCGATCTACCGCTTCCGTGGTGCCGAGGTCGAGGTGTTCCGTCGCCAGGAGCGCAAGGTGGGTTCGACGACGGCGCCCGAGACGGTCGCCACGTCCGATGCCCCCGCCGGCGAGCTCGTCAAGCTTGTACGCAACTTCCGCAGCCACGACGAGGTGCTGCGCTATGTGGCGCGCGTCTTTGACGGCGACACCGGTGGTTTGATGCAGGGGTTCTTGGATCTTGAACCGAGCGACAAACGCGAGGACAAGCTCAAGGCGAAGGCATCGCGCCGCCAGTCGATCTTCGTTGCCGGTGGCAGTACGCAGGAGCGAACGCAGGCGAAAGCTCGCGCGATTGCGGAGCGATTCCAAGCACTCGTTAAAGCGGGCCAGCCCCAGGGCGGTATGGTGCTGCTGCTGGGGCGCATGACCAATGCCGATATCTATGCGCAAGCCTTCCGCGACCAAGGGCTCGACTGCGTGATCGCAGGCGGCTCGGTCTTTGCCCAGGCAGCTGAGGTTCAGACGGTGCGTGCCCTGGTGTGCGCGCTTGCCAATCCGGCCGATACGGCGCAGGGCCTCATGCCGCTGCTGGCATCGCCGATGTTTGCGCTGGGCGCCCAGGAGTTTTTGGCGCTGGCGACCAAGCTTGACGATCAGACGGGGGAGACCTCGCGCCGCAACATCGATGCGGGCATCATGAGCGATTCCGATGTGCCGGGCCTGCAAAACCTGCCGCTCGTGACGCGCGCCCGCGAGGTGCTGCGCTACGCGCTTCGCCGTGTGGGGCGCGATTCGTTCGCCGCCATCGCGCGCGATACTGTCAACGCCTCCGGCTGGTTTGTGCGTCTGGCACAGCGTGGTCCCGAGGGCAAGGCCATTGCCGCCAACGTGCTTAAGGCGCTCGATGCCGTGGCCGAGGCGGAGGCCGAGTTCGGTAACTCGCCGCGTTCCATTGCGCTTGCCTTCGACCGCTTCTTGGCGGGCAAGGAGGCCCCAGGCGCCCTCAACGAGGAGGGCGACGGCGCGGTGCGCATCATGACCGTGCATGCGTCCAAGGGCCTGGAGTATCCGGTCGTAGCGGTTGCCGAGTGCTTTGGCGTGCGCAAATCGTCCGGTGCGGCGCAGATGGGCCGCGTCGACGGTGGGGCGCAGGTCGTGGCGCTGCCGGCACGCTTCGACGGCGTTAAACTCGCGGACGGCACGTTCGTAAAGGGCGATGACGTCAAAAAGCAGTTTGAGCATGCGTTTAAGGGTAAGGGCACGTCGCTATGGTTGCCGCCGGAGCTCATGGAGGATGTCTGCGCGACGGGTTCTCCCGCCGAGGCATTCGTTCGCCTGCGCAACGACGACCTGCAGCTTTCGCTCGAGGAGCGGGCTCGCTTGCTCTATGTCGCCATGACGCGTGCGCGAGAGCTGGTCATTCTGGCGATGGATGCCGGCGTGAGCCGTGGCAAGGTGACGGCGCCGACCTTCGATGTCGAGACGGATCTGACCTACGACGTGCTGCGCCGCATCCTGCCGACCGACGCTTTGGACATGCCGCAGCTCGATGCCGACCGCCTGGTGTTCGACAACTCCCAGCCGGGCGACTACGAGCTCATTTCGCTTTCGGACTTTACCTTTGGCGAGCAGGCGTTTGAGGCCAACGCTTCGCTGGATGCCGAGGGCAGGCTTGTCCGCGGCGATGCGGAGCCGGAGGGTGCCGGTGCAGATGCCCGCGCCGCCGTTCCCGGTCCTGCCGACCCCGAGCCCGATGCGTTTGAGCTCGTGTATCCCCAGGCGGTGGGCGTGCGCATGGGCACCTGCCCGTATCCGGCGCGCGATTCGTACAGCTACTCGTCAATCGCCGCGGCGCTGCATGCCGAGTCCGAGGACCGTGCCGCCGAGGCACACGTGCCCATGGACGAGGCCGGCGATGATGCGGAGTCGGATGGTTTCGAGATGACGGATGCAGGCGTGGCCGCCGTTGAGCCCGCCGGCAACCCCATGGCGCTGGGCTCGGCGTTCCATGCCGCCTGCCAGTGGCTGATCGAGATGGGTGCCGATGAGCTGCCCGCCGCGCGTGCCGATGCGCTGGCGCGTCTGTGGCGCCTGACGCCGGAGCAGCGCGAGCGCTTCGACGTTGCCCTGGACCGCTGGCTCAAGTCGGCGGTCCGTGCCGAGCTGCTTGCCTGGCCGTGCGTTCGCGCCGAGGTGCCGTTTTTTTCGCTGGGCTGCGAGGACGAGGACATCGCTCGCTACGGTGCATATGCCGAAGGCGCCATCGACGCTTTGGCGACGAACCCGGCGGATTCGTCACGCGCGCTGGTCATCGACTACAAGACGGGTGGCACACCAGACGAGACGCCGGAGCAGCTGCGGGAGAAGCATGCCCTGCAGGCGCGCGTCTATTCGGACGTTCTGCACAAGGCGGGCTATGAGACGGTGACCGTCAAGTTCGTCCGCGTGGAGCAGCCGGATCCGACCCTCTTCGTCGAACCCGCCGAGCCTCAGGTAGTCACCTACAACCTCTAGCCCTCAATAACTTGCGGTGGAATACGGACTGTTTTGGCCAGAAAAGCCGCCAATCAGTCCGTATTTCACCGCAATTCAGGAGGGTCGCTCGGGCCCTTTGAAGTTGCGGTGGAATAGTTCCTGTTTTACGGCTCAGAAGGGCCAAACAGGAACTATTTCACCGCAACTCAATAGGAGCCGTGTGGGTTTGGCTAGGTTCGGGTGCTGTCCGTGCCGTGCGGTAAAATCGTTCAGTCAGAACACGAACCCGCATCGGAGCTCATCACATGGCATTCGTCCATCTGCACAATCACACTGTCTTCTCCATGCTCGACGGCGCAACCCGTATCCAGGATATGGTCAACCGCGCTGTTGAGCTGGGCATGCCCGCCGTGGCCATTACCGACCACGGTTACATGTACGGCGTGCCCGACCTGGCGCTGGCCTGCGACGCCGTTAACCACAACACGCCCGAGTACAAAACGTGGAGCCACGACAAGGCCTTCTTGGAAAAGGACCGCCGCGACGAGCTGGAGGAGCCCGATCCCGAGGCCAACCCGCGCGAGCATGCCCAGTATGTGAAGGACATGGCCATGTGGGACGAGAAGGGCAACATCGACGAGCTCAAGCCGCCGCTGGTCATCAAGCCCATCTTTGGCTGCGAGGTCTACTTTACGCCGGACGAGACCCTTGCTCGCGACCACAAGCCCGAGCTCTACCACATGATTCTTCTGGCCAAGGACCAGGAGGGCTACGTCAACCTGATGCAGACGGTTTCCGAGGCCGCCGTGCAGGGCTTTTACTACAAGCCGCGTGTGACGCTCGACAACCTGCGCCGCCACGCCAAAGGCATGATCTGCACGAGCGCCTGCATTGCGGGCATCATCCCCAAATACATCGACCGTGGTGACATGGAAGGCGCCATCAAATGGGCCGAGACCTTCCGTGACACCTTCGAGCCCGGCGACTTCTACATCGAGATCCAGGAACATGGCATCACCACCGACAACGGCCTGACCGATGAGCAGATGGACCGCACGCTCATCGACATCGCCAAACAGGTGGGCGTCAAGGTTATCGCCACCAACGACTTCCACTACCTGCGCCGCGAGGACGCGCCCGTGCAGGACGTCATCATGTGCATTGGCATGAACGCCAAAGTCGACGACCCCAACCGCATGCGCATGACTGGCTCGGAGTTTTACATGAAGACCGAGGAGGAGATGCGGGCAATGTTCCCGTATTGCCCCGAGGCCTGCGACAACACGCTCGAGATCGCCGACAAGTGCTACGTCGAGCTCGACTGGGACTCCATCATCCTGCCGCGCTTCCCGCTGCTCGATCCCGGAGAGACGCACGAGAGCCAGTTCCGCCGCGAGTGCGAGAAGGGCCTGCGCCAGCACTACGGCGACGACTGGGCCACGCGCGAGATCGGTGGCGTCAACATCAAAGAGCGCTTTGAGTACGAATACAAGGTCATTTGCGACAAGGGCTTTGCCGCCTACTTCTTGATCGTTGCCGAGTACGTGCAATGGGCCAAGGACAACGGCATCGGCGTCGGCCCCGGCCGTGGCTCGGCCGCCGGCGCTATCGTCGCCTACGCCATGAACATCACCGCGTTCGACCCGCTCGAGAACGGCCTAATGTTCGAGAGGTTCCTGTCGCCGCAGCGTACCGAGATGCCCGATATCGATATGGACTTCGACGATGAGCGGCGCCTCGAGGTCGTGGAGCACGTTCGCCAGCTCTACGGCCCCGAGAAGGTCACCCACGTCATCACCTACTCGACCATCAAGGCCAAGCAGGCCATCAACGACGCCGCGCGCGTCCTGGACTACCCGGTCTACATGGGTCAGCGCCTGTCCAAGATGGTCTCGAGCGACCCCAAGGTCAAGCTCAAGCAGGTACTCGAAAAACAACCCGGCAAAGAGGATCTGTTTAACCCCGACTTTGCCGAGGCCTATAAAAAGGACGACGACGCCCGCCGCATCATCGACACGGCGCTCTCGATTGAGGGCCTCACCCGTGGCGAGGGCGTGCACGCGTGCGCCGTTCTGATCTGCCGCGACCCCGTCAACGAGCATGTGCCCACCAAGCTCGACACCAAGGGCGGCGTCGAGATTACCCAGTACGAGGGCCATACCGTTGCCGACATGGGCCTGCTCAAGATGGACTTCTTGGGCCTGCGCACGCTGACGGTTATCTCCAAGGCCAAGGCAAACATCAAAAAGAACTTCGGCATCGACATCAAAGAGGAAGAGATCCCCTTTGACGATCCCGAGATCTTTAAGCTCATGGGTTCCGGCCACACCGCCGGCGTCTTCCAGGTCGAGTCCGCCGGCATGACGGCCACGATCAAGAACATGAAGCCCACCGAGTACAAGCACGTCGTGGCATTGATCGCTCTGTACCGCCCGGGCCCGCTGGGCGCCGGCATGGTTTCGTCCTACATCAACCGTATGAACGGCAAGGAGCCGGCCGTCTCCTACGACGACCGCCTGGACGACATCCTGGGCGAAACCTACGGCACCATGGTCTACCAGGAGCAGGTTATGCTCATCTCCGTCGAGATGTGCGGCTTCTCCAAGGGCGAATCGGACTCGCGTATCCGTAAGCCCGTGGCTAAGAAAAAGATCAAGCTGCTCACGTCGACGGTACTCCACTGGGAGGATGGCTCGGACGAGACCACCTACGACCACTGGATGAACGGCGCTATCAAGAACAACTATACGCGCGAGGTCGCCCAGAAGATTTGGGACGATGTTCTCGAGTTCGCATCTTACGCCTTTAACAAGTCGCACTCCGCCGGCTACGCCATCCTGGTTATGCAGACGGCGTGGCTCAAGGCGCACTATCCGCACGAGTACATGGCGGCCGTTCTGACGTCCTATACGGGCAAGACCGACAAGATCGTTCACTACGTCTCGGCGTGCCGTCACGACGGCATCCCCGTGCTTTCGCCAGATGTCAACGAGTCCGGTACCGAGTTCACGGCTACCAAGGAGGGCGTGCGTTTTGGTCTGGCCGGCATTCGCGGCGTGGGCACCGGCGTGGCGCAGACGATTATCGCCGAGCGCGAGGCGGGCGGACCGTTTAAGACGCTGCACGACTTTGTCGAGCGCGTGGACTCGAGCCAGGCCAACCGCCGCGTAATCGAATCGCTGATCAAGGCAGGCGCCTTCGACTCCACGGGGTATCCGCGTCGCCAGATGATGCACTTTGTGGACAAGAACAACCCCGAGAACATCATCGATGCCGCGGTAAAGCGCCAAAAGGACCGCGCGAGCGGCCAAACGTCGTTCTTCGACATGTTCGGCGACGTTGAGGGCTCGGGCTTTGAGGTGAGCGTGCCCGATCCGGATGGCCAGGAATGGGACCGCCACCTTAAGCTGAGCCAGGAGAAGGAAGTTCTGGGCATCTATGTCTCGGACCACCCGCTGCGCCCGTTTGAGTATGCACTAGCCAAGGCGCGCGACTTCTCGTTCTCGCAGATCGATACCGGGTACGAAGTGCAGAACCCCACGGGCGGCACCATCAACCAGGAGATTCCCGAGGGCAAGGCGCTGTGGTGGGCCGGCATGGTCTCGAGCGTGTCCAAGCGCGTGACCAAAAACGGCGATCCCATGGGTATCGTGCAGCTCGAGGACATGGAGGGCGAGGCCACGGTCGTGGTGTTCCCCAAGACCTACAAGGAGGCCGAGGGGTACCTGTACGGCGAGGTCGATCCCGAGACCGGCGCGCAGCTGTCCGATGCCTTTGTGCGCATTAAGGGCAAGCTCGAGCGCTCGGACCGCGGCGACCAGATCATCGCGCAGGAGATCGTGCCGCTCGAGCTCAACGAGGAGAACAACAAGCCCAAGGTGTTTGAGGTCATGGTGCCCAACAGCCGCTTTAGCCAGGGCAATATGGCGCGCCTGGCCACGGTGCTCACTACCAACCCGGGCGGCGACCGCGTGGAGATCTTTATTGAGCAAGTCGACGGGCGCGTGCTACGTGCCGAGGTACCGGCCAAGGTCAACGCACGCTCGATTCCGCTGCTGGCAGAGGCAAAGGCGATTGTGGGTAACCAGGGCCGCGTGACGGTTATCTAAGCTACCCGGGGTGAGATTGGAGGAAGTGATGGCGCAGGGGACGTTTGTGCAGGCGCTCCGGAAAGAGGCGGCGCTGAGCGGCACCTTTATGAAGGGGCGTTCGCTCATGCTCAACGGCGCCGTGCTGTCGATCGAGGACAGCGGCTCGCGCTTCTCCAAAAACGTGACGGTTGAGGGCTCGGTGCGCGGTTCGCGCGGCGACCTGTACAAGACGCACGTGGCGCTCGACATGGACGAGCACGAGGTGATCGACTACGACTGCGATTGCCCCGCCGCCTATCGTTACCCCGGTATGTGCAAGCACGCTATTGCCACGGCTCTGGCGTATTTGGATGCCAGCGGCGCCGAGCCCGTCGAAGGTTTGCGCACGCCGGTCCGCACGTTTACGGCGCAGCCGAAACAGCCCGCGCGCACCGCGCCCAAAGCGCCGGCCGTCAATCCCAACTTTCCCTTTCCGGCGCCCGTCCCCACGAGCCCGAGCCTTGTGGCGGCGCTCTCCGATCTTTCGGACGCGCGCATGGATGAGCTGGCGAGCATGCGCCGCAAGCTCGCCGGTGCCGTTGATCCCGACGCCCCCAAAGCGGCGTTGGAGCCCTCGTTGGTGCCGTACTACAATCCGCTGTTCGCCGACCGCTTTAGCTGGGCGCTCGAGTTTCGCATTCGCTGCGGTTCGGTGTCCTACGTGGTCAAGGATATCGACGGCATGGCCGACGCCTATGTTCGAGGCGGCACCTTCTCGTACGGCAAGAAGCTCACGTTTGTCCATACGCCCGAAGCCTTCGACGAGGTTTCGGTGCGCCTGCTCGACCTTGTTGTGGCAACGGTTGCGTATCTGAGCGACATCACGAGTTCGCGTTCGGCGTCGTACGATTTTGCCCGCAGCGGCTTTGTCGCCGAGCGCCAGCTGCCGCTGTCCGAGCATGACATCGTGTACATGCTGGACTTGCTGCGTGGCCGGACCATCTCCTTTGAGCCCGCCTGGTCGCGGGGGACGACGACGCATCGCACCTACGACGTGGCGGTTGAGCTATCTCCGCAAGGGGAGGACGAGGCGTCCGCTAAGCGCCCACCACTCCTTGCCGCCAAAATCGCGCCGGCGGCCGGTGGTAGCTATGACCTGCGCCTGCCCGCCGATATGTACTGCTTTGCGTCGGGCGATGCTGCCTACTTGGTTGACACGCGCCGCGCGCGCCGTACCGACGCTGCATTTGCTCAGCATGCCGCACCTTTTTTGTCGCGCTTGCTGCCGTGCCGCACGCCCGCCCATATTGCCGCCGAGCAGGTGGGTGAGTTCTGCCGTATGGCGCTGCCCATTTTGCGCGACTACACCGACCTCACCGCGCCCGCCGCGCTCGATACCGTGGCGCCCGAGCCGAGCTTTGCCATGGCAATCGGCGTCGACGATGGGCTCGTGACCTGCAAAATTACGGTTACCTACGGCGATTGGTCGGCAGATCTCTTTAGCCTGGGCGCTCCGGGCAGTCCCTTTGAAGAGCAGCGCCCCGGCGTGCCGCCCCGCGACGTGGTGGCGGAGTTTCGCGTTATGGACACGGCTGCCATGTACTTCGATTTCCAAGAGGGCGGCCTGGCGTTTGAGGAGCGCGATGATGAGAGCTTGTTCTGCCTGCTGACCGAGGGTCTGTCCGCCCTGTCCGAGCTGGGCGAGGTCATGCTCAGCGACCGCCTGCGCCAGGTCTCGGTCCGCCCTGCGCCCAAGCTTTCGGTGCGTGCGACCGTCAAGAGTAACCTGCTCGACGTCGAGCTGGGCGCGAGCGGGCTTTCGGCGGCAGATCTTGCCATCTATCTGGACTCGTACAAGCGCCACCAGACGTTTGCGCGCCTGACGTCTGGCGACATCGTGCGCCTGGATGAGGGAGCGCGCGCCGCGTTTGGCCTTGCCGAAGATCTGGGTGTCGATGCCGTCGACCTGCTCGACGGCGTGTCGCTTCCCGCGTCGAGCACCCTTTTTGTCGATAGCATGCTCGCGCGCACGCCGGCGCTCGAGGCCGATCGCGACGCTGCGTTCCGCCGTACCGTCGAGCGCCTGGACACGCTCGGCAAGATGGACTTTACGGTGCCGGCATCGCTCAAGGCAACGATGCGCGGCTACCAGGTCGACGGATACCAGTGGCTCGGCTCGCTCGAACACCTGGGCCTTGGCGGCATCTTGGCCGACGACATGGGCCTGGGCAAAACGCTCCAGATGATCGCGCATATCCTGGCGCGCGTGGAGGCGGGGGACACCAAGCCCACGCTCGTGGTATGCCCGGCCTCACTCGTGTACAACTGGACTGCCGAGCTGGAGCGCTTTGCGCCCTCGCTCGATGTGTGCGCCATCGTGGGCGCCAAGGCGCAGCGTCGCGTGCAAATTGCCGGCGCTGCCGAGCACAACGTGGTCGTGACGTCGTATGACCTTATGCGCCGCGACATCGACGAATATGTCGAGCAGGATTTTGCCCGCGTGGTGCTCGATGAGGCACAATACATTAAAAATCCGCTCACGCAGGTGGCGCGCGCTGCCAAGCGCCTGCCGGCCGGCGTGCGCTTTGCCCTGACGGGAACGCCCATCGAAAACCGCCTGTCCGAGCTCTGGAGCATCTTCGACTTTTTGATGCCGGGCCTTTTGGGGACGCGCGAGTCGTTTGCCAAGCGCTTCGAAAGCCCGGTCGAGCACGCCGAGGGTGACAGCGCCGCTCGCCTGCAGGCGCTCGTGTCGCCGTTTGTGCTGCGCCGTGTTAAGGAAGACGTGGTGGCCGACCTGCCCGAGAAGATCGAAGACACCGTCATGGCGCAGCTTACCGGCGAGCAGCGCAAGCTCTACCTGGCCAACCAGGACCGCATCGCCCAGCAGGTGCAGCACCGCGAGGCTGGGGAGTTTAAGAAGGACAAACTCAAGGTGCTCGCCGAGCTCACCAAGCTGCGCCAGATCTGCTGCGACCCGCGTCTACACTACGAGGATTACAAGGCGGGGAGCGCCAAGCTCGATACGTGCATGGAGCTCGTGCGCGGCGCACTCGACGGCGGGCATCGCATCCTGTTGTTCAGCCAGTTCACGGGTATGCTCGATATCATCGGTAAGCGCTTGGCCAAGGAGAACATCGCCTTCCTTAAGCTCACGGGCGCTTCGTCTAAGGAGAGCCGCGCCAAGATGGTCGCGCAGTTCCAAGCGGGCGAGGTTCCGGTCTTTTTGATTTCGCTCAAGGCGGGCGGCGTGGGCCTTAACCTGACGGCTGCCGACGTGGTCATTCACTACGACCCGTGGTGGAACGTGGCGGCGCAGGACCAAGCGACCGACCGCGCGCATCGTATTGGCCAGCAACATACCGTGACCGTGTACAAGCTCATCGCCAAGGACACGATCGAGGAGCGCATCATGCAGATGCAGGAGTCCAAACGCGACCTGGTCAACAGCGTGCTCGGCGGCGACGGCATCTCCTCGGCGCTGTTTACCCGCGAGGATGTTCTGGCGCTGCTCGGCGGCGACGGGCGCTAACCCGCTCGGGTGGGGCCGCCAGAGCGGATGGCACACGCTGCCCCATCGTCCCCGCCCGTTATGTGTTCATTTGCAATGCCGTGGATGGTTTGTCTGCCTTTGGGCATAAGAACCATCAAGAACATTGGCACATCAGCAAAGGAGAACATCATGGCGAAATTCTTTAAGGACCCCAATGGCAAGCTCATTGCCGCCCTTGGCAACGACGTTGCAACCCCTGCCGGCTGCACGGAGCTGACCGCGAACACCGAGGATGCGGCGCACGAGAAGCACGTGCCGGTCGTCGAGAGCGAGCGTGACGGTCACGTGATCCGCGCACGCGTGGGCTCGGTCGAGCACCCCAGCCTGCCCGAGCACTATATTGAGTGGATCGCTCTTGAGGAGAACATCATGGCGAAATTCTTTAAGGACCCCAATGGCAAGCTCATTGCCGC
>CATVTM010000007.1 GCA_958346935.1 uncultured Collinsella sp.
TCGGTCGAGCACCCCAGCCTGCCCGAGCACTATATTGAGTGGATCGCTCTTGAGGCCGAGGGCCGCTTAGAGGTCCATTACCTTGAGCCCGGCATGAAGCCCGCGACGTTTTTTGCCGGCGGTTCCAAGACCGGTACCGTCTATGCCTACTGCAACCTGCACGGGCTGTGGTCCGCGACATTCTAGGAGCGCGCCCCCGCTCGGGGTATCATAGCTAGCATATGCACATGCAAGCGCCGACTGCATTATGCGGCCGGCGCTTTTACTACGATTTCGATGGTTTACGACGGAAAGGGCTGAGCCATGAAGCTCGCGCTTGCACAGATCGATATGCGCCTGGGTGATATTGAGGGCATTTGCGGCCGCATCGAGGACCAAGCTCGTCTGGCCCACGAGCGCGGGGCGCGCGTGCTGTGCGTTCCGGCTCCGCTCTTTATGGGCGCCATGCCCGGGGGCCTGGTGGGCACTGCCGACTTTGAGCACGACATGCTTGCCGGCTTGACTGGTGTCGCCGAGCGTATCCAGGAGCTTGACATGATCTGCATCGTGCCCGCGGCGGTTTCGTTTGAGGGCCAGCCGCTGCTCGACTACATGATGCTCAAGGACGGTCATGTGGTGCCGGCGCGTTCGAGCATTGCCCTGCAGCGTGGTGAGAACAACGACACGCGTTGGGCGCCGCCGGTGTTCGACGTGGACGGCGTGCGCATTGCCGTGATTTTTGACTTGGACCGCGAACTCGAGATGTTGCCGACCGGTGTTGACCTCATTGCGTATTTCCAATTCAACGCGTTTGACATGACCGACCGCGAGACTGCCGCCATTGCCGCCGTACGCAGCGGCGCCTACCGCAAGATCGCATCCAAGCGCAGCGTGTGGTTTGCCTGCATGGCGCCGGTCGGTGCCTATGACGAGTCGGTGTATACCGGCGGTTCGTTTGTGCTCGACGACTGTGGTCGCGTGGTGGCCCAGGCGCCGTGTTTTGAGGAGAGCCTGCTGGTTCAGGAGATTCAGCGCGGCGTGATGCTCGATGCCCTGGAAGATCACGAACTGCCCGAGTTCCGTTCCGAGGAGTGGCTGTGGCAGGCGCTGGTGCTCGCCGTGCGCGACAACGCCCGAGCCCACGGTGCGTCGCGTGCTGTGGTGGCACTCGAGGGCGACTTGCCGTCGTCCCTGCTGGCGGCGCTGGCCGTCGACGCTCTGGGCCCGCGTAATGTGATTGGCCTGGTGCTGGGGCGCAACCGTATCTTTACGCCGGCGCAGGAAGAGGCCGAGGCTGCCCGCTGTGCCGCCGTCCGCGCCATCGCCGAGCGTCTGCACATTCGCACCGTCGAGCGCGATGCACCGGATGCGGCGCGTGTGCTCGATCGCGACGTGTCGGCGGGCGATGCCGAGCGTCTGCGCTCGCGCACGCTGGGCCTCATGCTGGAGGACACGGCGCTCGAGCTGGGTGCGATGGCGCTGAGCCCGCTGTCCAAAACCGAGTACGCGCTGGCGGCGCCGGCGCTTTGCGGCGGCTACCAGGGCGATTACGCGCCCTTTGGCGATGTGTACCTGTCGACGCTTGAGTTTGTGGCGCGTGTGCGCAACCGCACGTCTGCCGTGGTGCCCCAAGAGCTCGTGACGCTCAACGCGGTGGAAGATTGTATGGAGCGAGTGCTGGCGCAGGCGCTCTCGACACTCGACGGTCCGGTCGATATGCTCGACCGCGCGGCACAGCTGCTCGGCGGGCTTGAACCGGGTGAGGTCGATGGCGCGCTCGAGGCGCACGTGGACCGCAATCGATCTTTCGACGACATCCCGATGGTCGCTGGCAAGCCTGAGGCCTGCTCGCTGCTGCTGATGCTCGTTCGACAGGGTGAGGCTGCCCGCCGCATGTTGCCGACGGCGCCGATCGTCTCGGCCCGTTCGTTTGCCGAGCGTGCCTGGCCGTATATGCTCGCGTGGTCCGATCTGGGGCTCAACGGCAAGGAGCGTATGACGGTCGATTCGCTGGCGCGCGCCGAGGTGCGCCGTTTTGCTGACGAGGATACGAGCGAGCGCATGCGCGGTGAGATGATGGGCATTTTGGGTGAGCTGCTGGGTATTTCGCCCGAGCAGATGGAGGAGCTGCGCTCCGAGGACGGCCAGCGCCGCCTGCACGAGGGCATGAAGAAGTTTGAGGGCGAGGTCCAGGACGCCATCGATAAGATGATGGGCGGCCAGGGTGGCCCGCAGGGTGGACCCCAGGGCACGCCGATGCCGCATCCGCCGGTGGATCCCCGTCAGTTTCCTTTTTTCTCGCAGAACTAACTATGGGATAGGATTCGCTTCCAACCCCGACACTTCAACTAAGCATCTTGGCCCCGTTGTGTTATTCTAGAACAGACGTTCGTGAATGATGCGCGGGGCCTTGTCTTGCGCTGCGCTTGTGGCGAGGGGAGGTTGGCTTGGTTATCTTGGGTATCGACCCCGGTTTGGCTCATACGGGTTGGGGGATTATCGAGGAGCGGCGTGGCGAGGTTCGCTGCCGTGCCTATGGCTGCATCGAGACCAGTGCCGGAAGTCCGCTCGCGGTGCGCCTGTCGCATATCGCCCGCGACCTCAAGGGCGTCGTGGAGCGTTATCGACCCGATACCGCTGCCATCGAGAGCATTTACTTTGGCGCCAACGTTCGCTCGGCCATCCCTACGGCGCATGCCCGCGGCGCTGCACTCGTGGCTCTTTCGGAATGCGCGCTCGAGATCGGCGAGTACACGCCTATGCAGATTAAGCAGGCTGTGGTGGGTACCGGTGCCGCAGATAAGCGGCAGGTCGCCTACATGGTGCGCACGCTCACGCAGCTCGATCACGACCCGCATCCCGACCATGCCGCCGATGCCCTGGCCTGCGCCATCTGCCACGTTAACCTCAGCCGCACCCGGGCGCTTACCGGCGGCGAGTTCTATCAACAGAGAGGAACCGGATACTGATGATTTCCCAGCTCCACGGAACGCTTGTCGAGGCCACGATGAGCTCTGCTGTCGTCGATGTGTCGGGCGTTGGCTTTGAGCTCGGCATCTCGGGCAGTACTGCGGCCACGTTGCCGACGCCCGGCGGCGAGGTCCGCCTCTACACGCGTATGCAGGTGCGCGAGGACGCCATGACACTTTTCGGTTTTTCCTCTAAGGATGAGCGCACGATGTTCGATCGGCTCGTGTCTGTCTCGGGCGTTGGTCCGCGCTTGGCGCTCGCCGTGCTTTCCACCTATACCGTGGGGCAATTGTATTCGCTGGTGATGGCCGAGGACGACAAGGGCATGGCCAAGGTGCCCGGTGTGGGCAAAAAGACGGCTCAGCGTCTGATCCTGGAGCTCAAGAGTACCTTTGCCAAGGACAAGGGCTTTGTGCCGGTCGACGTGGTTCCCGGACAGGTTGCGATGCCCGTGCCCGCTGCCGCTCCCTCGGCGATCGATGATGCCTGCGCGGCGCTCCTTTCCATGGGCTTTAGCCCGCAGGAGACCGATGTTGCCCTGAGCGGGTATGATGGGCAGAATATGCGTGTCGAGGATCTGCTCGGCGCGGCGCTTAAGCGACTTGGAATGGATGCGTGATGTGGGAAGCCGATGACTCTCAGGACCTGTGGGCGACGCCCGGCAACTCGCCGGCGGCATCCATGGCGCATGGCGAGCGCATGGTGGGCTCGGAGCTGACGCCCGAGGACCTCGATGTCGACCGTACCCTGCGCCCCCAGCGCCTGGACGATTACTGCGGCCAGGAGCATATCAAGCAGAGCCTGCGCGTGTTGATCGAAGCGGCGCAGAGCCGTGGCGAGACGCTCGACCACGTGATCTTCTCGGGCCCTCCGGGTCTGGGCAAGACCACGCTGGCTACGGTTATCGCCAACGAGCTGGGCGCTCAGATCAAGACCACGAGTGGCCCTGCCATCGCGCGCACCGGCGACCTGGCAGCCATCCTTACTAACTTGCAGCCGGGTGATGTGCTGTTTATCGACGAGATCCACCGCCTCAACCGTTCGGTCGAGGAAGTCCTGTACCCCGCGATGGAGGACTTTGCCCTCGATATCGTGATTGGCAAGGGTCCGGCGGCGCGCTCGATTCGCCTGGATATTCCCAAGTTTACGCTGGTAGCGGCAACGACCCGCTCAGGCATGTTGACCGGCCCGTTGCGCGACCGCTTTGGCATTTCATATCGCCTGGATTACTACACGGTCGAGGAGCTCGCGCAGATTGTGACGCGCTCGGCGACTATCCTGGGCGTGACGATCGACCATCCCAGTGCACTCGAGATCGGCTCGCGTTCGCGCGGTACGCCACGTCTTGCCAACCGCCTGCTCAAGCGCGTGCGCGATTACGCACAGGTGCGCGGCAACGGTCCCATCGAGCTCGATATCTGTCGCCAGGCGCTCGAGTTCTTCGAGATCGATGAGCTCGGTCTGGACTGGATGGATATTCGCATTTTGGAGACGCTCGCTAAGACGTTCTCCGGTCGTGCCGTGGGACTTACGACCCTTGCCAGCGCGGTGGGCGAGGACCCGGGCACGCTCGAGGATGTCTATGAGCCCTATCTGCTGCAGTGCGGGTTGATGATTCGTACGCCGCAGGGCCGTCAGGCAACCCTTCGCACCTTTGAGCACCTGGGGATTGAACCTACCGTTTAGGGCGCTTTGTTTTGGCGGGCTGTTGGGCTATCGCTGGGCATCGGGTAAACATATCGCCGTTCATCGGTTATGGGTGTTTTACTATTGCGCGCCCGTGCTATGCTGAATTGGTCTTTTTCTCATTCGGTAACGAAAGGACCGCCCATGCCTACTGACATCGAAATCGCACGTTCTGTCACGCCGCTGCCTATTACCGAGGTGGCCAAGAACGCCGGCGTCGACGTTAAGCACCTTATTCCGTACGGCTTCGACAAGGCTAAGGTCGACTATTCACTGCTCAACGAGCCGACTGACCACCAGGCCAAGCTCGTCCTCGTGACTGCTATCAACCCAACGCCTGCGGGCGAGGGTAAGACCACCACGACCATCGGTCTGGCCGATGGCTTGCGCCGACGCGGCGTCAAGAGTGCCGTGGCCCTGCGCGAGCCTTCGCTCGGCCCCGTCTTTGGCGTTAAGGGCGGCGCTGCCGGCGGCGGCTGGGCTCAGGTCATCCCCATGGAGGATATCAACCTGCACTTTACCGGCGACTTCCATGCCATCGGTGCTGCCAACAACCTGCTGGCCGCCATGCTTGATAACCACATCCAGCAGGGCAATCAACTCGGTATTGACGTTAAACGCATCACTTGGAAGCGCGTCGTCGATATGAACGACCGTCAGCTGCGCCACGTCATCGACGGTATTGGCGGTAAGGCCCAGGGCGTGCCGCGCGAGGACGGCTTCGATATCACCGTCGCCTCCGAGGTCATGGCAATCCTGTGCCTGTCTACGAGCATTAACGACCTCAAGGAGCGCCTGGGCGAGATCGTCGTCGGCTACAGCTTTGCCGGCGAGCCCGTCCGTGCCCGCGACCTTAAGGCCCAGGGTGCCATGGCTGCGTTGCTTAAGGACGCGCTCAAGCCCAACTTGGTGCAAACGCTCGAGGGCACGCCCGCGTTTGTCCACGGCGGCCCCTTCGCCAACATTGCCCACGGCTGCAACTCTATCATGGCCACGCGTATGGCGATGCGCTTTGGCGATGTCGCCATTACCGAGGCCGGCTTCGGTGCCGATCTGGGTGCTGAGAAGTTCCTCGACATCAAGTGCCGCATGACGGGCGTTCGCCCCAGCGCCGTCGTGGTCGTCGCGACCGCTCGCGCGCTGAAGTACAACGGTGGCGTCGCCAAGGCTGACCTCAACGAGGAGAACCTCGAGGCGCTCAAGGCCGGCATGCCCAACCTGCTGCGTCACGTCGACAACATCCAGAACGTTTATGGTCTGCCCTGCGTGGTCGCCATCAACCGCTTCCCGACGGACACCGAGGCTGAGCTTGCGCTCATCGAGTCCGAGTGCCAGAAGCTCGGCGTCAACGTTAAGCTTTCCGAGGTCTGGGCCAAGGGCGGCGAGGGCGCGCTCGAGCTGGCCGATGAGGTCATGCGTCTGATTGAGCAGCCGAGCGAGCTCAAGTTTGCCTACGAGGACGGCGCCGATGTGGCTGACGCCCTCGAGGCCGTCGCCACCAAGGTTTACCGCGCCGACGGCGTCGACTTTACGCCGGCTGCCAAGCGTCAGCTTGCCGAGCTGCGCGAGAACGGCTTTGGCAACCTGCCGGTGTGCATCGCCAAGACGCAGTACAGCTTTAGCGACAACGCCAAGGCCCTGGGCGCTCCCGAGAACTTCCGCATCACGGTGCGCGAGCTCAAGGTTTCCGCCGGTGCCCACTTTGTGGTCGCACTGACTGGCAGTGTTCTGACCATGCCGGGCCTGCCCAAGGTCCCCGCGGCTGAGAACATCGACGTCGACAACGACGGCAACATCACCGGCCTGTTCTAAGCCTGTTGCCCCTAGCTGCCTGCCCGCCCCGCCGTGCCCCCAAGGCCCGGCGGGGCTTTTGTTTTCTAGCCGCGCTGGAGGCCGAAGAGTTTGGCGTTGCGCTCGGCGACCATCATGTTGATATCGGCGATTTCCATCTCGCCGTCAATGTAGGGCTGGTAGGTGCCATATGGATCGCCGGCTCCCAAGCTGCAGCTTCCGCAGTTATCGCAGCTGCCGTTGCCGCAGCCGGCGAGTGCCAGCTTGATGATTTCCTCGCGCTCGGCACGCGTCGTGTCTTTGATGAGCTTGCTTTTTGCCATGACGTTCCTCGATTCGCTTGTTGCCACCTGTCGCGCATGTCTTGTAGATACCGACGGGCTTTGCCCATCATAGGCTTTTGCGCGGGTAGAATGCATGGATAACTTGATGCTTACAGGCGACGGAAAGGAATCGTTGCATGGATCAGGACAAGACAACCGTGATGGGCGGCTACGGTTCCGCGCAGGCTGGCGATAGCGCCGATGCGACCCGCGTTGTTCCCAACCCCGGTTATACCGACCCCGCCGCGACGCAGCCTTCTGCCGAGCCCACCCGGGTTATGGGCTATGGCGACACGGCGCAGGATTCTTACGCTGCATCTTCGCAAGGCCCCTATGGCAACGCAGCTCCGGACCCGCTTGATTACGCGCCGCAGGATTCTTATGCCGCCTCGACGCCGAATCCCTATGATGACCTGCCACAGAATCCCATTCCGCAGCCTCAGCAGACGACGTATATGCCTCGCACGGCGCAGCCTCGCTACGAGTCGCGGGAGCCGTATCGCGAGTACCCCAAGTCGATTCCGCAATATGGCGAGGACGAGGAGAAGAAGCCGTCGCGTTCGTCGAGCGTGATCAAGAAGATCCTCATCGTGCTGGCGATTTTCTTTGCGCTGTCGGTTGTGTTTGCCATCGTGTCGGGCATGCTCAACAAGCGAGGGAGTTCAACGGCCGATACCGCTGCCGAGCAAATCGAGTCCGCCTCGTCTAGCACCGTCGATCTGAGCGATATCCCGGGGCAGTACTGGTCCAACGCCAAGAAACTTCTCAAGTCGCGCGGCGCCAATCTTTCGAATGCCGTGGTCCTGACTGATGATGGCTCAACGCCCGTCATCGATGCCAACTGGGTCGTTACTTCTGCTTACTATAACGACAGCGGCAACCTCGAAATTCAACTCACGCACAAGAATAGCTCGGGCAACTCGCCCGACGGCCAAAGCGGTACCGACAGCTCGAGTTCCAATACGCTGGAGGACTTGAGCAACAAGGCACAGGAGTTGGGAGACAAGGCGCAAGAGCTGGGCGATACGGCACAAAACCTGGGCGACACCGCGCAGAACTTGGGCGACATGGCGACGGGTGCCTGGAATGCACTGCAAAACGGCATCTCGGGCGCGCAGGGAAACTAGCTGTTAAGCGGGCTACAGCTGTTCAGCCGGACGGTCGGGCGAGCTAAAGCCCGAGTCAAACGTAACGACGCATGAGGCATTGGGTCGGCGCTCGTGCACGATGCGCGTGACGAGCTCCAGCAGCTCCTCGTCGGATATGTCAAAGCCGTCGGGGCGCACCAGGTCAAACGAAACGAACCCGTCGTGCTCGTGCAGGTCGTGGATGGAGAGCGCGGGGTCGATCTGCATAACGCCGCGCTTGACCCAGCCGCGCAAATCATCGCCGGTTGTCGCGATGGGGTCGCAGTGCAGCGTGATGCCAATGCCCATCTGGCGCTTGATGTCGTGCTCGATGGTGTCCAGGATCTCGTGGTGCTCAAATGCGTCGCCCTCGCCGGGCATCTCCACGTGAGCGCTGGCAAACTGACGACCGGGGCCGTAGTCGTGCACCATCAGGTCGTGTGTGCCCAAGACCTGCGGATAGGACATGATCTTGTCGCGGATTGCCTGGACGAGCTTGGGGTCGGGCGCTTGCCCCAGCAACGGGCTGATGGCGTCGCGCACTAGGCCCATGCCGCTGATGCAGATGAAGATGCCCACACCCAGGCCTGCCCAGCCATCGAGGTCAAAGCCGGTCGTCTGCGAAATAAGCGCCGCCACCAAGACCGAGCCCGAGGTGATGACGTCGTTTTTGGAGTCCTGTGCTGTGGCAATGAGTGTTTCGGAATCGATACGGTTGCCCAGCGCGCGGTTGAATGCGGCCATCCAGAGCTTAACGAGCATGGATGTAGCCAGTGCCGCAAGGGAAACGAGCGTGTAAGCGGTGGGGGAAGGCTTGATGATCTTGGTGACCGACTCGAGGATCAGGTTGATGCCGACGGCGCAAACCAGGACGGCGACAAACAAGCCGGCGAGGTACTCGTAGCGGCCGTGGCCATAGGGGTGGCCTTCGTCTGCCGGGCGGCTGGCGAGGCGGAACCCGAGCAGGCTCACGATGTTGCTCGAGGCATCGGAGAGGTTGTTGAAAGCGTCGGCGATGAGGGAGACGGAGCCAGCGAGCAGGCCCGCGATGCCCTTGGCCAGGCACAAGGTGATGTTGAGGCCAATGCAGATGAGGCTTGCGGCGAAGCCCGCGTTGGTGCGGCGGGAGGTATCGACCGGCTCGCCCTCGCTGCCGGGAACAAGCGTATGTACCAGCCGATTTACAAATAGCATAGCGGTCGTCCTCACAATCATGTTTAAAGGGATAGTGTAGCTCGCGCGGGGGCGCCGTGCACCGATGCTCAGAAAATGCAGCAATAGTCTGCCGGTGCTAACGAGCGAGCCTTCTCGTCTGCCTGGGTGCTCGATTTTGGGCCACATGGGTATGGGCACGTGCTTACCTGCCCGACATACTTAATGTCGACAGCCCCAGTGCAAAGGAGGACGTATTCATGGACGAGATGTTTGCCATTAAATGCCAAAACTGCGGCGGCCCTATGTACTCACACCAGGCTAAACGCAGCTTTGAGTGCGCCTATTGCGGCACGGTCGTTCCGTGGCAGGCCGATGCGGGGGAGCCCAAGAGCGCCCTGGGCATTCGCCATACGCCACTGACGGTTGTCGATGGGCTGCTTAAGCTCACGCATGTGTCGCAGCTCGAGCGCCCGGTGGACCCCGACTGGTATTTCTTTAATGAGCACTGGCGCAATCAGTCGGTTCTGGAGCATCTGCTGTGGGAAGACCGCGGCACGGCCCAGGAGTTCCAAGAGGCCACGCACGTGAGCATCCCCTGTCCCTTCTGCGGAGCGTCCTTTGAGGGCGAGTCGACCCAGCGCGTGTTTGAGTGCCCGTCCTGCGGCAATAAGATCGGTGTCGCCGACCTGCTCAAGCCGGGGACGTTTAGCAAGCGCCTGACCATGGGCGTTGGTGCGGAATATGTGCCCGAGCAGGGTATTCCCTGCGAGATAACGCCGCAGCAGGCGCGCGCCAATGCGCTTGAGCTGGTGCGCCGATATCCAGACGCCTTTGCCGGTCACGATGTGGAAGACGCGATTCAAAACGACATGATGCTCTTCTACTTCCCCATGGCGCTCGCGGACCTGCGCATGATGGCGTCCTTCCCGGGCAAGGGCCTGAGCAAGGAGACCCTGGTGTACTACGAGGTGCTCGACTGGGCATATCCCAGGGCAAACTACCTGGACGTTCGCCTTATGGGCATTCTGGAGCCATGGGACTTTGCCAAGGTTGGGTCGTTCGACCCGGCCATGCAGGAAGGCGACTTCCGCGTTGTCTCCGTCGATGCGTCCACCAAGGACCAGGTGGTCATTGACAAGCTGGCGCTCGACATTGTTGGCAACGATGCCGAGACTTTCCTGGGGCTCAATAAAAAGAGCATCCGCACCTGGGCGCGCAAGGCCCGCAAGCACAAGGACGGCCTGGTTATGGTGCCGGTCTACTTTGTCGATCGTCCCGCGTCGGATGGACGTAATGGCGAGCAGGTGCGCATTGCCGTGAACGGCCAGACGGGCCGTGCGGCGGCGGTGGTGTTTAGCGACAAGCGCGAGACGCATATTGTGGCGCCGCTCAATCCGAGCCTGCATCTGTCCGGCGAAAGCACCGTTCACGCCACGCCCGTCGAGGTTAAATACATCAAATCGCCATTCCTGTACCAAATTGTGCGCCGTGGAGGCGACGAGCAGCCACGTCAGGTGGCAGCGGCTGCCGAGGGTTCCTACCGAGAAGAAAAACCCAAGCGCAAGGGATTGTTCGCTGCGATCTTTGGGAAGTAGGGAAGCGGAGCCGGGGCGTCGGGCTGCATCGCAAGGTCATGAGACGAATTTAAGACTGCTGGGAACGTGCTACCATTGCCGATAGCCTTAATCTTGTAAGAAGCGGAGGCCAGATTATGGGTTTTGCGGATCAGCAGCTTCAGCTTCAGGTACCGTATTCTCCTGACGACACGTTTAATGCCTTGAAGGCAGCTATGGAAAAGCTGCCTAAAGTAAAAGTTGATAGTGCATCGCCCACAACAAGAACAGTTGCAGCCGAGATTGGTATGAGCCTTTGGTCTTGGGGCGAAAATATCAGTATTTCGGTTGTTCCAGTTGAAGGCGGATCTGGCGTTACTGTCAAGTCGTCATCTAAGGTCAGGGCAAACGTATTAAACGGGGGCAAAAATGCAAAGAATATTGCCGAGATAGTCGATGCCCTATCGAAGGAGCTTGAGCGGTATCCGCAGGTTTCACAGACTATTGAGACGCTGGCGGATAGTGATTGATGTAGTTGCAAGGCTTGAGAGGCTTGCAACGCTGCGTGATAGTGGAGTGCTTACCGAGGAAGAGTTTGCTGCAGAAAAGGCAAAAATCTTTTTGTAATCAGACACGGTGGTTTGATTTGCATTCTATTATTGAACTTGGTTATACCAGGCTGAAAATATCGTGTGTAATAAAGGTGCGTAGTAGTCTCGTCTTGATTGGCAGATGTAAATAAACGGTGGAACGGCTGTAAAAGAGCCTTGCCACTGGGTAAAATCAGGATGTGCCGCGGAACCCGCTCCTCAGTCGGTCAACTTTGGAAGCGCGGGCAACGCAGGTGCTATCGTCTTAAAGGGTCGGCTGCAACCGACCCTTTTCTATGACTCCCTTCGCTATCCGTTACTGCTTATATTCCCGCCAGATCGAGTAGAGGTTCCGGGCAATGCCGGTCACATACATCGAGAGGCGCAGGATTTCAAGAAACAAGTTCATAGGCTTCACCCCAATCGGAGATCGGAGCGTTGCCCGCAGGCGGATTCCGCGGCGGTCAAGATTTTACCTCACAGGCCGCGGTGGGAGACATCCTATCCACCCCCTGGTTTGGAGCAGTGTCGATCTGACGGGCAATCAAGCCTTTAGCTCTCTTTGAATTGAGCAAGCATCTGCCCGAAGAAGCTGAGCCCGGATGGCTCATAAATGAGTGAGCCGCCATCTTCGGTCCGGTAGACCCCGCAGGGGAGGTAGCGCCCGTCGGGAAGGACGTAAAGGTTTTCTTCCTCCATCAGTCCCGTTGGGAGTATCGGGGTCTCGTTTTCGCCCATTTGGAACTCATCGATATTCGCGATCTTCCTCTCCATGATGCCTCCTACCTTATTTCTTGAATGGCGCCCTAAAACAAGCAGCTCTCAATCAACTCTTTACCGCGCAGGGTGTCGATCCATTTCTGCGGAATTGCGTCCATGCCGTATGCTGCGCCGGCGAGGGCGCCGGCAACGGCTGCGGTGGTGTCGGTGTCGTCGCCCAGGTTGACGGCGGCAAGCGCGCAATCTTCGTAGCTGTTAGTGTTGACGAAGCACCAAGTGGCTGCCTTAAGAGTGTCGCGCACGAAGCCACCGGACCTGATTTCGTACTCGGGTGCGCTTTTCAGCTGCAACGCCCACGAGGGGAGCGCGCCGTTCATCACATCCCTCATCAGTTCGACAAATATGATGCACGCGTCGGTCGACGTTCTGTGGGCGTGCGTAATCGCTGAGACCTTGCTGACCTCTTCGTCTGTCGCATCGGTGAACGCTAGGGGAGCGATGCGCATGAGCGAACCGTTGCCGTTGTCGCGCTCGCCGGAGCCTCCTTTGCCGGTGTGCAAGGCACGGGCGGTCGTACCACCGTAATCGAAAACGCCGTCGATCGTATACTCGCCACGGGCAATCCAGCTTACGAACTTGTCGCGCATGTCTGTGGTGTCGATATGCCCGAGCTCCCTAATCGAGTCACAGGCAGCAAGCGTCATAGATGTGTCGTCGCTCCAGGTGCCGGCGGGCTGCCCATGCGTGCCGTAGCCGATCATGTCGGTGCATTCGAACGTGCCACGAGACCTGAACTCGTAGGGAACGCCCAACGCGTCGCCGACGGCGAGCCCATAGATGCAGTCGCGCAGTGTTGTTTTCGGTCTGTCTGTCAAGGAAAGCTCCTTTTATGCTCTGTCGGGAATTCGTGATAACCTGCGGCAGCGTGTCAGGTTCAATTCGGAACGCAGTGCGATCCGAATTGGGGGAGCCCGGCGGCAAACATGCTTTGCTTGTTCATTGCGCAAGCGTGTGACGACCTAACCGAATCATTGGGGTTTGAGACGGTTTCTCTCGATTCGCGACGCAGTGCGTCGCGAATCGAGAGAACTCAATGGCCGATATGTCAAAACGATATGCCCTGGCGTTCCTTTACACGGCAATAGGGACCTCTTTTGGGCGCCCTGCCTTTGGAGCGTCGGCGAGTCGTGCCTCGATGGAAGCTTTGGACACCATGCGCTTGGTGCCATCCTTCCAAGAATCCAACAGTCCTGCGTTTATCAGTTGCGATACCCGTGCTGAGCTAACACCAAGCATACGCGCGGCATCCGCTGCGGTGACGGCGGGGATATCGTTGAGATCGCGGCTGACGGCTACGGCGATAATCGTGCCGCCGTGTCGCGGCTCATGTCCGAAGTCTGGCGCGGGAAGTTCAATGCCACCCATAAGGTGATCGTCGACCATACATGCGAGAAAATCAGCGGCGCTTTCGACAGCGTCGTTTAGGTCGGAGCCAAATGTTCCTCCTCCGCCCAGCGAGCCGCATGGCACAGCATCGACAATGCCGTCCGAATCAAAGAATTCGAATTCCCATACGTAAACCATGTAAGACCTCCTTTAAAAAGCGATGCGAAATATGACTAGGATGAGCTATCGAAGCCCTGCCTGCCTCAGGATTCTTTTGGCAATTTGCTCCTCGATCTCTCGGTGGCGTTTTACGAGCACGAGCTTGTCGCCTTTGACGAACTTCTCGTGATTGGTGCCTCCTTTCGAGATGAAGCCGGCTTCTTCGAGGATACGGATCAATTCGCGTCTCTGCATCTCAGCCTCTTTCAATAACTATATATTAGCACTTCCTAAGGGTTTTTAGACTTAAATCTTAGCCATTGCTAATCCCTTGTTTTACTTCGCCATCCTTGGATAACGGCTTATATTCCTTGCGGTATTAGTTTATTTGCTCGTACGGACACGATTTGGTGCTCTGTGCGCGACCGCGAAAAGGGTTTGCGGTGACTAAAATGTGACCATAAAGGCAGTTTTAACGAACCCCATGGGAGTGACGCGTATGGACAACAACACGCTGCTATTCCAGGACAAAGGTTCGGGTAGGTTTAAAGACGTTAAGATCTACCCCAATCGTATCGAGGTGCTCAAGAAGGGCACTTTTGGCGACAGGCACACCGAGATTGTCTACCTTAAGGACATCACGGGGGTCAACAGGATCAAGGGTCGCGACGTTTTCCTGCGTAACAGGCTGTTGACCGCTTGCGTCTTTAGCCTGAGTAGCCGTGCGAAGGCCCAGGAATTTGTGAAAGCTCTGAACATGGTGATGTAGCCGATAGCGGCGTTCGGGCCAAGGTAAAAATCGGGGCGCAGAACGGTATTCTGCGCCCCGATTGAGTTAATGCGCCCAAAAGACTGGCTTGCCTATTCGTTAACGTCCTCGGTATTGTCGCGGTCACTGGCAAGCATTGCTGCACCGGCGACTGTCGTCGCCACGGCGGCGGCAGCGAGCCCGGCGGCAACGCCAGAGCCGTCGCCCGTGTTGGCGAGCTTTCCGCCCGAGCTCTTGCCCTGGTCTCTCTTGTTGCTCTTACCGTTCTTGTCGGCGCTGCCTGCGTTGGCGCCGCTGCCGTTACCGTCGCCGGTGCCGCCTGCACTGTCCGAGGCCGCTACGGTAAAGCTTGCGGCTCCGTCGCTGGCGAGCGTGTAGTTCTGCGCCGCGTCGCCCAAGAGACCGTTCACGCGAACCCAGTACGTTCCTGCGGCAAATGTTTCGCCCTCGGCCATTGCTGTGCCCGGAGCGCCGTTCGCGCCGTGCATAAACTCGAGTTGGGCCGTGCAGGCATCGGTTTCGAGCTTGCCCTCGAGTGATGCCGCAATCTTGGCGCGCACGTCTTCGCCGGCTTTAAGGCCTTCGAGTCCTTCAAAATGGGGCGTCAGCGCGCGTGGATCGATATCGATGGGCACGGAGCCCCGCAGCTCCGTAACGGTCTCGTTGCCCAAGGCGTCGACATCCACATATTCGATGGCAAACGCATGGCCCGAGGCTGCCACGTTGAGTACATTGCTGCTGTCGACGAGGCGGAAATGGCCCTCGCCAACGGTCTTGCCGCCCTGGAGCGAAGCTTCACTCAGCGAGTTGCCATACGTCATGCGCATGCGGTCCGGGAGGCAGCACGAAACTGTCGGCTTGTGCTTTGCGTCGTAATTGCGCTGGTAGATGCTTCGGGCCAGTGCCGCATCAACAAAATCGGACGCGATGATGCCAATGTGCTTGAGGTAATCTGACTTTGTATCCTCGATGCCGCTGGGATTGATGTACGGGCTCTTATACAGATGCTCGTTGACTACTCGTGCCGAGGTAAAAGGATTGCCTCCGTGCGACAAGCCCGTGCAGCTGGTGTAGTTGATAGACCAGCAACGCTCCTGGACTTGCACCGTGGCCCCGGCATCGTCCACGACGTCCACCTTGTTGCGCGTGCGCCCGGTCGTTTCCTTCAGCGCATTATCGACCCAACTGAGCTTGTCGGTTCCCGTGAGTTTGTACTTGTCCTGGGCATATACCTTGGTGCAATAGGGCTCTTCATTGCCCGTTTCCCCTATGGCTTCAAATCCCCGCGCGTCTTGGACGAGACACATAGAGGAGCTGTCGGTGTGCGCCTTGATTTTGTCATCCCATTCGGTAAGGTCGAGGCCCCACGTGTGGCCGTCTACGCTGTTGCCGTCGAGCCTAAATCGACGTAGCAGGACGATCTCTCCGCGCACCTCGCCCAGTGTGGGAACGCGACTCGCCGTATAGAACAGATCGGGGTTATCGCTCAAAACCTTGGCGAAAGCCGTCGTAACACTTTCGTCGGTAGCCTCATCGTTGCCGCGTGATACAAGCATGATGAGCGCTTCTGACGGGTTTTCGTTCAAAAACGTTTTGAAGTAGCCAACGACATCGGAGAGATGCAGATAGTACCCGTCTTTTTTGAATAGGTAGAAATCCCCGTGGCAGATACCGGGGTCATCGCCCTTTCCGAGCCGGATATCAAAATAGCGGATTCCCTCGAGCAACTGCGTGGGAATGTAATCCTGCTGGCATTTTACTTGCGAGGATTGGGGCTCAGTGTCGTTGTCCACGCTGCAGGTGCCCGAATCGTGCGTACCCGGGATGCTCAGCTCGTCGAGGAACTTGTTGTCGGCGACGTATTTCATCCAACATGGCCCATCGACGTAGCTGCTGTACGTGATCCAGTCGAGGCTGCTAACCGTGGCATCGTTCTTTTTCATGTCGTAACCGATAAGTTCGAGCTCCCACGGAATGCTCTTACTCTTATGGCAGATCTTATTGTTGTCCTGGTCTTTGCCGTTCGATTCTATTGCCAGGTACTTAATGTCTTTTTTCTCGGTTTCTTTCTCGACCGTGCGGTCTCGGATGATGTAGGTTCCGTTTGATTGACGCTCGAACGCAAAAGCGCGGCTGGGCTTGTTGTCATACTCGCCGCCCCATACGTGGATGACCTTTCCATCTTTGTCCGAGTCGTCGTCGACCGACCAAATGCTGTAGCCCGTCTTTTTATGCTCTTCGAAATTGAGCAAGGTGCGGATGGCGTACCAGTTTGTATCGTCATTCTTGGTCGTTACGTTCTCAAGGATGAGCTTGCTGGACGTGCCGTCGTTAAACAGGTGACAGACGTTGCCGCGAACGTTGCCGTCTTGGTTGACGCTCGCGGTGCGAAAATAGCCCGCGGGGCGAAGGCGAATGACGAAATTGTGGAGGCTGTCCGACGCTGTGGCAGCGTCGTCTGCAAATGCCGCGCGCACGGGAAGGCCCAATCCCGCGGTTTCGGGCAGGCTTACAAAAGGCGACAATGCTGCGAGTCCTAGGCCCAGCGTAAATGCTCGGCGGCTGATGGCATGGTGTTCGGTCATAACTTCTCCATTCGCAGAGTGCGGTTATGCGATAGTTTTGGTCACTATACTGCCCAGATTTTTAAAGATGCTGGTTTAATTGTCTGCGCGGCGCAATAAATCGGTGGGCGGACGTGTTGGGGTGTTTGTCGTTTTCGTACTGTTGCCACATTTGGGGCGGTTCCGGCGTCCGGCATCCTCGCGTTCGTCGGCTACAGGCATAAGAAAAGGAGGGTCGGTTTACCGGCCCTCCCTGGGTACGAAGCGCTGGGGTACCGTCGCTTGTTTGCTCTGCGACCGTGTTTCCCGTTGCGCTCGCCAGTCGCTTAGCGCTTGATCTCGATATCGTCGAGCTTGACGTCCATGGCCTCGGTCTTGGCCTTGGCAATGTCATCGGCAAACTCCAGAGACTTCATCATGGTCTCGACGGCGTCCTTGTGCTCCTCGACATTGTCGATGCTCACGTAAACGCTGCCGCCGCCTGCTTCGGTGAAGTACTCAGTCGTTACGCCGCCCGAGTGTGTATAGGAAGCGTTGCGCCAAGTCTTGCCGTTGTACTTGACGGGATCATTCTCGGTCCACTCAAAGTTGGCCTTCCATTTGGCCTCGTAGTCGAACAGCTCGTCAGCGTTCTTGTCAGAGTCGAAGACAGGGATGAAGCGATCGCTGGCGTGCTCGCTCTCGGTGAACTTAAACTGGGCCCTGTCGGCAGTGTCGCCTGCGACGTCGGTGATCTCGACGCCCTCGGGGACCTCGACCTTAAACCAAATGAAGTCGGTCCTCATATCCACGGCTGGCTTTTCTGCTCCGCCGCCACCGCCACTGCCGGTAGCGCCGCCGCTGCCACCGCAGCCCACCAGGGCAACCGCGGCAAAGAGACTGATGCAGAGGGTGAGAATCGCAAAGGCCTTCTTTTTCATGGTCGTGTCCTCCTCGATCTGTAACCGCCCATGGATTACCTGCCTTTACTGTACGCGCGAGCGGCTCGTTCGGGTGGGCCATGTGTCCCATTCTGAGGGCCGGATTTGCGCCGACAAGTGGCAATATGCGCGGGTCCAAAAGAGGGGAGGGCCGATGCTGTCGGCCCTCCCCGGGGTTGGGTGCCCGTTGCTTTAATGGGGCGCATGTGCGCAGGTGCGCGTAGGCGCGTGCGGGTGTCCCGTTACTTGAGCTCGATGCTCGAAATCTCGACTTCGCGCGCCTCGGAAACTGCCTCTGCCATGTCATCGGGGAACTCGATGGAGTTGAGGAGCGCCTCGGCTTCTTTCTTGTGCTGGTCGAAGTTCGAGATGAGGACGTAGACGCTTCCTGGTTCAACGTCGGTAAAAAGGATGGTTGAGATACCGCTGTTGTCTTCGTACGTTCCGACGAGCCACGTCCTGCCGTTATATTCGACGGACCCGCCATCCTTCCACTGGAACGTATCCCCCTTCTTTTCTGCCTGGTCGGCGTGGGACTCCTCGGCCGTCAGCGCTTTTTTCCAAACGGGGATAAAGCGATCGGCCGAGGCGTTCTCGTCTTCGGGGAAGGTGAGCTGAACCCTGTCGGCATTCTTGCCGGCGGAGTCGCTTACGCCGACACCCTCGGGCATCTCGACCTTAAACCAGATAAAGTCGGTCTTCTTGGCGACGGGGGCCTTTTCCTTGCTCTCGCTCTTGGCGGTGCTGCCGCCTCCGCCCGATGCGCTCCCGCCGCAGCCGACAAGGGCAAATGCGGCAAAGAGGGCGATGCAAAGGGAAAGGATCGATAGGGTCTTTTTCTTCATGGTGGCGTCCTCCTTGTCTGCCAGGGACATCGTGTGCCGCGGATCGCTGGGGCGGCGGTTACGCATGCACATGATGTCTTTGTTTACTGTGCGGTTATTCCTCCATTCGTCGTCCGGTGCCGTGATGAGCTTGCCCCAACATAGGGCTCCTTACCTATATGTATGC
Source organism: uncultured Collinsella sp. (assembly GCA_958346935.1). Taxonomy (GTDB): domain Bacteria; phylum Actinomycetota; class Coriobacteriia; order Coriobacteriales; family Coriobacteriaceae; genus Collinsella. The sequence continues at coordinate 18,704 of CATVTM010000007.1, forward strand.
CCCAGTTGCCGCTGCCCGGAAGTCTCGAAAGGTGGGCCATGTGTCCCATGTTTGTGTCGCTGCCGCCTATCGTGTGCCATAGAAATCCGCGATGGCCAGGTGCGCTGACGCCCATGTGCTTATGGGCTAGACTTAGCACCATTATGTGATCGATGCGGTCGGTCGGCGGTTGCCACCCGACCGATGTATATGACTTGAAGGTGCATGCGTATGAGCCAAGAGATGATGGACAAGACCTGCCGCGGGTTTGCCGAGGCGCTTGCCGCGCGCGAGCCGGTTCCCGGCGGTGGCAGCGCGAGCGCCTTTGTGGGCGCGCTGGGCGCCTCGCTGTGCGGAATGGTTGCCCGCTACGGTGCGACTAATCCCGCGCTTGCTGATCGTGCGGATGACCTGACGCGCGCGTTTGCCCAGGCTGATGAGCTGGCCCAGGAGCTTGTCGAGTTGGTTTCCGAGGACGTTCGTGCCTACAGGCGGGTGTCCGCGGCGTACGGTATTCCGCGTGACGATCCGGCTCGAGCGACCGCGATTCAGGATGCGCTGCATGTGGCCGCTATGCCGCCGTATCGCATTATGGATGCCTGCGGGCGTGCACTGGCGCTGCTCGAGGACATGGCCGACAAGGGTTCGCGTCAGCTGCTGTCCGATGTGGCGTGCGGCGCCGTGTTCTGCCGTTCCGCTATGCAGGGCGCGAGCTTGACGCTCTTTGCGAACACCACGTCTATGAAGGATCGCGCTCGTGCTGAGGAGCTCGAGACGGCGTGTGATGAGTTGCTCGACATGTGGTTGCCGCGCGCCGATGCGCTGGCGCGCCGCGCCGCCGACGCCGCAAGGAAGAGGGGATAGCCATGGCTGAACTGCTGAAGGGTGCCCCCGTTGCTCGCGCTTTGACTGAGGAACTTGCTGCTCGCTGCGTGGCTTTGCGCGAGCGCGGCGTTGTGCCGACGCTGGCTATCGTGCGCGTGGGTGAACGCGAGGACGACCTATCCTACGAGCGCGGTGCGCTCAAGCGCTGCGAAAAGGTTGGCATTGAGGCTCGCCGCGTTTTGCTTCCCGCCGATGTTTCGCAGGACGAGCTGTTGGCGGCCATCGAGGACATCAATACCGATTCGTCTGTTCATGGCTGCCTGATGTTCCGCCCGCTGCCCGCCGGCCTTGACGAGGACGCGGTTGCCGCGGCACTCGATCCTGCCAAGGACGTTGACTCCATGACGCCGGCTTCGCTGCTCACCACGCTTTCGGGGCGCGGCGAGGGTTTTGCCCCCTGCACAGCCGAAGCCGTGCTTGCTTTGCTGGATCATTACGGCGTTGAGCTGGATGGGGCCAAGGTCGCGGTCGTTGGTCGGTCGCTGGTGATTGGCCGTCCCGTTGCCGCCATGCTTACGGCTCGCAATGCCACAGTGACGACGTGCCATACGCATACGCACGACCTTGCTGCCGAGTGCCGTGCTGCCGACATTGTGGTTGCCGCCGTTGGACGCGCGCGTACGATTGACGTGGATGCGGTTCGAGAGGGCCAGACGATCATTGATGTTGGCATTAATTGGGACGAGGCCGCTGGCAAGTTGGTGGGTGACGTCGATTCTGATGCTGCGGAGCCGGTCGTTAACGCCATCACGCCCGTGCCGGGCGGCGTGGGCGCTGTGACGACGGCGATCCTCGCCAAACACGTGATCGAGGCGGCCGAGCGCGCATCGAAATAGGCGTTTTGGGCTGTTTGAGGGGTTAGCTCTATACCCCGTGGACAAAAAATGCCAAATATGAGTACTGTTGCCAAGATAGTCACATATTCTTTAGGTCAAATAGGCTCTCTAACGATATTTATTATCGATAAAGAGCCTATTTTATTGGACCTATGAGGAATTACATCATCTAATTTTTGAACAAATGTAGACTTTTGGCACCCATACGTAGCAAAATTGATGTTACTAAATTGGTGACAGTACTCACATTTGGCATTTTTTGACCACAGGGGTTGCCAGCGCCGCGGTTTCGCCCTTTCTGCGCCGAAGCGATACACTGTTATCGTTTGATTTCTTCGCTCAAGGAGGATGCGCATGCCGTGCACAACGATTTTGGTTGGTAAGAACGCGAGCTACGACGGGTCGACGTTGGTTGCCCGCAACGAGGACTCGTCCAACGGGGTGTTTGAGCCCAAGCGTATGCGCGTGGTGCATCCCGACGAGCAGCCGCGCGTCTACACGAGCGTCCTGAGTCACCTGACCGTTGAACTGCCCGATAACCCCATGCGCTACACGAGCGTCCCCGATGTTGTCCCGGGCCACGGCATCTGGGCCGAGGCCGGTTTCAACGAGCTCAATGTGGGCATGTCCGCAACCGAGACGCTCACCACCAACGAGCGCGTTCGCGGCGCCGACCCGCTCGTCGACTACGTGCCCGCCAAGGGCAACGAGGACGAGGACGGCTATGTTCCGGCGCAGCCCGGCGGTCTGGGCGAGGAGGACATGGTGACCCTGGTGCTGCCATATGCCAAATCCGCCCGCGACGGCGTACGCATTCTGGGTGACCTGCTCGAGCGCTATGGCACCTACGAGAACAACGGCATCGCCTTTAGCGACGTGGACGAGATCTGGTGGCTCGAGACCATCGGCGGTCACCACTGGATCGCCAAGCGCGTGCCCGATGACGCCTATGTGACCATGCCCAACCAGCTGGGTATCGACAGCTTTGACCTGGATGACGCCGAGGGCGCCCAGGCCGATCACATGTGCTCCGCCGACCTGCGCGCTTGGATGGCCGAGTGGCATCTGGACTTGACGCTGGGCGTTGAGGGCGACGGTCCGGCCGCGGTCTTTAACCCGCGCGAGGCCTTTGGCTCGCACAGCGACAGCGACCACGTTTACAACACGCCGCGCGCCTGGTATATGCAGCGCTGCCTTAACCCCAGCGATGTGTGGGACGGTCCCGAGGCCGACTACACGCCCGAGAGCGACGATATTCCCTGGAGCCGCGTGCCCGAGCGCAAGGTGACCATCGAGGACATCAAGTACGTACTCTCGAGCCACTACCAGGGCACGGAGTACGACTGCTACGGCAGCAAGGGCACGCCCGCCACGCGTGGCGCCTATCGCCCCATCGGCATCAACCGCAACAGCCAGCTCGCTGTGCTGCAGCTGCGCCCCTATGCGCATCCGGCCTACCGCGCCGTGCAGTGGATGGCCTTTGGCTCCAACTCGTTTAACGCGCTGGTTCCGCTGTACGCCAACGTCGAGACCATGCCCGAGTACTTTGCCGACACGCAGGCTCGCGTGACGTCCGAAAACTTCTACTGGGCCAACCGCCTGATCGGCGCGCTGGCCGACGTCCGCTTCCATGAGTGCGGCCGCGCAGTCGAGGATTATCAGGAGAAGGTCGGCGGCATGGGCCACAAGCAGATTCATGACGTCGACGCTGCCGTAGCCGTTCTGCCCGAGGCCGAGGTGCCTGCCGAGCTTGCACGCGCCAACGAGGAGTTTGCCGAGCTCGTGCGCGTGGAGACCGATGCCCTGTTGGGCAAGGTGCTCTACACCACGAGCTGCGCCATGAAGAACTCTTTCGCGATGAACGACAACGTGAGGTAGGGATTTCCCGTCGATCGAATAGCGCTAAAACGCTTTGTCGCTTTCGTTCAATCTTGGGTACAAGAACGCCAATGCAGTTGTTTGTGATTGGAGACAACCATGGTTATGAAACTCGATCAGCTTGTTAACGGGGCCATCAACGTGGGCTTTGGCGCTGCCGCCGTTGCTGTCGAAGGCGGCAAGAAGGTCCTCGACGACCTTAATACCAAAGGCGAGCAGGTCCGCAAGGACACCGCCACTCCCGATATCGCCCGCAGTGTGTCCGACATGTTCGAGCAGGCCGGCGGTACCATCTCCGATCTGACCGAGCGCTTGGGCATGCAGGGCGAGACCGCGGCCCAGCGCGTGCTTGACGAGCTCATCCTTGCCCGGGTCCGCGTCATGACCGCCCCCGAGCGCACGGCCTTCCTGGCCCATGTGCGCGACATCGTCGATTCGGTCGAGGACAACGTGACCTCGGTGCCCGTCGAGTCCGTTGAGCCCGACGATGCGAAGGATACCGAAGAGGCTGAGTAGCAGCGCAGATGGCAGATTCCACCACCGATTACAACAATCTAGATCCCTTGGGTGACGAGGCGGCGGTTGTCGATGAGGTCGACGCCGCCGTCTCGGGCGCTCGCAAGAAGCCGCGCGCTGTCGATATGGTGCCCGAGGAGCCCGACGCGATGGCGCCGGACGAGGAATACCAGCTCACGCCGGCGGGTCGTCGCGAACGCATCGGGCAGATTGTTCGCCTGGTCAAAAAGTACCGCGTGTGGGATAACCTCACGCCGGTTCGTTTGCGCCGCCTGCTCGAGGAACTCGGCCCCATGTTCGTCAAGATGGGGCAGATTCTGGCCAACCGGTCCGAGATTCTGCCGCAACGCTTTTGCGACGAGCTGCGTCGTCTGCGCTCCGACGTGGAGCCGGTGCCGTACGAGGTAGTGCTCCGCTGCTTGGAAGAGGAATACGGCTTGCGCCTGGGGGAGATGTTCGATGCGATCGACCCCAATCCGCTTGGTAGCGCATCGCTCGCGCAGGTGCACCGCGCTCGTCTGGTGACGGGCGAGGACGTGGCCGTCAAGGTGCAGCGCCCCGGTGCGCAGCAGGTTATGGCGCAGGACATCGATATCATCCGCTCGGTGGTGCGTATCGTTTCCAAGTTCGTCAACACCGATCAATTCGTTGACCTGCACGGCGTGGTCGAGGAGCTGTGGACCTCGTTTCGCGAGGAGACCAACTTTTTGGCCGAGGCCAAAAACCTCAATGACTTTTACGAGTTCCATAAGAGCGTTCATGGCGTGACGTGCCCTAAATCCTATCTGGACCTGTGCACCGAGCACGTGGTGGTTATGGACTACGTCGACGGCATTTCGATCGCCGATCCTGAACGCTTGGTGGCCGAGGGTTATGACTTGGAAAAGATCGGTGCCGCAATCGTCGAGGACTACTCGACGCAGGTGCTCGATGACGGCTTTTTCCATGCCGACCCGCATGCGGGAAACATCATTCTCAAGGACGGCATCGTCTACTTTATCGACTTGGGCATGGTCGGACGCATGTCGAGTCACGATCGCGGTATCGTCAAGGACATGATTTTCGCCGTGGCCGAGGGTGACGTGCCCAAGCTCAAGGATTCGCTCATGCGCTTTGCTGTGACGCGCGGCGATTCGGCCGAGCTTGACCATTCGGCCTTTTTGTCCGATTTGGACTTTATCGTGGCTGACTTTGCGGGCCTTGACCTTAAGGACCTGGATATCGGTGAGTTTTTGACCTCGCTGTTAAACCTCGCGCGCAAAAATGACGTTGAGCTGCCGAGCGTGGTGACAATGTTCGCCCGCGGCATGGTGACGCTCGAGGGCCTGTTGACCGAGTACATGCCTAACGTCAACATGATCCAGATCATCCAGACGCACATCAAAAACGAGAAGAGCACCTACGCCCGCATGCGCGAGATGAGCCGCGACTTTGCAGCGAGCAGTTATCGCGCGGCGAAGGGCTCGCTCGAGGCGGCCGAGTATCTGGGCTTGGCTTCGCGCATGCTCACACGCGGCCAGCTTAAGGTGAACACGCAGATCATGAGCAGCGATAAGGCGCTGCGACAGCTGGGCGGAATTATCGACCGCATGTCGATGGCAATTGTGATTGCCGGCCTGTTTATCGGTTCGTCGGTGGTGTACTACGCGCGCATCGAGCCGGTTGTGTTTGGTATCCCGGTCATTGGCTTTATGGGCTACGTGAGCGCGCTGGTGCTGGCACTTATGCTGGGCCGCAATATCTGGCTCAACAGCCACGGCGGCAAGCACTAGAGGCTGCGACCGTCACCGCATTTTCCTATCGCAAACAATAGCTTTTACCATGGGCTTCGCCTGCGTGCGAGGCCCTTTTGCGTGATACCATTTTGACGGTAATAATCGATGGCCTAGATGGTGGTGCGGAGACGCACGAATGCGCGGTTATCCTGCGCATTTGGGAGAATCGGGGTGCAAGTCCCCGGCTGTACCAGTAACCGTAATTCCTCTTGGCTCGGGATGCTCGCGTCGCAGATCGGACGACGTGCCCGAGTCGTTAAGGTTAAGTCGGATCGCCTCCCGTCTTGCATGCGGCTGCGGCTTTTGCCGCCGGTGTGCATAGGGCTCTGGAGGGAAGGGGGACCCCGATGGGGGAACTCGAGCGCAACATGCGCGATGACGTGGGGCAGTCTCAAGGCAACGCTCCAAGTACAGACAGTAGGAGACAAATGGATATGTTTGAGGACGAGCGCCAGCGCGTCTCGCATCGCCGTGGCGCAATTGCGCGCGGCGTAGCCAAGCGCGGCCTGGTGGCATTCCTGGCCTTCGCGATGGCCTTTGGCACCACACCGGCTCAGCTGTGGGCCGAGGGCGCCGAGGGCATTGCCGAGGCTGTGGCTCAGGCTGCGACGCCGGGCGAGGACGCAGCGCTTGCGGGCGGTACCGCTGAGCAGAGCGGCGCCGAGGTTTCGGATTCCGAGGGCGCGCCTGCAGCTAGTGCAGCCATAACAGAGGCAGCAACTGGCGGCGAAGGCTCGGCGACGGGGGAGAGCCCTGCCACGAGCGAGCAGTCTTCGACGGCATCCGCTGGCCAAGCGGGATCTGCCGCCGCGGCTGCCGTTCAGACAGAGAACCCGACAGAAACCGGCGATGTCGCCAAGAAGCAGGTCGAGGTCTCGTTCTCGATTATCGGCACCGATGCTGACGGCAAGGCTCAGACCTGGGTGGCACCTACGCAGCTCAAGCTCGACGAGGGCGCGACGGCTGCGGATGCCTTCATTAAGCTGCAGGAGAAGATGGGCCTCAAGGCGAAGTACGAACCGAACACGGCATACGGTTTCTACCTCGAAAGCATCACATCTCCGAGCGATGGTCGCACGCTTGCCTACGATCCGACGACTTATGCCTTCTGGCAGCTGTTCGTCGACGGCGCGTCTTCCTCGGTTGGCGCGAGCAGCGTCAAGCTCACCCAGGGGCAGAAGATTGAGTTTGCCTATACGGCTGGTAGCTCGTCCCCTGTCGTTAAGGACCAGGTTGCCGCAAATGTGACCGTCATTGGTCGCGATGCCCAGGGCAAGACTCAGACTTGGGTCGATAACGCGCAGTATGTGGTGACGTCCGGCTCGAGCGCACTTGACCTTACGAAGGTCGCGCTCGAGGCGAATGATATTGACGCCGTTGCTGCGGGCTCCTTCATTCTGAGCCTTAAGTACAACGGTGTTGAGCTGGGTACGCCCCAAGATTATTCGACCTATTGGCAGCTGTTTATCAACGGCAAGTCGAGTGACTATACGGCGGACAATGTCACCATCCATGCCGGCGATACCGTCACGTGGTTCTACGGTGGCTGGGGCGACCAGTTGCCGTCCGATTCTGTCCATGCTTCTGTTCAGGTTCTCGGTAAGGACAAGGACGGCAAGCAGCAGGTTTGGGCTTCGACGGGTCAGACGAGTCTCAAGGCGGGCTCTACTGCCAAGGATCTCCTTGAGCAGACCGGCCTTAAGCTCGATGCTAGCGAATCGTCTTGGGGCTGGTTCCTCAACGGTATTACTTCGCCGTTCGACAGTAAGTCCTATGGCTGGGATGCTGCGACCAAGAGCTATTGGCGCTTCTACGTAAATGGCAAGTTCGCCGACGTTGGCGCCGGTGCCTACAAGCTCCAGGAGGGTGACGCCGTCACCTTTATGTATGGTGCTGACGCCGATGCCCTCCCCGGTCAGGTGCTTGGATCCGCCGATGTTATCGGTCCCGATGTCAACGGCAACAATACTCGCTGGGGCTCGGCAAGCAGTGTTTCTTTGCCTGAAGGCTCTACTGCCCAGAACCTTATTGAGACGGTTCTGAAGGCCAAGGGCGTTACGTACAACGGCTCCCAGAGTGGCGAGTACTGGTTCCTCAATTCCATCAAATCGCCGTTCGAAGACAAGTCGTACGGTTATGATGCTGCGACCAATAAATATTGGCACCTGTATATCAATGGAGAGCCCTCCTTACTCTGCGCCAATCAGATTACGCTCAAGAGCGGCGATAAGGTCACGCTTGCCTATACCACCGACGATTCGCCCATGCCCGATCCCGACAAGGTTGTCGTGGACCCGAGTGCGACGACTCCTGATTGGGATGCCGAGTGGGCCGGCTACGGCAACAGTGGCAACGGTTCGACCGTAACGGATGCCAAGACGCCTGCGCAGGCCGCCGGTCTTAAGTGGGCCTTCGATTGGAAGGCCGAGTCTGGTCAGCAGTATGCCAACTGCAGCGAACCTGTCATCGCCAACGGCTTTGTGTACATCGCGACCGAGAACGAGCTCATCAAGATCGATTCGTCCACGGGCAAAAAGGTTGCCTCTGCGCCGCTTGCCTCCAAGGTGAGCTATACCTCTCGTCCGATCTATACCAATGGCCTTATCATCGTTCCGCTCAACGGCGGTGCGGTCCAGGCGATTACTGCAGACAAGCTGATCTGCAAGTGGCTGACGCCTGGTTTGACGGACTTGACGCAGAGCTCCTGCACCGTCGTTTCGGACGGCGAGTACGTCTATGTAGGCTCGGTCGATATTTCGTATGACGAGAATTACAACGCGACCTACGGCAACGGCTCCTTTGCGCGCATTAAGATTGCCACGGGCGAAGTTTCTTGGCAGAACATCGACCCTGCCGAGGGCTATTACTGGACTGGTGCGGCTTTGACGGATAAGTATGCCATCGTTCCTACGAGCGCGGGTACGCTTAAGTGCATTGATAAGACGACGGGCGATGTCGTTTCGACCATGAAGCTCGGCGCTGTCGCAAATGCCGATTGCATTGCCGATCCGTCCAATGGTTCGACCTTCTATCAGATGACGCACGACGGAAAGCTCCATGTGATTTCGCTTTCGGCGAAGGGCGTGCTGAGTGAACAGAAGACGGTTGATCTGGGCCTTACGAATAATCTGAGCGCCCCTGCGGTGTCTGGTGACAATCTGATTGTCGGCGGACAGACGGCTACTGGCTCTGCTCTGGTTCTCTATAACCTGAAGACGGGTAAGACCACGATGGTCGCTGCTGCCGACGGCAAGGCGCTGCCGGCTGGCCTCAACGGTATTGCTGCTACTCCGCTGGTGAGTGTTCAGGGCGGCAAGACCTATGTGTACTTCACCGTTAACAGCGCGGATAGCAAGGATTATGTCAACTACTCTGCTGGTGGTGGCGTGTATCGCTATACGCTCGGCGATGCAGAGGCGACGCAGATTTATGATGCGGCTGGTCATTACCAGTACTGTGACTCTCCGGTCATTGCCGATGCTTCTGGCAATCTCTACTACATTAATGATTCGGGCACGCTGTTTAAACTTGGAGCTGTCGAGTCTTGGACGGTTGCCTTTAACTCCAACGGCGGGTCTGCTTGCGACACTAAGTTTGTTGCTACGGCCGATGGCAAGCTGGTCAAGCCGGCCGATCCGACGCGCGATGGCTACACTTTCGGCGGTTGGTATACCGATGAGGCTTGTACGCAGGCGTATGACTTTAGCACGCCGGTGACGGCCGATCTGACGCTGTATGCCAAGTGGACCAAGAATGCCGTTAACCCTGGCGGTGATGGCGGCGCTGGTTCGAATGGCGGCGGCGGTTCTGGTACCGGTACTGGTTCCGGCACTGGCGCTGGCGCGGGTTCTGGCTCCGGCTCGAAGGGCGGCGCTATTGCCCCGGGCAAGAAGCCGGTGACCAAGACGACGGTGTCGACCAAGACCGAGACCAAGGACAACAAGTCCGACAAGAAGTCCGACAAGAAGTCTGACAACAAGTCTGACAAGAAGGACAGCAAGTCCGACAAGAAGTCCGACAAGAAGTCCGATTCCAAGTCCGATACGGGTGCTGCTTCTACGATCACTGCTAAGAAGTCCTCTAGTGCTTCCGAGCAGGAGACTGGCACCAACCCGCTCGCTATTGTTGGCGTTGCCGCCGGCGTCATCGGTCTCGCCATCGTTGGCGTGTTCGTGTTCACCAAACGTCGGTAGGTGAGGGTTGTGTCCAATAAATCCAAGGACGCTGACCCCAAGCAACCAGATTCCTCGTTCATTCAGTTCGACGATGCAAAGCAACAGGGCGCCGCTTCGGCGGCGTCCGTATCTCGTCGCAAGGCGCTCCTTGGCGTTCTTGCTGCCGCGTGCACCATTCTGATCGTCGTCTCGCTGGGCTTCGTCCATCCTTCCGAGAGCGGCGCCTGGTCCATTGACTGGATCGTTCAGACCGTGACGGGGGAGAGCGTCGTCGCCAAGGGCACCAAGGGGTCTGGCTCGTCTACCGCTTCGGGCGAGGCCAGTTCCAAGGATTCCAAATCTTCGGATGCTGCAAAAGATGAGTCCAAGGGCTCGAACGACGCCAAGGATGATTCCGAGTCTTCGCACAAGGAATCGGACAAAAGCTCGGATAGCAAGAAGTCCGATGGTCAGGACAGCAAGAGGTCTGGCGATAAATCCGCTGCCCAAAATACGGGAGCCGGTGATACTTCCAATGTGTCTGGCGGTGCTTCTTCGGGCGGCGGTCAGTCGTCTGATGGAGCCTCATCCTCTAATGGCGGAAGCGCTTCCTCGGGCGGTCAGGGCGGCTCGCAGGAGTCCAACTACGTAACGGTGACGGTTTCGGTCACATCGAGTGCTGTGGGCAATCCTGTGTCCTCTGGTGGCACCTTTACCTTTAACGAAGGCGCTACCGTTTACGATGCCCTGTGCGCGCTGGGCCTTTCTGTCAACGCACACGGCTCGTCGTACGGCACGTATGTTTCCGCGATTGGTGGTTTGGCCGAGAAACAGTACGGCGGCACGAGCGGGTGGATGTACTCCGTCAACGGCACAACGCCCATGACGGCCTGTAGTAACTACGTTCTCTCAAACGGCGACAACGTAGTCTGGTATTACGTTACAGGCTAGAGGCCTCGACATAGCGCGCCAGACGGGCGGTTCGGACCAACATCCGAGCCGCCCGTTTTTCATGCGAATGGGACTGGATCGCCGGGTCTCTCGGCAAACAAAAAACCGGTTGGAACGGGAATTCCAACCGGTTATACCTTTAAGCAAATGTCGAACAAACTACGACCGTGCGCCCTCGAGGAAGAAGCGGCGGCTGAAGTAGTTGTACCAGGTGACGAGGAACGTGGCGATGGCCTTCATGGCCTGGTAGCCGATGCTCAAAAACGTGACGCCCACAAACATGTACAGGTCGTTGAGGCCCAGGCCGATCACCGACAGGATGGTGAAGATCGTGAACTCGCGCTTGCGGCTCATGCCTTTGCGGTGGTCGAACACGTACTTCATGCTGAGCCAGTAGTTGACCACGACGGACGTGATAAACGAAACCGTGGTGCTCATCAAAAAGTCGAGGTGGAACAGCTCGACGAGCGCAATGAGCATGCCCCAGTCGATGCCAAAGGAGATAAGACCCACGACGGCAAACTTGAGGAACTGCTTGGTATGAGGTTGTGCCAGCGCCTTGCGCACGTAATCACATCCAATGCGTTGATGAATCGAGCAGAGGATACTTTAGAGCTTTTACAAGGGAAACGTAAGGTCTTTGCCAAGAACTATATGAACTCGCCAAATTTTCAAGAGCTAATCCGCAAACGTTGAAAATTTGCCCGTAAACGAGCGACACCCACGGACGATACTGCGCTGAGTGCGCGTCGTCCGTGGGCGCCGTAATGCTGCAGGGGTTTCGAGCTATTTTGTCTCGTCGCCCTCCAGGAAGATTTTTCGGGTCACAAAGTTGTAGACCATGACAAGCGCGGTGGCGCAGATCTTGGCGATATTGGCCTCGAGTCCCAGGCCGGCGTTGAGCGCCAGCACGATGCCGTCGTTGAGCACCAAACCGATCACGGACAGCACGACAAAGATGATGAACTCGCGGCGGCGGCTCATGCCTTCCTTGTGCGCAAACACGTACTTCATGCTTGCGAGGTAGTTAAAGATGAGTGAGATGATAAAGCCGCTGGTGTTGGCGATTAGGATGTTGAGGCCCAGACCGTAGTGGAGCAGATTCATAATGCCAAAGTCGATAACCGTGGCAATGACACCGACGACGCCAAATTTCATGATCTGCGCAAGGAGCTTTTGCATGGTACCTGCCTTAAGCTGGCGCCGAAGCGCCGCGGGGATGACAAACTCAGCAAGTTTAGCCAATCCCCGCGTGTGGTGCTAGGCGCGCTCCTCGATAGCACCGTTTCTATATGCATCGAGCAGCTGACGCAGGTCTTGGATTTGGCTGCGGATCTTGGCGCCAGTATCGGTGTCGCTCACCATGCGGCGACGGTCCGCTTGGTCAAAACGGTTGGTCTCGCTTTCGATGTCCACGTTGCGCGTGAGTGCCTCGGCAACCGTCGTAAAGGCCCGGTGCGACTTGAGGCGGCAGCCGCGCGAGCTCGAGATGAGCGTATAGCCGGCGATGCCCGTCTTGGGATGGTAAGCGCGGCAGAAGCCGCCATCGATGACCAGCAGCTTGCCCTCGGCGCGGATGGGCTGCTCGCCCTTGGTGGTTTTAACGGGCGTGTGGCCGTTGATGATGTGGCCGGTCGGCGAGCATGCCATGGGCGCGACGCCAAACTCGCGCATGATATCATCGCAGACCGAGGGCGACTTGGTAAGCGTAAAGTACGGGTCCATCGGCTCGACCCAGGTGCTCTTATCGGCGATATAGGCGCGCTCAAAGGTACGCACCAGGCGTCCGCTGGCGGGTGAGTTAAAGCCAATCCACAGGTACCACATCCAGTCGAGAGCGTCGCGGTCGCCCACGCGCCAGGCGCGGCGGGCGATGTGGTCGCAAAAATCGAGATAATCGCGGCCGGCGTGCCAGGTGCCCAGGCAGTTCATGCTGCTAAAGGTGCCGTCTTCGTTGAGCGGCACGCAGCCATGGAAGAGCAGGTTGCCGTTGGCGACCTTGTACATCGAGCCATGGGTGTAGAGGAAATCGATATGGCGATGCAGGTGATCGGCGGTGACAAACTCGGACACGAGCTTGTCGATGATGTGCTGCTCCTGAGACGTGAGCGTGTAGGGGTCCGCCGGGTCGACGGTGGGGAAGTCGTTGGTCGTGAGCGGCCACACGCTGCCGTCGGCGAGCGTGACCGTGCCGGTGTCGTGGTCGATCTTGTCGAGTAACAGGCGGTCGGTCATATCGAACTCGGGGTGGCGCTGGATAATCTGGCCCTCGAGCTTAAAGAGCAGCACGTTGATGGCCTTGATTAGCGGGGTGATGGGCTCACCGGCGGTGTAGGTGGCATCGGCAAAGGCCACAAGCTCGCGCAGCGAGATGCCGTAGTCGTTCTCGAGGATCTCGTAATTGTCGTAGCGTAGGTTGTTGCGCAGCACCGTGGCGATGCAGGCGGGCTCACCGGCCGCAGCGCCCATCCACAGCAGGTCGTGGTTGCCCCACTGGATATCGAGCGAATGGTAGGTGAGCAGGCGGTCCATAATCTTGGCCGCGCCGCCGCCTCGGTCGAAGATGTCGCCCACCAGGTGCAGGTGGTCGACGGCCAGCCGCTTGATGAGCGAGGCGAGCGACTCGATAAAGTCGTCGGCGCTGGCGGTCTCCAGGATGGACTCCACGATGCGCTCGTGATAGCGCACGCGATAGTTGTTCTCGTCCGGGTGCGTGTGCAACAACTCGTCAATGATATAGGCGTAATCGCGCGGAATGGCCTTACGCACTTTGGAGCGCGTGTAGCGGCTTGAAAGCGAACGAGCGACCATGATGAGCTGGTCAAGCATCGTCTTGTACCAGGTGGGCGAGTCCTGGCGCTGGCTGCGGACCAGCTCGATCTTCTCGCGCGGGTAGTAGATGAGCGTGCACAGCTCGCCCTTTTCCTCAAAGGTGAGCGTGTCGCCAAAAATCTCGTCGACATGCTCGCGCACGACGCCCGAGCAGTTGTTGAGGATGTGCATAAAGGCTTCGTACTCACCATGCACGTCGCTCATAAAATGCTCGGTGCCCTTGGGTAGGTTGAGGATGGCCGAGAGGTTGATAATTTCGGTAAATGCGGATTGTTCGGTGGGGAACTGTCTCGACAGCAGGCGCAGATACTTGAAGTCTTGCGGGTTGCGATCGAATGCGACCATGAAACACCTTCCGATGGGGCTGGTAAAACTGATAAACAGCGTCAAACGTTTATCAGTATGCGCCGCTTTTGTTTCGATTTTGCGCCAGCGGCTGAATTGTCGGCTGAATGGTTTGGTAAATCGATTTAGTGAAGGTAGATGTGTTGGTTGGGTGGAGACGACAGAGGGTGTTTTCTCAGATATTTATGCGTGGGGCCGGTGGAGACGATGGTGGTAAAGATGTTCACTATTTTTGGTTCGATTTGGTAAATAGTGGACATATGTACCGCATGTAGGCTCACTGTGCGATAATTTGCGCAGCAATGAGTAAGGAGCCTCATATGAGTGATTATGTCCTGACCTGTGAATCCGCCGCCGACCGAACCCGTGAGTTCTTTGCGTCGCGCAATATCCCTGTCGTGTGTTTTCATTACGAGATCGACGATGTTGTCTATACGGACGATCTGTATCAGTCGATTACGCCGGACAAGTTTTTTGCCCAGATTGCCGCGGGCGCCATGCCCAAGACGTCTCAGGTGAGCGTGGGTGAGTACGAGGAGTTTTGGGAGCCGTTTGTTGCCGAGGGTAAAGACGTGCTGCACCTGACGTTGTCGTCGGGTATTTCGGGCACGTATGGATCGGCCTGCGTCGCGGCGCAGATGCTTGCGGATCGCTATCCCGAGGGCGGCAAGGTGCGCGTCATCGATTCGCTGGGGGCGTCTTCGGGCTTTGGTCTGTTGCTGGAATATGCCGCCGATGTGCGCGATAGCGGGGCTTCACTCGACGAGACGGCCGCTTGGATTGAGGAGCACAAACTCAACCTGCACCACTGGTTCTTCTCGACCGATCTGTCGAGCTACCTACGAGGCGGTCGCATTTCGGCTGCGAGCGCGATCATTGGCACGGCGCTTAAGATTTGCCCGCTTATGACGGTCGATTGCGAAGGTAAGCTGTCGCCGCGTGAGAAGATTCGCACCAAGAAGCGCGCGATTTCCGAGATGGCTAAGACCATGATGGCACACGTGCAGGGCGGTACGGATTATTCGGGTAAGTGCATCATGTCGCACTCGGCGTGCCGCGAGGATGCCGAGGCAGTTGCGGCGCTGATTGAGGAACAGGTTCCGCAGCTTAAAGGCAAGATTGAGATCAATGACATCGGTACTCTGATTGGCTCGCATACCGGACCCGGTACGGTGGCGCTCTTCTTTATGGGCGACAAGCGCGTGGATTAATTTGCCCCATCACGTCGCTGCATGATTGCTCAAACGAAAACGGCCCGCCTCACGTTTGTGGGGCGGGCCTTGCTGTTACGATTAGCGTTTCTTTCCGCGGAAGAAGAAGCCGTGCAGTGACGGCTTGAGGCCGCGGTTGGCGCGATGCTCTTCGACGCGCTCGTGGATCGAAGCGACGCGCTCGATGACTTCGTCGGGAATCGGCACGTCGGGATTCATGTTCTCGACCTGGCTGACCTCGGCGGCGGCGACCTGGTCGATAATGGGCACATCGTCGCGCGAGATGACAGGTGTGGCGTCTTCCTTCATCTTGCGATAACGCTGCATCATGTCGGTCTGTAGCTGCTGGGCCGAAGGCGGCGTCCAGATGATGGCGTTGGCGCCGGCGGCGATGGTCTCGCGAATGCTCTCGGGCGTCTTGCCGCCCGGCGCGATGAGCGGCAGGTTGGGATAGCGCTCGCGCAGCTCGCGTAGGACCTGGGGTGTGTTCTTGCCGGCGGCGATGTTGAGAATCTTGGCGCCGGCGCGCACCTTGGCGTGGGCATCGTCGTCGCAGCGAACGACCGTGGCGATGACGGGGATGTCGGCGATGTTGGTGATGTGTTCGACCATCTCGGCAGTAGCGGGGGAGTTGACCACGCAGCCCGCCGCGCCCTGCATCTCTGAGACGGCTGCCATCTGCACGGAGCGCTTGCCGGTCGTAGTTCCGCCGCCCACGCCTACAAAGACCGGGCACTCGGCGACGGTCAGCAGCGCCTGCGTAATGGCCGGCTGCGGCGTGAAGGGGTAAACGGCAAAGACGGCATCGGCGTTGGAGTTGCGGATAACCGCGACGTCGGTGGTGTAAATGAGCGACTTGATGCGTCGGCCGAAGAGCGTAAAGCCGCTGGCCTCCTCGATCTCGTCGGGCATGCGAAGGGCCGCCTTGCGCAAACGCCCGTCGATGGGCAGCGGCTCCATGGGGAGCAGTCCGTTGGGGGTCACGGCTACCTGGGGCTCGGTGAACTCGTCTGCGAGCTCGACCTCGGAGAAATCGACCGAGGCGACGATGTCCTCGTGAACCTCGGCGGGTACATCGATGGAAGCTTGGTCGTTTGCCGCGGCAGGCGTGTCGAAGGAGCTGGTGCCGACGAAGGCGTCGACGCGCTCATTTAGATCGTTGAGGGTATCCATGGAGGCTCGATTCTATGTGATAACGGCCGGCGCTATGCAGCCGGAATTGCGAATGCTAAATCGTTTGACGAGTTGATTTTTCCCCGCCGCGCCATCCGTTAGACCGAAGGGCTGACGAACGTGAAGGAGCTGTGATGGCGGGGATCGAGGTGCTATCTTGAAAGTCCCGTTTAAAAGAGAGGTGACGCGGTATGGAATTGACAGCAATGTTTGGCTCGATTGGCCTGTGTGTGGGCGCAATCGTTGCCGCCGCGGTCATCTACTTTGTGGTCACGGCCATTAAGGGCAAAAGGGCCGAGCGCAAGGAGCGTGCGATGCTTAAACAGCATCGCGACCAGCAGGGCAAACGCGCACAGAAATAGCTTGCTGAGTTTTGGATCCGTGCGCTAGCTGCGTTTTCGGATCAGGGCAATGTAGAAGCCCTCAAAGTCGCGGCTGGGCGGAATGGTCAGCGTGCCGGGCATACCGTTGGCGACGGACGAGACGTGGCCGGCGGCGATGGCCTCGGTGAGAGCGTTGCTCTCGATGTGTGGCTCTTCGCCAGCTTCCTGAGCACGTTGCGTTTCACTTTCGCTCGGCGTGCCATCGAGGGGGATAAGCTCGCAATCCATGTGCTTGTCGAGGGCCTCTTGCAGGGCGTCCTCGTTTTCCTGCGGCATGATCGAACAGGTGGAATAGACGAGCGTGCCGCCCGGTTTGAGGGCTCCCATGGCGCGGTCCAGAAGTGCTCGCTGCGCGCGGGCGCACTTGCTCAACAACTGCTCGGTGAGGCCGCGCAGACTTTTCTCGTTGCCGCTGATGACGGTGCCCGTGCCGGTGCAGGGGGCGTCGAGCAGGATGCGGTCGAAGCGGAAGAACTCGTCGAGCTCGCGTGCGTCGATGCGCATAACGGGCACGTTTTTGGCACCCTGGCGATGGAGGTTTGACTCGAGCTTTTCGGCGCGGGGAATGCTCATCTCGCAGGCTGTGAGGTGCGCCTGGCCCTGGGTGAGGGCGGCGATCTGCGTCGTCTTTCCACCGGGGGCCGCACACATGTCCAGGATGTCCTCGCCTGCCTGGGCGCCCAACACCAAAGGCGGCATCATGGACGACAGGCTCTGTAGGTAGATCTTTCCGTCGCGATAGATGTCGAGATCCCACAGATCGGAAACCTGGGCCTCGGGCAGGATAAAGGCGTCCGGATACCAGGTAACGGTTTGGTGCGCGATGCCGGCGGCATCGAG
The DNA here is from genome assembly GCA_958346935.1 of uncultured Collinsella sp. Lineage (GTDB taxonomy): Bacteria > Actinomycetota > Coriobacteriia > Coriobacteriales > Coriobacteriaceae > Collinsella. The sequence continues at coordinate 36,462 of CATVTM010000007.1, forward strand.
CGCCGCAACGATGTCCTCGGCGGTTGCCTTGAGCGTGTTGGCGCGCAGCGTGACCGGGCGTGTGGCCGCGGCGCCGAAGCCCTCGATCATGAGCTCGGCATCGGTGGGGGCATAGGCGCCGGCGACCGTGTCGACCATAAAGCGCGGCAGGCCGGCGGCGGAGTGTTGGGCGGCAAGCCGGTCGGAAAGCTCGGTAGCAGCAAATTGCCTAAGCTTGAGCTCGGGCTTGACCTGCTTTTTTTGCTTACGACGACGCGGCTTGGACATCCGTCTTTCCTTCCCATTCCATTGCATGTCGAGTGTTTTAGTACTGGCTCTCGTGCTTGCTAAAGAAGTCGAAGCGCGGGGGCAGCGGCTTTACGCGGTGCTCGCCGGGCTTCTCACCCAGGCTCTCCACGAACTCGTCCGTGGAGGCAAAGATGTTATCCCAGCTAAAGAAGGCGACCGGATCGACGTCGAAGTATTCGCAGATGAGCTCGCAGCCGGCCGGCACAATACCGTGCATGAGCACGGTCGCCACGCGCAGCTCGGTAAAGGCGTCGACGAGGGCCTGCGTCATTGCGGCGTTTGCCTCGTTACCCTCGAGCTTGTTGGCGGCCTTGGAGGCATCGCTCCAGCGCTTGTTGGCAGCGCGCAGGTAGTCGTCGCACACGGCGAGCGCGCGGTGCGTCTCGAACTTGTACATGGCCTGCTCAAAGGCAAGGGCTGCCTGCTGGGCGGCTTCGACCACGGTGTCAGAAGCGGCACCAGCGGGGATGCAGCCGTTGCGGCAGGGGCTCTCGTCGCCCTCCTTGACGGCGACGCCGTAGAAGCAGCTGCGGGCCAAGCGGTTGAACACGCCGGTCAACAGCGCGCTCTCCTTAAGGGCCGGATCGATGACGCGCTTGTCGTCGCAGGCGCGTACCTCGTTGCCGTCCTTGTCCTTGCCGGTCACACGTGTGTCGTATGCCTTGGGGCTAAAGCTCACCGGCTTCTCGGACAGGCCGAGCGACAGCCAATGCGCGCGCATCTGCTCGCAGGTGTAGTGGTTGAGTAGGTCGTCTGCCGGCGGGGGAGGAGTCTGCGAGGACGAGCTGGCCTTTTTGCCCATGTAGAGCAGGTGGTAGCAGGCGCTGACGGTGCTCTGCGTGAGGTTCCAGCCTAGGGCCTCCCACATGGCGGTCTGCGCGATGCAGTAGAAGTAGATGTTGTCCTGACCGATAAACTGGTAGATCTGAGCGTCGTCAGAGCACCACCAGTCGCGCCAGTCGAGCGAGCTGTGCTGGTAGGTGGGCGCGGGCACCTGCGTGGAGTCGGCAGCGGGCTCGCCCATGAGGGCGGCATCCTGGGCGGCGACGCCCTCGGTCACGCCGGCGGCCTTGGCATCGCGCGCGAGCACGGTACGCGTATAGCTGATGGGCGCCCACAGGCTCTCGGGCCAGCACCAGCAGGTGACGTCGGAGACGCCATCGACCTCGGGCACCGGAACGCCCCAGTCGATGTTGCCGGTGATGCGGAAGGGCACGAGCGCCTTGCCGCTGCGGAAGCGCACGCCGCCGTTGGCAAGCACCGCATGGGCGTCGTCGCGCTCCTTCCAGCTGGGGAAGGTGACGGTAAAGCTGCTCTTGTTTCCCTCGGGCTCCAGCACGGTGTGCTCGGGCAGCTGGTCCTCGACGGCGTCGAAGGCCTCGCGGAACTTGTTCTGAATATAGAGCTGTGCCGGCAGCAGCCACTCCTCCATGGTCTTGGAGACCACGGAACGAACCTGCGGGTTCTGGGCGAGCTTGGCGGTGTAGGTCTTCATAAAGTCGAGGTAGGCCGGCAGGTCGAAGTAGAGGTTGTCTACCGGGCGCAGCTCGGGCACCTCGCCGGTGAGCTGGCTCTTGGGCGCGATGAGCTCCTCGGGCTCAAACTGGTGACCCAGGTCGCACTCGTCGGCATAAGCCTTCTCGGACTTGCAGCCCTGGATGGGGCAGCGGCCGATCACCTGGCGGCCGTTGAGGAACGTGCCGGCCTTGGCGTCGTAGAACTGCAGCGTGGAGCGCTTGGAGATGGTGCCCTGTTCGTGCAGACGCTCGATAATCTCGGCGGTCACCTCGTTGTGAATCTGCGCAGCCGGCTCAAGGCCCGAGCCGCCGTAGATATCGCAGCTGATGTTGTAGTTGTTGAGGGTCGCGGCCTGGCGGGAGTGATTGGACTCGACATACTCGGCGATGGACTTGTCGTAGCCCTCGTTCTCCTTGAGCTTGCGGTAGCTCTCCATGATGGGCGAGCCGTAGCAGTCGGTGCCCGAGGTGAAGATGACGTTCTCGCGGCCCAGACGGTCGCGCAGGAAGCGGGCGAAGAAGTCGGCCGGGACAAAGACGCCACCGACGTGGCCAAAGTGAAGGCCCTTGTTGCCGTAGGGCTCGCCGGCGGTAACGATGGCGCGGCGAGGCCAGCTGGGACGGTCGTTCATGGAGTATTTGGATGCCATGGGACTCCTTCGCATATGGTGAGAGCGCGGCCGGGCGCAAGGCCTGGCGACGCGGTGGTCAATTCGTGCATATCGTTCGACATTATCGCACATGCGGACGGGTACGTGGCAGGGGCGCTATCCTAAGATGCTATGAATGAGATTTCCAACATACATGCGTTTGAGGACGAGGATTTTCTGCACGCCTGCTTTGTGTGGGGGATGGCCGTGCTCGGCGCATTTGCCGTGTGCCTGGTGCCGGTGTTTATGCTGCTGGGCGGACCCGCGGACCTGGATGCGGCTGACGCGGGCGGTTGGACGGCGGTCGTGGGCTGGATAGTCGGCTTGGCTGCGATCTCAATGGCGTCGTTCGCCGTGCACGAGCTGGTGCACGGTGTGTTTTTTAAGCTGCTGGCGCCTGCGGGCGCGAAGGTGACCTTTGGGGCGAATCGCGAGACAGCGATGATCTATGCCTGCGCCGAAGGCGTTGTGTATTCTCGCCGGCGGTACGTGGCGGTTTGCCTGGCACCGACGGTTGTTGTGACGACAACGCTTGCCCTGGGGTTTGCGTTTTCGGGCCATCCGCTGCTGTGCTACCTGGCGGCCGGCTTGCATTTGTCGGGCTGTGTGGGCGACTGGTATTACGTGCGGACCATCTTGCGCGACCGCCGCATTGTTGCCTGCGAGGACACGTCCTTCGGCGTGCGCTTTTTTGGGTGAGGAGATGTCGATGAAGCCGTTGTTGCTGCATGCGTGCTGTGCGCCGTGCTCGCTTGAGCCGGTCCGCCTGCTGCGCGAGGAAGGGTTTGAGCCCACAATCTGCTGGACAAACCCCAATATTCAGCCTCACGATGAATGGCAGCGGCGTTTGGACGAGCTGCGCCGGTGGTGTGCCGATGGCGACATCGAGCTTATCGAGGCGGGGGAGGACCGGAAGCGCTGGGAGGCCGGCGTGGCACCGCTGGGCGCCGATCGGCCTCGTCGCTGTCGCGCGTGCTATGCCTTGCGCTTGGCCGAGGCGTGCCGCGTGGCCCAGGAGCGCGGGTTTGAGTTTGTGGGCACGACGCTCGCCGTCTCGCCGTACCAGCTGTTCGATACCTGCAATGACGTGCTTGAGCGCTTGGCGGCGGCACATGGGCTCACCCCGGTGATTCGCGATTTTCGCCCGTATTACCCCGAGGCGACACGCCGTTCGCGCGAGCTGGGCATGTATCGGCAGAACTACTGCGGCTGCCGATTCTCGGCCGTCGAGGCGGCCATGGACCGCGCCCGCATCCGCGACGAGCGCAAAGCCGCCAAAAAGTAGTTCGTTTGGGACGTCAGCCTGCTAGGATGTAGAGCGGACTTTAGCTATATAAGGAGTATCCGACGTGTCTATGCGTACCGATGATTTTGACTACAACCTTCCTGAGGAACTGATTGCCCAGGCTCCTGCCGAGCCGCGCGACTCCTGCCGCCTGCTGGTGGTGGATCGCAAAGGCTCCCAGGCGGGGAAGCCGCTGGAGCACGGCGGTACCGTTGAGCACCGCATCTTCCGCGACATCATCGACTATATCGAGCCGGGCGACGTGCTCGTCATCAACCAGACGCGCGTGATGCCGGCCCGCCTGATTGGCCGTAAGGCAGGCTCGGGTGGCGTGGTCGAGACGCTGCTGCTCAAGCGTCGCGAGGATGTTGACCCGCTGGGTCACGTTTGGGAGTGCCTGGTCAAGCCGGGCAAGCGTCTGAAGCCCGGTGCTCAGATTGAGTATCGCGCCGGTGGCGCCCATGCGCCCGAGGGCGCGCCCGTGGTGCTGACGGCCGAGGTCGTTGACTTTGTCACCGATAGCCGCGGTGGCCGTCTGGTGCGCTTTGAGCCGGCCGGTTGCAATGCCGCCGGCGAGCCGCGCACGCTTGACGAGGCCATTCACGCCGCCGGTCACGTGCCGCTGCCGCCCTACATTACCGATTACGAGGGCGACCCCGAGAAGTACCAGACCGTCTACGCCATGAAGGAAGAGCACTCGGCTGCCGCTCCCACGGCGGGTCTGCACTTTACGCCCGAGCTTATGGCTGCCATCGAGGCCAAGGGTGCGAAGTTTGCCGCCGTCGAGCTCGAGGTGGGCATCGATACCTTCCGCTTGGTGGAGGAGGACGACCCCACGCAACACGTCATGCACACCGAGCGCTACCACGTGTCGCAGGAGGTTGTCGACGCCGTGCATAAGGCGAAGGCCGAGGGGCATCGCGTAATCGCCGTCGGTACCACCGCAGTGCGCTCGCTCGAGAGCGCCTTTGACGTGGATGCCCCGGTGTTCGATCCGGCCGTGACGGCGCGCTATTTTGAAGGCCGCGAGGACGGGGCCGACACGCTCGGCCGCGGCGACATCGTGGTGCGCGAGAACGCCACGACGCAGCTCTACCTTATGCCCGGCTCGACCTATCACGTGGTCGACGCGCTGATCACGAACTTCCACGTGCCACGCTCCACGCTCATGATGCTCGTGAGCGCGCTTGCTACCCGCGACCAGATCATGGATGCCTACGCCGCCGCCATTGAGGAGCGCTACCGCTTCTTCAGCTTTGGCGACGCGATGCTCATTTTGTAAGTTACGCGGTTCTACGAACCGCGTAACTGCTCGACGCTGCAAACGCCCCTAAGCGGCAATCTGACGTTCAATCGTCGGGCATGACCAGAAGGGCAATGCCCTCCTCTTTCACGTCACCTTGCTCGCTTAGGGGCGTTTTCGCTGACTTCGCCAAAACATTGGCGTTGCCGTGGTTCACTTGGCACTTGGGGACGTTCCTTTTGTGCCGGTACCTGGGGACAGTCCTTATGTCAAGAGATTGGTGGTCGTTGGGGATGTTCTTGTTTGACTAGTCGTTTAAGAACGTCCCCAATGACTATCAAAAGTTGAGGTGAGGGTGTTTTTCGGTGCCCTGCCTACTTGCTTGCGAACAGCCAGACTAGGATGATCACCAGAATCACGGCGATGATGCAGACGATGGCGCCGGTAAATTTGATGCGTGAGTCGCGGGTACGCTCGCGCACTGCGTCCTCGGTGGCCTCGAGCTGGGCGACTTCTCGCTCGGTCTCGGCGTGTTCGGCTTTGTCTCGGGCCAAGGACCCTGCAAGCGACTCAGTGATCTCTGGGTGGTCGTGCACCTCGGTCGCCTGTTCGATGATCGACTGCGCATGTGCGGCATCTGCTTGGGCGTTGGCGATGGTCTGCTCCTGCTCGCGGCGTGCCTTGTCCTCCGCGGCGATCTTCTCGCGCAGTTCGCGCTGACGAGTCGCGGCGGCAGTCTTCGCCGTCTGCAACTCGTCGCGCGCGGCATCGGCTTCGGTCGTCACGGCTTGGTGCGCGCGTTTTGCGTCGGCGATAGGGGCTTGAGCCTGCTCGACGGCCTGCTCGGCTGCGGCGAGTGAATGCTCAAGGTCGGCGGTGATGCGCGGGGCATCTTCTTCGGCTTTACGCAGGGCATCTGCCGTGTCGGAAATCTGCATCGAGAGCTCGCTGGTGCGCACCGTATAGTTGGCGGGATTTGCCGAGGGATTGCGTTGCAGCTCGGCATACTCATGACGCAACGTCTCGAGCTGGGCGCGCGTGGCGTCGACGGTTTGTTGTGCGGCGGCAATGCCGGCGTCTCGCTCTGCCTTCACCTTGTCGAGGATGCGCTTGGAATCCTCAAGACGTCGAACGAGGCGGTTGCCGGTCTCGCGCGAGCTCGCCTCGCGGGCCTCCACGGCATCGAGCGCGGCCTTCAGACGGAGCTCAGTCGCGTCATCCTCTGTCTTCATTTGTTCGAGCTGACCCTTGAGCTCTGTCGCTTTGGAGGCATGGGCATCACGGTCAATCTCGGCGGCCGCTGCAGTCTTTTGGGCCGTGGCAATCGCCTGGCGCTGGTCGGCGACGATCTGGTCGTAGCGGCCTGCGATATCCTGGCGCGTCTCGAGTTCCTCGGTCTGGTCGGCAATGCGCTGCTCAAGTTCGGCCAGGTGGGCACGGGCATCGGCAAGTGCCTTTTTCGCGGCGTTCATCTCGCGCATGGCCGAGGCGCCCTGGGCGATAAAGGTGCCCACGGCGTTCGCGGTGTTCGAGACGGCGGTCCCCAGATCGCGGCTCGCGGCGGGGGAGTGCGGGGCGGTCGGGCGAGCGGTGTCGGCAGCGTCCGCATCGGTAGCCTGCGGCGCGGCGATATTGCCGGTGCCGCCCTCGACCACAGAAAAGCCTGCTGCGTGTGGGTCGACCGCATCGGCGCCAATCGTGGGATGCTCGAGCTGCAGAAACGAGGGCATGGTGCTGCCCTGGTCGGCAACCGGAGTCTCGCCGGGTACGAAGGTCGAGGCTGCCTCGGCGGCCTCCTCTTCCTCGGCGTCAACGTCAGCGTCGGCCACGGCGTCTTTCATCGCTTTGACGGCATCCATCATGGAGTCCATGACGGCGTCGAGCTCTTCTTCCGAAGAAACCTCGATAGGGCCCGTAGCTTGCGGAGCGGCATCCTGTACGGGATGGTCGTCCTGAGCGGGCGCATCGTCGTTTTGCTCGCCGGCATCTTCGGCGCCGGGGGTTTCCGCCGTAGCGCTTTCGTCCAAGATGGGGTCGTCGAGGTCAATATCATCGCAGGTCACAGCGTCAGCATCTGCGGTGACGTCTGCGGAATCATCAATATGCTGTTGAGTCTGGGGGTCCAGCTCGTCTGTCATAGGCATGTGCTCCTCATCGTTGTTCGTCTCCCTATGATAAAGTCTCGCGCCGACATCCCGCGCCCCGCAGCAAAGTTTCAAAACGTGTTCGATGACTCGTTTGGGTGACAAATAATTTGGCCTCTTTGTCCAGTTCGTGCTTGACATTCCCTTCGCCGAAAGACGTTGCACCGTTCGCCTGCCATGGGCTTTATTTTTCACTTGAACCCGCTAAAGTTGCATTTCAGCTTTTGGCGCGTGAAGTTGGATGCGCGCAGTCGACGGGCGGGCCCGTCGCGATTTGAAAGGACTTTGTATGGGACTTTTCACTGGTAAGACCGTGATCGTCACCGGCGGCGGCAAGGCCACGCTCAAGGACGGTTCCGCCGGCTCCATCGGCTACGGCATCGATATCGCTTTTGCCAAGGAGGGCGCGAACCTCGTCATCACCGGCCGCAACGTCGCCAAGCTCGAGGCTGCCAAGGAGTCTCTCGAGGCTGAGTACGGCGTCAAGGTTCTGCCTGTTCAGGCCGATGTCTCCGCCGGCCAGGACAACGAGGCCGTCGTGCAGAACGTTATCGACAAGGCGATTGAGGAGTTCGGTCGCATCGACGCCGTTGTCAACAACGCTCAGGCCAGCGCTTCGGGCGTGACCATTGCCGATCACACCATGGACCAGTTTAACCTGGCCATTTACTCTGGCCTGTATGCCACCTACCTGTACATGCAGAAGGCCTATCCGCACCTGAAGGAGACCAAGGGCTCCGTGGTCAACTTTGCTTCGGGCGCCGGCCTGTTTGGCAACTACGGCCAGTGCAGCTATGCCGCTGCCAAGGAGGGCATCCGCGGCCTGACTCGCGTCGCCGCCAACGAGTGGGGCAAGGACGGCATCAACGTCAACATCGTGTGCCCGCTTGCTTGGACCGCCGCGCTCGAGAACTTCCAAGATGCCTATCCCGAGGCGTTCAAGGCCAACGTTCACATGCCGCCGGCGGGCCACTACGGCGACGTCGAAAAGGAAATCGGACGCGTGGTCGTTCAGCTCTGCGGCCCCGACTTTAAGTACATGAACGGCGAGACTGTCACCCTCGAGGGTGGCATGGGCCAACGTCCGTAGGAGTTGCGGCGTTTTACCAAACGCCGCAACGGGCCGACGCTGCAAACCCGCCAGAGCGGCAATCTGC
>CATVTM010000008.1 GCA_958346935.1 uncultured Collinsella sp.
ATCTCGCCAGCCCAGCGACCATGGGGTCCCAAGGTTTTCAAAAAAGCGGTCGGCGCGCAGTGCGCCGACCGCCGATATATGGGGTCTGATATTTTCTACCAGCTAGTTCCTCTTACTCGTCTAGGAGATCCTCTGGCATGTCGTTGCCGTCGCCTAGATCGACAGGGGTTTCTTCGGGGGCAGAGCCGTCTTCTGTGGCTTCGCCTTCGGGCTTCTCCTTGGCGGCCGTCATGCGGGCTACGGCGCAGATGCGGTCGTTGTCGTCGACGGTCATCATCTTGACGCCCTGGGTGGCGCGGCCGGTCTGGCTGATCTCGTCGGTCTTGACGCGAATGACCGTCGCGCCCTCCGTCACGATGAACAGCTCGTGCTGCGGGCCCACCGTCTTCATGGCCGCGAGGTTACCCTTACGCTCGGTCATTTGGATGGTGTAGACGCCCTGGCCGCCGCGATTCTGCTCCGGGTAGTCCGCGACCGGCGTGCGCTTGCCGTAGCCGCGCTCGGTGATGACGAACAGATCGCCGTTGCCGTTAGTGACTTCCATGCCCAGAACGCTCACGCCGTCCTTCATACCGATACCGCGAACGCCGCTGGTATCGCGGCCGGTGGCGCGCACCTGCTCCTCGGAGAACATGATCGCCTTGCCCGCGGTGGTGGCCAGGATAATCTTGTCGCCCTCGCGCACGCGGCGCACGTTCAGCAGCGCGTCGTCGTCACGCAGGTTGATAGCGATCAGGCCGTCGCGACGGCTGCGGTCATATGCGCTCATCACGGTCTTCTTGACCATGCCGCTCTTGGTGGCAAACATCAGATACTCGTCGGCAGGGAACTCGCGGCAGCTGATGACGCTCGCGATCTTCTCGCCCTCCTCGAAGGGCAGCAGGTTGACGATCGCGGTACCGCGCGCCTGGCGCGTACCCACCGGCAGCTCGTGCACCTTCAGGCGATAGACCTTGCCCTTGCTCGAGAAGAACAGCACGTACTCGTGCGTGGACGCGATGAACATCTCGTCGATGACGTCGTCCTCTTTAAGGTTGACGCCCGAGACGCCCTTGCCGCCGCGCTTCTGGGCGCGGTAGGCGGCCACCGGGATACGCTTGACATAGCCGGTGTGGGTGATGGTCACGACCATGTCCTCGTCGGCAATGAGGTCCTCGACGTCCAGGTCCTTCTCGACATGGCTGATCTCGGTGCGGCGCTTATCGCCGAACTTCTTGGAGATCTCGCGCATCTCTTCCTTAATGACGCCCAGGATCTTCCCCTCGTGCGCCAGCAGGTCCTCGTAGTAGGCGATGGCGCGGCGCAGGCCGTCCAGCTCTTCCTGAATCTTGTCGCGCTCCAGGCCGGTCAGGCGGCGCAGCTTCATCTCGAGGATGGCCGTGGTCTGCTCGGGCGTAAAGCCAAAGCGCTCGATCAGGCGGCTGCTGGCCTCGGAGTCGGTCTGCGAGGAACGGATGATGCTGATGACCTCGTCAATATGGTCGAGAGCCATCAGGTAGCCCTCAAGGATATGCGCGCGGGCCTGGGCCTTCTTAAGGTCGAAGCGGGTGCGGCGGGTGACGACGTCGACCTGGTGGTCGATGTAGTGCTGCAGCATCTCGCGCAGGCTCAGGCATTTGGGAACGCCGTTGACAAGCGCCAGGTTGTTGGCGCCAAAGGTCGTCTGCAGCGAGGTGTACTTGTACAGGTTGTTGAGCACGACCTGCGGGATGACGCCCTTCTTGAGTTCGATGACCAGACGGATACCCTTCTGGTTGGACTCATCGCGCATATCCGAGATGCCCTCGATGCGCTTGTCGTTGACGAGCTGGGCGATCTTCTCCTGCAGGGTGCCCTTGTTGACCATGTAGGGAATCTCGGTAAAGACCAGGCGGCTGCGGCCGGTCTTGGTGGACTCCACATGAGCCTTGGCGCGCACGGTAATGGAGCCGCGGCCGGTCTCGTAGCTCTGCTTAATACCGGCACTGCCCATGATGATGGCGCCGGTGGGGAAGTCCGGACCGGGCATGATCTGCATGAGCTCGTCGACAGTGGCGTCGGGATTATCGATCAGGTAGCAGGTTGCCTCGATCGCCTCGGTGAGGTTATGCGGGGCGATATTGGTGGCCATGCCGACGGCGATGCCCTGGCTGCCGTTGACCAGCAGGTTGGGGAAGCGCGCAGGCAGTGCCACGGGCTCGGCGAGTGATTCGTCGTAGTTGGGCTGCCAGTCGACGGTATCCTTCTGCAGGTCACGCAGCAGCTCCATGGCGGGCTTTGCCAGGCGGCTCTCGGTGTAACGCATGGCAGCGGCGCCGTCGCCGTCGATGTTGCCGAAGTTGCCGTGGCCGTCGATGAGCGGCGTGCGCATGGAGAACCACTGCGCCAGGCGAACCATTGCCTCGTAGACCGCGGAGTCACCGTGCGGATGGTACTTACCGATAACTTCGCCGACCGTCCAAGCGGACTTCTTGTGCGGACGGTTGGGGTAGATGCCGCTCTCGTTCATCGCGTACAGGATGCGGCGGTGCACCGGCTTTAAGCCGTCGCGCACGTCCGGCAGGGCGCGCGCCGTGATGACCGACATCGAATACTCGATAAATGACTGCTTCATCTCGCGGCCAAACTCCGAAATCTGGAGCTGGCCGCCGTTTATATCCTCGCCGGCCGAGGCGCCACGATCGACTTCGCCAAAGCTCTCCTCGAGCTCACCGTCGTCGTCTTCTTCCTCGTCATCATCGGCATCGGGGTTATAGGCGTCAGGATCGCCGTCCTCGCCCTGCTCAGCACGGGCAAGCAGGCGCTTCAGATCATCGGGCATACCGGCGTCGCCGGCCTCGTCCATACCCTCGTTATTGTTGATATCGTCTGCCACGTTGCCTCCTCTTAAGCGTCAAGGAAGCGTGCATCATGTGCATGCTTCTCGATGTACTCGCGGCGATAGCCGACCTCGGAACCCATCAGCTCGCGCACGGCGCGGTCTGCCACCACGGCATCCTCGATCGACACGCGCTGCAGGATGCGGGTCTTGGGGTCCATCGTCGTCGAGGCAAGCTGCTTGGGATCCATCTCGCCCAGACCCTTGTAGCGCTGGACGGTATAGCCCTTGCGCTTCTTGGTGATCTTGCCGTCCTTGGCCTTGCCGTCCTCGTCGTTATCGTCGGGGTTCAGGCCCAGACTCTGGATGGTGTCGCGCAGGATCTCGTCTTCGGGCTGGCGGCCGTTGGGATACACGTAGTGGATCTTGTTGCGCACCTTAATGCCAAAGATGGGCGGACAGGCAACATAGACGTAGCCGGCATCGATCAGCGGACGCATGTACTTGTAGAAGAACGTCAGCAGCAGGATGCGGATGTGCGCACCGTCGACGTCTGCATCGGTCATGATGATGATCTTGTGGTAGCGCGCCTTGGTGATATCGAAGTCGCCGCCGTCGCCGGCACTCGTCGTGACGCCGCAGCCGATCGCGGTAATCAGCGACTGGATGGTGTCACTCGAGAACGCGCGATGGTCACCAACGCGTTCGACGTTCAGAATCTTGCCGCGCAGGGGCAGAATCGCCTGGATGTCTCGGCGACGGCCGTCCTTGGCCGAGCCGCCTGCCGAGTCACCCTCTACGATGAAGAGCTCGGTCAGCTCGGCATCGCGCACCGAGCAGTCAGCGAGCTTACCGGGCAGGGACGCCGTCTCGAGCAGGCTCTTGCGGCGGGTCGCCTCGCGCGCCTTGCGGGCGGCGTTGCGCGCCTTGCAGGCCTGTTGCGCTTTCTTGACGATCTCGCGGGCGGGCTTGGGATGCTCCTCCAAGTAATCGGCGAGGCCGTCGGTCACGATCTTGAGCGTCAGCGCGCGCATATAGGAGCTACCGAGCTTGGCCTTGGTCTGGCCCTCAAACTGCGGATCGGGCAGCTTGACCGAGATAACGGCCGAAAGGCCCTCGCGCACATCGTCGCCGGTCAGGTTGGCGTCTTTTTCCTTGAGCAGGTTCTGTTTGCGCGCGTAGTCGTTGATCACGCGGGTGAGCGCGGTGCGGAAGCCCTCAAGGTGCATGCCGCCCTCGGGAGTGTAGATGTCGTTGGCAAACGACATGACGTTCTCGCCGTAGCCGCTATTCCACTGCAGGGAAACCTCGACCTCGCCCATCTTGGCCACAGGCGCGTCCGGGTCCGATTTGCCCTCGATGTAGATGGGCTCCTTAAAGGCCTCAGGGACGTCCTTGCCCTCGTTGAGGAACTTGACGAAGTCGATGATGCCGCCCTCGTAGCAAAACTCCTCCACGTGGGGAGTCGCCTCGCGCTCGTCGGTCAGCACGATCTTGAGGTTCTTATTGAGGAACGCTGTCTCCTGCAGACGGTTGTGCAGCGTATCGAAATCGTAGATGCAGGTCTCGAAGATCTCGTCGTCGGGCCAGAAGGTGACGGTGGTGCCCGTCGAATCCGAGGTGCCCACGACCTCCATCTTCTTGACGGTCTTGCCGCGCGAGAACTCCATCTCGTAGGTGTTGCCATCGCGACGAACCTGAACGACCACGCGTTTGGACAGCGCGTTGACGACGGAGATGCCCACGCCGTGCAGGCCGCCCGAGACCTTATAGGCCGAGTTATCGAACTTACCGCCGGCGTGCAAGATCGTCATAACGACCTCGAGCGTCGGGATCTTTTTAACAGGGTGCTCGTCGACGGGGATGCCGCGCCCGTTGTCGACGACCGTGATGGAGTTGTCGGCGTGGACCGTCACCTGGATCTCGGTGCAGAAACCGGCCATGGCCTCGTCGACGGAGTTGTCAACGATCTCCCACACCAGGTGATGCAGACCGCTGGCGCTCGTCGAGCCGATATACATGCCCGGGCGCTTACGAACGGCCTCGAGACCTTCGAGAATCTTAATCTCGCCGCCATCGTAATCGTTTTCGTTTGCCACACGTCCTCCTTCAGTCAAGAAAATGTGTACAGCCTTACTAGTTTATCGTAAAAAATACCCTCGGGAACGAGGGTATTTGGCTCTACAAGGCCACCAGATGCGATTTAAGGCTCTTTTTTGCTTTGCACGCCCTTGGCCCACTCGGCACTGGCTCTCATGGCATTCTCGAGGGCCTCGCGCAGTTTTTGGTCTTCGATGGGCGCCACTTGGCGCTCGATCTCGGTACGCTCGGCCTCACTTAGGTCGGCGTGCGGGGCCGGCGGTCGCTCGGTCGGCGCCGGGCGCAGGCGCTCCCTGGCGGCGGGCGGCGTGTGACCGGGCGCGGTGGTTTTGAACACCAGGCCGTCCACATGTGCACCGGCGCGCTCCATGCGCGCGCGGATGATCTCGCGCAACAGCGTCATTTCCTGCGTCCACGAGGGCGAGTCGAGATATACCAGCAGCTCATTGGACTCAGGCAGGTAGCGCAGTCCCGTCACATGCCGCCCCTCGCGCGTGCCCGAGCACACCGCGTTCCATGCGCGATAGACCGTGCGCGACTCCTCGGCGGCCTCCATCTGCGCACGGCGCTTAGGCGTTGCAGCCGCCAGGATGCGCTGGCGCTCTGCGTTCAAAAACCCGCTGAAGGCGACTGTCTCGCTCTCGCGCTCGTAATTAGCACGTCTCACCCATGCTCACCACCTTGGCTCGATCAAGCAGGTCATCGGTAAAGTACCCCAGGTTGGTCGTGGTTATGACCGTCTGGATATCATCGCCGATCAGCCGCAGGAAAGCGCCGCGACGCTCGCCGTCGAGCTCGCTCATCACGTCGTCCAAAAGCAGCAGCGGGGCGGTGCCCAGGACATCGCGAGCCACGGCAACCTCGGCCACCTTCCAGGACAGCACCAGCGTACGCTGCTGTCCTTGGCTGCCAAATGAACGGGCGGAGCGACCCGCCACGGTAAACTCAATCTCGTCGCGATGCGGTCCCACCAACGTCACGCCGCGGCGAATTTCCTCGTCGGCGTGCTCATCAAGGGCAGCCAGCATGCGCTCGTACGCCCAGCCCTTCAGCTCTTCGCGATCCTCGACCTGGGGCAAATCCCCCAGCGTGGACGCATAGGTCACGTTGGCGGTCTCACCTGACGCCACTTGCCCGTAGGCAGTGTGCACATGGTCCGCCAGCCGGTCGAGCAGGGCCAACCGGTGCACGAGCAGGGCCGAGCCCGCACGGGCAATCGAATCGTTCCACGCGCCGAGCATCTCGCGGCAGCACCAAGTCTCCTTGAGCAAGGCGTTACGCTGGGTCACGCAGCGCCCATAGGTGCTCGCAAGATCGGCATAGCGTGCGCTCAGCTGCATGCCAAAGTCATCGAGGGCGGCGCGGCGCACACTGGCGCCTCGCTTAACCATGTCCAGATGGTCGGGGCAAAACAGCACGCTCGGCAGAACCCCGCGCACACCGGCGGCAGAGCATCTCTTGCCGTTGCGGCTAAACGAGCGCCTACCGTCCTCCGCGCTCAATCCCATATCAAGCACGCGGCCGTCGCCCTCGAGCCTCAGCTCTACCTTGCACGAGCCCACGCCGTCATGGACGAGCTCAGCTGCGGTCGGATGCCTAAACGAGGCGCCGCTCGTCAGCAGCTGCAGCGCCTCTATGAGATTGGTCTTTCCCGCCGCGTTGGGTCCCGCAAGTATCGTCACGCCCTCGTCCAGGGTAAGGCGATAGCTATCGAAGCTGCGGTAGTGCGCGACGGAAAGATCGCGGGCGAACATGGTCATAGCGCAGCGCTAGATGCGGACCGGCATGACCAGGTACAGGTAGTTGATCTTATCGTAGGACTTAAAGATGCCCGCCTGCGAGTAGCTCTTGAGCTCCAGCGTGATCTCCTTCTCCTTGGACAGGGCATTGAGGCAGCCGAAGATGTAGTGGTAGTTGAAGGCGATGGTGCCCGACTCGCCCTCGGCCTCGACATCGATCGTCTCCTGCGCAAGGTCCTGGTCATTGGAAATGGAGGACAGGCCCATCTGACCGTTCTCGACATCGATCTCGAACTTGACGGCGGGGTTGGCGCTCGCGATAACGGCCACGCGCTTGAGGGCGGCGTTAAAGGCGGCGACATCGATCTTGACGCTCGTCACGCACGAATCGGGGATGAGCTGCTTGTAGTTGGGGTACACGCCCTCGATGCGACGCGACACGTAGGTGGTGTTGCCGGCCTCGAAGACGACCTGGGTGTCGGTAGCCCCGATCATGATGGTCGCCTGGCTGGCCATGATGTTCAGCGCGTCGTTAAAGGCGTCAGCCGGAACGTTGAGCTCAAAGGAGCCCTCGAGGGTCGAGGTCTCGACCTGCGTATCGCACACGGCCAAGCGGAAGGAATCGGTCGCCACCAGGCGTACGGTGTTGTTCTCGACCTTCATGTGCACGCCGCCCAGGATGGGGCGAGCCTTGTCGGTCGAGGTGACGCGCCACACGCGGCCGACCATTTCGGACAAGACATCGGTCGGCAGCTCCACGGCGCTCTCGATGGCATAGGCCGGAAACTCGGGGAAGTCATTGGCATCGAGCGTGTTCAGCCTAAAAGAGCTCTTCTCGCAACCAATCAGCACCTGGCGCTCGGACAGCTCAAAGGTGACCGGGGCATCGGGGAGGGTCTTGGTGATATTGGAGAGCATCTTACAGGGGATAACCATCTCGCCCTCTTCTTCGACATGCGCCGCGATGCGATGACGGATCGAGATAGTGTAGTTAGAGGTCTGGAATTCCAAGATGCCGTCTTGGGCCTTAACGAGCACGCCCGACAGGATGGGAAGGGTGGATGCCGAAGCGACACCCTTCATAACGACGCCGATGGCTTGTGTAAGCGAGCTCTGGCTGACGGTGAACTTCATCTTTTAATACCTTTCTATAGATATAAATATCTTAATAATAGTAATAGCACTGACGAAACTGTTGATTACTCCCAAAGACGCAGGTCAGACCCAGAAAGAGAATCGACAGCAACCTGTGTGCAACAGGGGTGGTTTTCCACGTTCAAAACCTGCGCAAAACTTTTCATCACCGCGGGTTGGGTTTTAGACACCTTATGCCCGTGGTTTCGACAAGTTTTCAACAGGTGTCTCTATTTCCCTACGAGCGCAGTGTAATTTTGTCTCGCAGCGACTTGAGATCCTCGGTGACGGTTCTGTCTTCTTGGATCATCTTCTGGACTTTTTTGTAGCTCGTACTGACGGTCGAGTGGTTGCGGTTGCCAAATTCGGCGCCCACCGCCGTGGTCGTCATCTCGCACATCTCAATCGCCAGATAGATGGCTATGTGACGTGCCTTGGCGATATTGGCGTTGCGGCGCGGACCGATGAGCTCCTCGTGCGTTACGCCGTACTGCTCCTCGATGACGGACTGGACCGTCTGAACGTTGATTTTCTTGGCCGACGTGTCGAAGTACTGGCTGGCGATCGTGTCGATATCATCGAAGGTGAGTTCCCCGCCCTCGCGTTCGCGGTCGCCCGCTTCGCCGGCGCAGCGCTCACAGAAGCTCTCGAGCTCGCGGATGTTGGTGCCCGAGACCTCGGCCATGTGCTTAAAGTGCTCGTCGGTCAGGTGTCCGCCGTCGCCCCCGTAGGCCGCCAGTAGCGAATCGTCGCCCGCCTCGGGCGCGGCGGCGATGGTGTTCTCGTAATAGCGCTGCAAGATCTTGTATTTCATCTCGTAGCTGGGCTCTGCGACCAAGCAGAGCATGCCGGCATTAAAGCGGCTGGTCAGGCGTTCGTCCATGCTCAAGTCTTTGGGTGCGCGATCGGCTGCGATCACGACCTTTTTGTTGTTGCGGATGAACTCGTCCATAAGCTGGAAAAAGTAGTCCACGCTCGCGCGCTTGCCGATAATGTTTTGGATGTCGTCGATGATGAGCACGTCCACGCCGTGGTATGCCTGCATGATGGGAGCGTTGCTCTTCTTTTGGCGGTCGAACTCGGTCATCAGGTCGTCCAGGTACGCCTGGGAATTGGCGTACTTGACCTTGATCTCGGGAGATTTCTCGGCGAGCTCATTTTTGATGGCGAGCAGCAGGTGGGTTTTACCCAGCCCCGATTTGCCGTAGATGAACAGTGACGTGCACGTGCCGCGCTCGTCCGCCAGGGCGGCAAACTTGAGTGCCGAGCGATAGGCGTGGCTGTTCTCGGGCCCGTAGACAAAGTTCTCAAAGGTGAATTTTGAGTTTGCGGCGAGCGGGGCACCGTCTGTGTTCTGCTCCGCCGGCGCTGCCGGCGCCGCCGTGGGCGAAGCGGGGGCCGCAGCGTGCGTGGTCTTTGCCGGAGCGCCGCCCTTCATCTGGTTCATCATACGGCGGAAGTCATCGGCCGAAAGCGTGTTCTTGATCGCAATGCCCGAGTCCTCGCCCGGCGTCGTGTCGTGGGCGATGGGCATGTGCGTGACGGGTGCGGGCGTTGATGTCACCGGCATCGACGGTGCCGCGGGCGCCTGCTGCACCTCTCCCATGGTTTCACGGGAAACATCGCCGGCCCTGGGCACCGGTACCGTTGCGGCGGCTGCGGCCGCTACCAGGGGAGCGGCGGGTGCCGCCGCGGCAGCGGAATCCGCCGCGGCGCCCTGTGGTGCCACGATGTCGAGTGCGATCGGCGCAAAGGCGATTTCCTCTAGATAGGCCTCGATCGTCGGTTGATGCTTTTTGAGCTGCGCGATGGCAAAGCGCGAAGGGGCCTCGATCGTGAGCGTGTCTTCGGTCAGGCTCACAGCGCGCGATTGCCCCAACATGTTGATGAGGCGTGCATCTTGGCCATCGCGCTGGCAAAAGGCGATGGCATCCCCCAGGATGATGCTTGCTTCCTCGTCCACGGTCTCTCCCGTCCTTTAGCTCTGAGCTCGCACGCGAGCTGCGCCGAGTTCGGTCAGATGGTATTTTTGGCCATGCTTGATGACCAAGCCGGCCTGCGCCAAATCATTGAGCGTTCGCGACCAGGTGGGGGCCGAATTTCCAAACGCCCTCGCCAGATCGGTCGCGCCGCACGCCTGATTTTGCGCCAGATAGCCTAGCGCGGCGTTGCCGCGGTCGCTTACGAACACGTCCGGCTGTGGCTGTGCATACTGATTTGCCGCATTAGGATACATCATTTGAGCTGCTGGTTGTTGAGAACTCTGCATGGGTGGCATCTGCTGTTGAAAACTTTGCGGCCACTGTTGGTAAGGCTGCGCCGGTGCCTGCTGTGCCCAGGGGTTGTACTGTTGCTGGGGCATCTGCTGGTACGGCTGCTGGTATCCCTGCGGGTACTGTTGCGGATACTGCTGGGCGTACCCGTGCCCCTGCTGCGGTACTTGTTGATATGGATACCCTTGCGGGTACGGCTGATAACCCATTTGCTGGCCGCCCGGCATGCCTGTCGATTGTTGGACGGCAACATCCTGGTCTGTCGGAGGCATTCCCTCTGGAGTGTTTGGAGGCACCGGCATCGACATCGCCTGGAACCCCTGCGCGGGGAGCATCCCAGACTGCTGCATCTGTGCCATGGGCGGCTGTGTAAAAGCTCCCGGCAGGGGATAGACTGTCTGCTCGGTCTCGGGGCGCACGGCGGCACCGCGTCCGCCGGCACGCTCGATTTCCTGCACGCGCTTGGGGTTCAGGCTCACGGTCACCACGGTGCCGTTGCCCATGTTGTCTTCGATGGAGACGGCGCCGCCGGCGTTTTCCAGGTACTCCTGTACCATGGGAAACCCCGCCCCGGTTCCGCGGATATACCGCTTCATCTTGCTGTTTGCGCTGGTCACGCCAAAGTCGAAGGCGCGTTCCTTGTCATCGATGCCCGGCCCCTGATCGGCAAAGCGAATCGTGTCTCCGCCGTCCAGGATCGAGATGATGGGCTCTGCAAAGTGGGCGTGGATAAAGTTTTCGACAATCTCGCGGATGACCATGAGCGAGATGTGGCCGCCCTGTTCCTTCATGCATTGGTAGACGGTGTTGGTCGTCTCTTCCAGATACGTGCGGACGTCTTGCGGCTCGATGACAATCACGCGCGGGGTCGATAGCATGTCGTCGTATACCGCTATGCGCGCCGCATACATCGCTGCAGGCGCTTTTACTGCGGTCTGTTCGTCCTCGTCGCGCTCTTCGCGTACGCCGGTGATGTGCTCGTTGTCGGGTGCCGGATCTCCGGAGTCGACCATGGTGTAAAAGTCGTCAGACATGCCGCTCGCAATCTTTCAAAAGGTTTCGAACAGATAGTAGCTCACCGTGCAATGTTTCTCATCTTTCGACAACTTTTCAAAACCTGTTGAAAACTTTGGAAATCGGACGAAAAGTTCTCAACATTGCCAACATGACCTGTTGAAAACTCGATGAAATATCGTGAAAAGTTGCCAACTGTCTCAAATACCGAATCTGCTTATGGGGGAACCGTGTACTCTTTGCAACCTTTTACCTTTGATTTCTTGACATTTGAACATTGATTTCCCTACAATCTTCAAGCTCACGTGTCTATATCTGCGTCCGCGTCCCCGCGGACACTCGAAATGCAGCAGGAGGAACTTAAGATGAAGCGTACGTATCAGCCTAATAAGCGTAAGCGTGCCAAGACCCATGGCTTCCGTGCCCGTATGGCCACTAAGGGTGGTCGTGCCGTGCTCGCCCGTCGTCGCGCCAAGGGCCGCAAGCGTCTCACTGTCTAGCAGCGATACACACATCTCGCATGAAGACTATTAAGTCTCGGCAAGATTTCGAGCATGTGTTCAGTCAGGGGCGTCGTTTCAATCATCCTCTGATTCGAATGACCATATGTGAATCGGTTGGCGAAGGCGACTCCGGAAGGGTCGCCTTCGTTGGTGCTAAACGGCTCGGTTGTGCGGTCGTGCGCAACCGTTCTAAGCGTGTGATGCGCGAGGCCGCCCGCAGCTGCGGATTTCCCGTTGCGGGTTATGACATCATCTTGTTCGCAACTCCCAAGACGAGGGTTTCCTCGCCGCAGGAGATGGACAAGGCGTTGCGTTCGCTTATGAAACGCGCCGGCGTTGCCGGGGAGGAGCGATGAGCAATCACGTCTTGCGGCGTGTTGCCATCGCTCCTATTCGCATATATCAACAGGTTATTTCGCCCTTATTGCCTGACGCCTGCATTTATTATCCAACGTGTTCGCAATACGCCGTTCAGGCGATTGAGAAATACGGTGTTTTGAGAGGCTGCTGGCTTGCCGTGAGGCGCATCGCTCGCTGCAATCCCCTGCACGTCGGCGGTTATGACCCTGTGCCCTAGCGGGCACTCGCTATCGGAGGAAAACTTACATGTGGGATTGGATCGTTAACATCCTTTTTGAGCTGCTCAAGCTCATCCAGACCTTTGCGGTCGACTGGGGCCTGTCCATCATCATCCTGGTGGTCATTATCCGTCTGCTGCTGACGCCGCTTATGCTCAAGTCGACCAAGTCGACGGCCCGCATGCAGGTGCTGCAGCCCAAGATGCTCGAGATCCAGGAGCGCTATGCAGACGATCCCCAGCGTCAGGCCGAGGAGATGCAGAAGTTCTACAGCGAGAACAAGTTCAACCCCATGGCTGGTTGTCTGCCGCTGCTGATCCAGATGCCTATCCTGTGCGCCCTGTTCACGTTGCTGCGCAATCTGCCGCAGTACTTTGACGAGGGCACGTTCTCGTTCTTCAACATTCTGCCCGACCTGACCACGACGCCGAGCGCTTCCTTTGCCGATGGCTTTATGGTTGCACTGCCTGCGCTGGTCTGCCTGATTCTGTTTGCCGTCCTGACCCTGATTCCGCAGCTGTATATGTCTCGCAATCAGACTGGTCAACAGGCCCAGAGCATGCGCATGATGGCCGTTGTTATGACCGTCATGATGCTCTGGATGGGCTGGAGCCTGCCCGTCGGCGTTCTGCTCTATTACGATGTGTCTTCTGCTTGGCAGGTTATCCAGCAGATCTTCGTGACGCAGAAGGTTATCGACAAGGCCAAGGCCGATGAGGAGGAGCGTCTTAAGAACGCCCCGCTGCAGGTCGAGGTCACGCGCCGCGAGAAGAAGCCGCGTCCGCACAAGAAGAAGTAGTCGGGATATCAATCTTATTTAGGTACCTAACTTTTGGAGTACGTTATGTCTGAAGAGATCATCGAGGATATGCTTGAGGAGGTTGCCCCGCAGGTTGCGGGCGATTATCCCGAGATTGCACAACGCTACAAGGCTGGTGAAGAGCTGACTGATGAGGAGCTCGACACCATTGCCGATGTTGCGATTTCTATTCTGCGTTCCATCCTTTCGCACTTCGATGCCGCCAACTCTCCTATCGATGAGTATGAGGGCGATGAGGGCGAGCTGATTCTGGATGTAACGGCTCCTGATCTTGCTGTTCTCATTGGTCGTCACGGTCGCACGCTTGATGCCCTTCAGGTCATGTTCTCGCTTCTGGTGAGCCGTAAACTTGGCTTTAGGTATCCCGTTGTGGTGGACGTTGAGGGCTACAAGAGCCGCCGTCAAGACAAGGTCGCATCCATGGCTCAGTCTGCTGCCGAGCGTGCTATTCGCACTCATAAGAGTGTTTCGCTTCCGCCCATGAATGCCTATGAGCGCCGACTGGTTCATATTGCACTTCGTGGCAACGATGCGGTCGATACCCATTCTGAGGGCTCTGACCCCGATCGTCACGTAGTGATTGTTGCTCGATAATCTGCTCGAGCTTATGCTAAGGGGACGTGGTTTCCACGTCCCCTTTTTTTGTCAAAAGTTCTCGATACACTGATTTTTGTCAGAAAGGAGTCGTCTTGTTTGTGTTGACTGATGAGCAAGCAAACCAGATGCTTAGCCGTCTTGCTTCGTATTGCAAAGACTATTCATTGAAGGTTTCCGATGACGAGCTTCGGGCCTGTATTCAGCACCTGGATCTTGTGCTGGAGACCAATAAGACTACCAATCTTACACGCATTCTGAATGTTGACGATGCTGCCGTTCTTCATATTCTTGATTCACTTGTTTTGCTTCCTTATATAAATAAGGCCCCTGAGGGCGCTCTGCTTGATATGGGTACTGGCGCTGGTTTCCCTGGCATTCCATTGACAATTGCTAGTGGGCGCAAGGCTACCTATATTGATTCAGTTGGTAAGAAGGTCGATGCCGTTAACTCTTTTGTTAAGGGACTTGGCCTGAAGCATGCTCATGCTGTTCATGATCGTCTTGAGGAATATGCACGAACGCATAAGAAACAATTTGCCGTTGTCACTGCACGCGCAGTTGCACCACTGCCTGTTCTTGTCGAATATGCTTCGCCTTATTTGAAAGACGGTGGCCTCTTTGTCATTACAAAGGGGAATCCGACTGATGAAGAGCTTAATTCTGGTGAAGCTGCTGCCAAGATCTGCGGCTTTACAGCGCTTTTCACCGATGAATTAGATTTGCCTGATGGCTTAGGGCATCGTGAGTTCATCATTCTTAAGAAGTCTCGTCCAGCATCCGTTACTCTTCCACGTGCTAATGGCATGGCGAAGAAGAATCCGCTTGCTTAGATGTTTCACGTGAAACATAATGGATAGTGTCGACTCAAAATGTTTCACGTGAAACATCGTAGTTGATAACGAATCGGAATGTTTCACGTGAAACATCCTCCGTTTAACGGCATTAATACACACCAGGAGGGACCGTGGGATTTCGCGACGTTAAGCGTTCCAAGAGCGCAAAAAACACGCGTATCATTGCAATCATCAACCAAAAAGGCGGTGTTGGTAAGTCGACGACGGCTGTAAATCTTGCCGCAGCACTGGGCGAACAAGGTCGGAAGACGCTCATTGTCGATTTTGACCCGCAAGGTAATAGCACGAGTGGTTTTGGAATCGAAAAAGAAGACCTTGATCACTGTATTTATGATGCATTGTTGAATGACGTGCCTGCAGAATCGCTCGTTCTTGATACGAACTGTAAAAAGGTGTTCGTTATTCCGGCAACAATTCAGCTTGCAGGCGCAGAAATTGAGCTTGTGAGTGCAATTGCACGCGAAACACGTCTAAAAGATCTGCTTGAGCCGATTCAGGATGAGTTTGACTTCATCTTTATTGACTGCCCGCCTTCGCTTGGACTTCTAACCATCAATGCACTAACGGCTGCAGATAGCGTTTTGATCCCAATTCAGTGCGAGTATTACGCGCTTGAGGGCGTAACGAAGCTTCTTGAGTCAATGAAGATGGTTAAATCGCGTCTGAATAAGGGTTTGGATACTTATGGCGTGCTTATGACGATGTATGACTCGCGTACTTCTCTTTCAAATCAGGTCGTTGAAGAGGTTCAGTCGTACTTTGGCGACAAAGCATTTAAAACATTGATTCCTCGTACAGTTAAAATCTCCGAAGCTCCGTCTTTTGGTGAGCCTGTAATTACCTATGCACCCCAAAATAAGGGTGCAAAAGCATATATGAACCTTGCAAAAGAGGTGATCAAGCGTGCCTAGTGTGAAGAAGCGCGGTGGATTAGGCCGTGGACTAAACGCGCTCGTGTCTGAAGCTGAATATGAGACCGGTGGTTCTGCAGCTTCAGCTTCAAATGCTGCAGCAGAAACGAAGCTTCCGATTGAAGATATCGTTCCAAACCCGAATCAGCCACGTATTCACTTCAATGAAACTGAACTCAGGGAGTTGTCCGAGTCAATTCAGGAACACGGTGTTTTGCAACCGCTGTTGGTTCGCAAACATGGTAACGGTTATGAGATCATTGCCGGTGAACGCCGTTATCAGGCGTCGAAACTTGCTGGTCTTGAAGAACTGCCCGTCATCATTAAAGATGTTAATGATGAAGAGATGCTTGCCCTGGCGCTTATCGAGAATCTTCAACGTTCCGATTTGAATCCCGTTGAAGAGGCAAAGGGGTATCGCCAGCTTATCGATGCAAGTGGTATGACGCAGGAGGCATTGTCGAAGGCCGTAAGCAAGTCACGCTCTGCAATTACAAACTCACTGCGCCTTCTCGATCTCCCCGAAGTAGTTCAGCAGATGATTTTTGAGGGTAAACTTACTGCTGGTCACGCACGTGCGATTCTTGCAGTTCCCTATGAGGATGCTCGAATTCGACTTGCAGAGAAGGTTGTTGCGGAGGGCCTTTCCGTAAGAGCGACAGAAAATCTTGCTCCATTGTTTTCTGCCGGAGAGACACCTAAGACGCCGCGGCCTGCAACGCCTCAGTCTTTTAAAAAGGCTGCGCGTGTACTTCGTCAGGTATTTAATACCAACGTGCGTGTGAAGAGCTTGCGTGGAAAGAATAAGATTGAGATTGAGTTTAAAGACGAGGAAGAGCTCTCTCGTATTCTTGGTGAAATGATTCAGTTTGACCAAGGAGGCCAAGATGAGGAATAAGATTTTTACTGCGATTGCATTGGCGACGACTGTCGCGGCTGGTGCCTTTGCTGGTTATAAGATCGCGACGGACGATGAACTTCGAGGTCGTTTGCTTCGTGGCGCGCAAGATATCGTTGATACATCCAAGAAGAAAATGGATGTTATGACAGAAGATGTTGCCATACGTACTGCTCAGGTAACGAAGAATCCCAAGATTAATCAAGGTTGGGTTAGCAACCAATGGGAAAATGTAGGCTATTAGGTACCTAACAATTACTCAGCATATTTTGAGAGGCCCTTATCTAATTCATGAGACAAGGACCCCTTATTTTGGCCGTAAAACATGGGACAGCCAGCAGCATATTCAAAATTAAGGACAATAAATGAAACGACCCCGGTTGCATATTCTGCAACCGGGGTCGTTCGATGTTTCACATGAAACGTTTTGGGGTGCGACTCCCCTATGCGTTCTTCTGAACTTTGAAGCGCTGCTTCAGCTGTCCGCAAGCTGCGTCAATATCGTTACCACGGGAGTTACGAATCGTGGTCTCGATGCCACGGGACTCTAGACGACGCTGAAGATCCTCAACCTTATGAATCGGCGACGGCTTGAGCGGGCTACCCTCGATGTCGTTAAGCTGAATGAGGTTAACGTGGCACAGCGTTCCCTCGCAGAAGTCGCAGAGCGCCTGCATCTCGGGATTCGTATCGTTGACGCCTTCGATCATGGCATACTCATAGGTTGGGCGGCGGCCGGTCTTCTCGGTGTAGAGCTGAAGCGCTTCGTGAAGGCGAAGCAGCGTGTACTTCTTAACACCGGGCATGAGCTTATTGCGCGTCGACTGGATGGCGGAATGCAGGGAAACGGCAAGCGTGAACTGCTCGGGGATATCGGCAAATTTGCGAATACCGGGAATAACGCCGCTGGTAGAGACGGTGAGGTGACGAGCGCCGATACCGATGCCATCGGGGTCGTTGAGGATACGCAGTGCCTTGAGAACCTCGTCGTAGTTGGCAAACGGCTCGCCCTGGCCCATGAAGACAACGCTTGTGGCACGCTCGCCAAAGTCGTTGGATACATGAAGCACCTGGTCGACGATCTCTTGAGCGGTCAGAGAGCGCTTGAGGCCGTTGAGACCGGTAGCGCAAAAGGCGCAGCCCATGCCGCAGCCTGCCTGAGTGGAAACGCAGACGGAAAGTTTGTTACGACGGGGCATGCCGACAGTCTCGACGGAAATGCCATCGTGGTACTCGAGCAGATACTTGCGCGAGCCATCTTTGGAAACCTGCTTGGTGAGTTCAGTTGGCGTATCAAAGGCAAAAGCCTCTTTAAGCTGCTCACGGAAAGCCTTGGGAAGGTTGGTCATATCGTCAAACGAACAAACGTTCTTCTCAAAGACCCATTCGATGAGCTGCTTCGCGCGGAAGGCGGGCTGGCCAAGTTCGGCCACGAGCTCGCGAATATCGTTTTGGCTCAAGTCGCGAATGTCCTGAGATTTAGTCCTGGGATTCATGGAAGCCTTTCGATTTTGGGGAAACGTAGAGGGTATCGCTACAATATGGTATCAGCTGCAGAAATTATAGAGGAGGAGTCTGCCCATGCCGGGTAAAAGCCTAGAGAACATGCACGTAGCGGTCTTGGCGGGCGGTCATTCCGCCGAGCGCGAGATCTCGCTCGATTCGGGAAAGAACGTTGTGGTGGCACTGAGGGAAGCCGGCTACACCTCGGTGGAGCTGCTTGACACGGCCGCTGATGACTTTATGGTAACCATGGCGACCGGCGGATTCGATGTGGCATTTATCGCCATGCACGGCGCCGGCGGTGAGGATGGCGCCATGCAGGGTGCCATGGAGACCCTGGGTATCCCCTACACGGCCTCGGGCGTACTTGCCAGCGCCTGCGGTGCCGACAAGGAGGTCTCTAAGCTCCTATACGCCAAGGCGGGCATTCCCATTGCCCCCGGCCTTGCGCTCGAGGTGGGCGACGAAGTCGATATCGATCATATCGTCGAGGTTTGTGGCGAGCGCTGCTTTGTGAAGCCGGCCGTCAACGGTTCCAGCTATGGCATTTCCCTGGTCCATGAGCCCTCCGAGCTGCCCGCGGCAATCGCCAAGGCGTTTGAGTACGGCGACAAAGTGCTGGTCGAGAAGTGCATCGAGGGTACCGAGATCACCGTCGGCGTATACGGCGAAGATGACGTGCGCGCCCTGCCGATTGTCGAGATTCGTAAGCCCGAGGACTGCGAGTTCTACGATCTGGACGTGAAGTATGTCGACCCTACGGATATCCATCGCATTCCGGCGCAGATTTCACCCGAGAATTACGCTCGCGCTCAGGAACTTGCCTGTGCCGCTCACAAGGCCCTCGGTTGCCTGGGTATCTCGCGCAGCGACTTTATTGTGAGCGAGGACGGCCCCGTTATCCTCGAGACCAATACCATTCCCGGCATGACCGATACGTCGCTGTATCCGGATGAGATCCGCCACACCGACGACATGACGTTCCCGCAGGTCTGTGACAGCCTGATCCGTATGGGCCTTCGTCGAGCGGGCATTGCATGCTAATCGAGGACGCGGTTTCGTCAGGAACGCCGCAGTTTGTCATCGACTCCTATGCCACGCTTGCCGACCGCGCCAAAACGCAGTCCTTCGGCCTCATCGAGGAAGATGTGATTGTCCTCGATACCGAGACCACGGGTCTTTCGGTGCAGGACAACGAGCTGATCGAGATCTCAGCGGCCCGTCTTTCGGGCCGCGAGGTCATCGACCGCTTCGATACCTTCGTGCATCCCAAACAGCTGATTCCCGCCGAGATTACCGAGCTCACGAGCATTACAAATGCCGATGTGGCAGATGCCCCGTCGGCCGTTGAGGCCGTCGCCGCTCTCGCCGATTTTGTCGGCGGTTGCCCGGTGATCGCACATAACGCCACGTTCGACCGCTCGTTTATCGAGTCGGTCAAAGGCGGCGTCAACGTGAGCGATATTTGGATCGATTCGCTGGCGCTGTCGCGCATCGCGCTTCCGCGCCTGGCCTCGCACAAACTGTCTTTTATGGCCGATCTGTTTGGCTGTGACTCGGTATCACACCGTGCCAATGCCGACGTCGACGCCCTGTGCGGCGTATGGCGCGTGTTGCTCGTGGCGCTCACCGACTTGCCCCAGGGCCTCATGGCGCGCCTAGCCGACATGCATCCGGATGTGCCTTGGTCCTATCGTCCTATCTTCTCATTCTTGGCAGGGCAGAACCCTGGTTCTATCTTCTCTCTCAGCGCCGCTCGTGCTGACGTTCTCAAGGCCGATCGCGCCGACGATCGGGTGGACGCCGACGAACTGCCGGTCCTCAAGATGCCGAGTCGTGAGGAGATTGAGGCAGACTATGCGCCAGGTGGTCTGGTCAATCGCATGTATCCCACCTACGAGCCGCGTGATGAGCAGATCGCGATGGCGCTCGAGGTCCGCGATGCGCTGGTCACGGGCACCCATCGTGTAATTGAGGCGGGCACGGGCGTCGGCAAATCGATGGCCTATCTGGTGCCTTTTGCCGAGGCAGCGCGCCGTAACAACATTACCGTTGGTATTGCGACCAAATCGAACAATCTTGCCGACCAGCTCATGTACCACGAGCTGCCAAAACTTGCCGAGCAACTGGACGGTGGTCTGTCATTTTGCACTCTCAAGGGGTATGACCACTATCCGTGCCTGCGCAAGCTTGAGCGCATGAGCCGCGGCCAGGTCGAGATTACCACCAAGCGCGATCCGGCGGACACGCTCACGGCGGTCGCGGTCATTATGGCGTACGTCTGCCAATCAGCCGATGGCGACCTCGACTCGCTCGGCATTCGGTGGCGCAGCGTCAACCGTCCCGACTTTACGACGGCCTCGCGCGAGTGTGCTCGTCGCCTCTGCCCGTTTTTCCCTGATAAATGTTTGGTCCACGGCGCTCGCCGTCGTGCGGCGCATGCCGATGTGGTGGTCACCAACCATTCCCTGCTGTTCCGCAACGTCGCGGCCGAGGGCAGGATTTTGCCTCCGATTCGTCATTGGGTAATCGACGAGGCCCATTCCATCGAGCGCGAGGCGCGCCGTCAGTGGGCGCGTGTGGTGTCGGCGGACGAATCACGCGTTCTGTTTGAGCGTCTGGGTGGCTCGAGCACCGGCGCGCTAAGCCAAGTTTCCCGTGATTTGGCAACCTCCGAGGGCTCTACGCTCTATCTGGGCCTTACTGCCAAGGCGACGTCGACGGTTGCGCGCGCGAGCATGGCGATCGCCGGCGTGTTCGATGGCGTTCGCGAGCTCGGTCGCCGTGCCCGTGGGGGCTATGACAATGCCAATCTATGGATTGGCCCCGAGCTGCGCGAATCTGACGACTGGCATGATTTCTTACCGTCGGCCTACACTGGCATCGACGCATTGGAACAAGCTG
Organism: uncultured Collinsella sp.; assembly: GCA_958346935.1. GTDB lineage: Bacteria > Actinomycetota > Coriobacteriia > Coriobacteriales > Coriobacteriaceae > Collinsella. The sequence continues at coordinate 20,626 of CATVTM010000008.1, forward strand.
ACAAGAGCGTCGACGCGCTGGTGCAAGCCGTCGCCGCCGACAAGCCCGAGGTTGTTGTCGACCTGGGTGATATCTCGCGCCGCCTGCACGAGCTGGCCGAGAACCTCAAGCTCATCATTGATGGTACCGATGAACACTACGTGTATTCGCTGCAGGTCAATCGCAGGCTGCGTGCCGGCGGAGAGTCTATGACCGCAGAGCGCATCGACATTGGCGAGGCCTTGGCAACCGAGTGGCTGCCCGAGGTTCACACGGCTATCTTTGCCTCGGCGACCATGACGGTGTCCAAAAGCTTTGAACACTTTAACCACGCGGTCGGCCTCGATCGCATCGGTGCTTCAACATCCTCATCACTGCACTTGGACTCGAGCTACGACTTCGATTCGAACATGGCTGTAGTCGTTGCGGGCGATATCCCCGATCCGCGCGATCGTGAGAGCTATCTTACGGCGCTCGAGCGCGTGCTGGTCGACGCCCATCTTGCCATGGGCGGATCGGTGCTCACGTTGTTCACCAATCGGCGCGACATGGAAGACCTGTACGCCCGCGTTGAGCCCAAGATGGCCCGTGCGGGTCTGGAGCTCAACTGCCAGCAGCGCAACTCATCTCCTCGTCGCCTACGCGACCGGTTTATCAACGAGCCAACCTCGTCGCTTTTTGCGCTTAAGGCCTTCTGGGAGGGGTTTGACGCCAGCGGCGAGACGCTGCGCTGCGTCATCATTCCCAAGCTGCCGTTCTCGAGCCCCACGGACCCGCTCTCGTGCGAGCGCAATCTGCGCGAAGACCGCGCTTGGGCGCGCTATTCGCTGCCCGAGGCGGTGCTCGAGGTCAAGCAGGCGGCCGGCCGCCTTATCCGCTCGTCGACCGACTGCGGCGTGCTGATTCTGGCCGACCCGCGCCTGGTGACGAAGGGCTACGGAAAGAAGTTCTTAACGTCGCTGCCCACGAGCTCCTACCAGCGCATCGAATCGGCGCAGATCGGTCACTATCTGCAACTGTGGCGCGCACGCCACGAGCGGCGGCGCTAAAGCGGACAGACGAGGGTTTTTGCCATATCGCACAGACGCTTTGACAGGGTGGGGTCATCCAAGATGCGGATGGCTCCGCCCGCTGCGATTATCTGGCTCAGTAGCCAACGCTCGGAGCCGTAATGCACGGTTACCGTTGCCATGTCTGCCCCGCTGCGCTCGATGAGGGTGATGCCGGCCCAGTCCAGATGCTCCGCCATATCGAATGGCATCAAGAGTTTTGCGCTACGCTGCGTCCGGGCAAGGGAATCGTGGAGGGATGCAACGTCCGGTGCGTGAGGCACGACGGAGTCTTCCGTCAGGGCGAGTCCCTCGATTTTATCCATGCGATAGGTGCGCTGCTCATCGACTGCGATGTCCCAGGCAATCAGGTATGTTTGGTCGCCGTTTGCCGTAATGCGCAAGGGGTCGACCAGACGCTCGCGTGGCCGTGCATCGTCCATCGAACGATACGAGATGAGGCAGCGAACGCCGTCCTGAATGGCGCAGCTCAGCTGCTGCCAGTGCGACCCGTGGTTGACGGTGTCAAAGACGCGCTGGTTATAGCCGAGCTCTTCGGGTAGAAGAGCGTGTCGAATCCGAGCTGCCGTCTGCGGCTCGATCCCCAACGATTCAAGTTCGTGGTTGAGCACGGCGCCCTCGGCGGCACTCAAGCGCAACGGTAGCACACGTCCGGCGTCACCGGTGAGGACCACACGCTCGCCGTGGCATTCGCAGATGATACGCGCACCCGATTCTCGGTCCGCGAGCGTCGAGACGATCTCGAGAATCTCGTCGAGCGACGCCCCCGTGATGTCAAAGCGACTGCAAATCTCGTTTCGAGTCATGCCGTTCTCGCCGGCGGCGTAGAGGGCCTCCATGATGTCGATGGCGCGCGAGAGCCTCTGCTCGCTGGTGAGTTTACGCACGGGCATGCTCGTGCACCGTCCTTTCGATGAGGTGGTTCCACGCCTGTTTGAGCGATTTGGGGGCCATGGGCCTCATGCCGTCCATGGCGTGGGCCATGCAAAATGAAGCGGCGGCTTCAAGGTCGCGCACGTCAACGGTCCAGATCCATCCCGCATCGGTGTGTGCGAGCTTACCTCGCCCGCGCGTGAGACCGTTGATCATATCGATCTGCGTCTGCGGGGCGAATGAGAACGTAGCTGCAACGGGCGGTCGGTCGGCAAAATCGAATTCAAAGAACAGGTAGTCGTTGAGGTTGAAGTCCGCAGGGATGGTGTAGGTCTTCGAAGGACGCCAAGCGCGAACGATACGGTCGCAGCGGAATGTCCTGATGTCGTCGGTGGCATTGTCGAGGCCGCAGAAGTACGCCACGCCCTCGCGCTCGAACATGCCGTAGACGCAGACGGTACGCTCTTTTTGCTCACCGCGTCCGTTCTGATATAAAAATCGCAGCGCGCATCGCTCGGCAAAGGAGCTCCAAACCGCATCGACGGTGGGAGAGCGGCTGATCGTCGCCTCGTCCGCCGTCGTCCTGCCGGTGAGGTAGGCAATCTTGGAGCGAATATCGGCAAGCGGCGCGGCAAAGGTGGAAGAGCCGCTTGCAAGCGTTTGGTCGATGGCGTTGAGTAGGATGTCGGCGTCGTCTGCGGTGATGAGGCCGCCTGCCGCAAACGTGTGCTCGCGGTCGATTGTCCACGAGCTTTCCTCGGTCTCCTGCGCACCGGCGGGGCGAACCTCCTTGATTAAGATGCCACGCTCGAGCAGTTTGTCACGATCGCGCCGAAACTTGCGCTTATCCGAGTCGATGTTGCCCGAGCCATATCCCAGGTCAGAATCCAAGACGATCTGCTCGGTCGTCAGCGGTTCGGGGGAGCTGTTGAGCACAAAGAAAAGATTGAGGATGCGCTGAGCCGTTTTATCGAAACTGGGCTCCGAATTCCCCTTTTTAATTGTCGCGGTCGCGTCGCTTGCCGTCATAGAGTCCTCGCATGAGAAGGTGGTTTGCTGCCATGATTTTAGTCCGATATGGAGATTAGGCTATATCCTTGTCCGCTCGGGGCGTTAAGATGGCCCTAATTAGGTCGTTTGCGCTCGCTCGGGGTATACTTTCGACTATATACGGTTCTAATGTGCATGCATTGGGCCTATTTGTCGGATTATGGATGTGGAGCGCACATGGCGAACACCCAGAACTATATTAACCACCTGCTGCAGAACACCGGCATTACGCCGGCATGCAGCGAAGAAGAGCGCTTGGCTGCCGAGGATATCGCTCAGATCTTCCGCAACCACGGCTTTGATCCCGAGGTTCAGGAGTTCAATGCCCCGGCGCCCAGTAGGTTGGCATTTGCCGTTACCGGTATTCTTGCGTTTGCCGGCGCCCTGCTGATGGGCATCGGCGGCGGCATCGGCTTGGTCGGCACCTTGCTGGCCATTGCCGGCGCCGTTCTTTACGTGTTCGAGCGCACGGGCCACCCCGTGGTTTCGCGCCTGGGCAAGACGGGCGTGAGCCAAAATGTCATCGCTTACCACAAGGCCTCGGGCCCGCTCGCGTCTCCGCGCAACCGCCCGGTGGTCGTTGTCGCACACTACGACTCTCCCCGTGCTGAGCTGCTCGCCCGCGAGCCCTATGCTTCGTATCGTGCGCTCATCGCCAGGCTGTTGCCCGTTGCCACGGTTGCCCCTGCTGCCGTTGCCATCTTGCGTATCCTGCCGCTCCCCGGCGCGCTCAAGGTTCTGCTGTGGATTGTCGCGATCCTCGCTTCCCTCGTCGCGCTCGCCAACGCGGCAAACATCATCTCTAACCGCCACATTCTTCCCTATACGTCCGGCGCGGTGTGCAACAAGTCTTCTGTCGCCGCTATGCTCGGCGTTATGGACAACGTTGCTCCCTTCCAGGGCGAAAACGAGTTTCCCGACGATGTTCCGTTCGATACCTATTTTGGGGAGCAGAAGCGTCGTGCCGAGGAGATGGCGCGCGCAGCAGCGGAGTATGCCGCGGCCCAACAGCAAAACGACTACGGCAACACCATCGAGTATGAAGAGCCTACCTACGCCGAGGACGAGTTCGGTCAGCCGATTGCTCCCGACGCTCAGACCGAGCCCGAACAGGGCGAGGCTTTCGACGAGCAGATCGAGGGTTTTGAGGGTGCGTCTGCCGACGAGACGCTGATTGGCGCCATCGTGCCCGAGGATCAGAATCAGGCTGTCCAGGCCGAAGAGTTCAATGACGAGGTTCCCGCTGCCGAGTCGGCGGAGGAGCCTGTCGCGGCCGAGCCCGAGCCCAAGCTCTATCGCAATGCCGCCGGCAACATCCGCTTTGGTTCGGATGCCATCCGTGCGCTCGGAATGCTTCCCGAGTCCTGCACGCTCGATTACGAGGAGGGCGAGGAGCCGACGTTTGAGCCCGAGCCTGCCCCCGTCGTGACTGCACCTGCGCCCGTTGTCGCCATGGATGATGAGTCTGCCGCGGTTACCGCTGCCGTTGCCGAGCCCGAGGCGGTGTCCGCGATCGATCCCGCGGCAGGACTGGACATTTTGGCTCCCGCCGCGCCGGCGCAAGACGTTACGGACGAGTCTGACGACGATTACGTTGAACAGCCGAGGCGCGTGTCTTACGAGAGCGATACTGATTTCTCGGCCGAGATTCCCGCGGCAACGCCCCATGCCGATATTGCATCCGCGTTCTCTTCGATTGGCGCCAGTGCTTCCAACTTCTTTAAGGGTGCGCTTGCAAAGGGCAAGAAATTTGTCGACGATTTCGAGGAGAAGCGCGCTGCCGCACGCGAGGCTGCCGAGCAGGAGGCTATCGCTCAGCAGCAGGCAGCCGAGGCGGCACGCGAGCGCGCGGCGCAAGAGTTCGAGCAGAACGAGGCTATGCAGTCCGTGCCCGTCGACGCTGCCGAAGCTACAACGTCCTTTGAGTCCCAGCAACCGGCGTCCACGGATGTTGTTGAGGCGACGACGTCTTTCGAGGCTCAGCAGCACGTCGATAGCACCATGTCGTTTGATGCCGCGCAGTTCGATTCCACGATAACGTTTGAAAAGCAAGGCACCGCGATTGCCGAGCCCCTTCCTGTTTCCGATGAGCAGGGCGACGCGGTGGACGATGACGAGCCTATTGATGCTGCCGAAATCCAAGATGCCGCCGAGGACGAGGCCGTCGAGGCCAACCCTGACGAAGAGCAATACGCGGCAGCCGAGCAAGATGATTCGGCCGAGGTCGAGCAGGAGGAAGTGCCTGCGGTTTCCGAGGCTCCCGAGACAGATGAGTCGAGGCCTTACTCCACGCAGATTTTCACCATGCCGACCCCGAGTGGTTCCGGTGCCACGGTTGCCGATGTTGCTCCCACCCAGGACGAAACGGTCGATTCCCTTATGGCCCAGATTTCCTCCCAGGCATCACCGCGTCCGCAGATGAATGTTCCCGATCCGGCGTCGGCTCCGTCGCCCGCGCCTTCCTCGTCTCCGCTGGCTTCGGTCCCCGATCCGTCGCTGCCGTCGATGAAGCAGGCAAACGTTGCGTCTCGTACGTCGCTGTTCGACCTTCCCGACCCCTCTGCACAGGTCAACGACCCCTTTGCTACCGCTCAGGGTCCCGAGCCCACATCGGCACCCGTTGCGCCTCCTATGCCCGTTGCGTCGGGCGCTCAGCCGATCGAGACCATTTCGGCTCCCGCCCCGGCGGCACCCAAGTCTCGTAAGCGCGGCCTGGGTGGCCTGTTCGGCCGTAAAAAGAAAAACGAGCAGGATAGCATGAGCGACTGGCTGGGCGTCGAAGACGATTACGATGCCAAGAAGTCCGGTCGCGGTATCGGTTCGTGGGATAACTTCGAGGACGATAACGATGGCTGGAAGGGCGGCGCTACGTCTTCCGACGGCGCTTCTCCCGAAGATATGCTCTCGGCTGTCGCCTCTATGGGCGATGATGAGCTGCTCGGTCACGATATCTGGTTTGTGGCAACGGGCGCCTCGGATTGTGATGGCGCCGGTATGAAGGCCTTCTTGGCATCGCATCGCGACAAGCTCCGTGGCGTATTCTTCATCAATCTTGAATCCGTCGGCGCCGGTAGGCTTTCGGTGGTGACGGTCGAGGGCGAACAGCAGCTGCTCAAGGGCGATCGCCGCATCATGAACCTGGTCAGCAAGGTGTGCAAGTCGTTCCATGTCGATTGTGCCGCGCTCGAGATGCCCTATGCCAAGACCGATGCCTATGCCGCGCTCGAGGCGAGCCGCCGAGCCCTCACCATCGCCGGCGTGGACGGCACGCGTCTGGCTTGCGCTCGTACCGAGGACGACCTGCCCCACAATGTCAACCCGACGAACATTGCCACGGTATCCGAGGTCGTGACCGAGGTTATCCGCCGTTCGTAGACGGAGCTCTAAGGAGTCAACGTGTTTTCGTATATTAAGCGCCATTGGCCTGTCTACGTGATTTTGACCTTGATTGCCATTGCGTTAGGATTTGGGGCTGCCTACATCGTGGGTGCAAAGGGCTCGACCCCCGCCTCCGCAATCAGCGAAGAGGTGGAGCAAGAACAGAGTACGGGTGCCGATGGGATTCCTGAGTCCGAGCAGGCAATCGTTGATGGTGGATCTTCGTCTGCAGAGTAGATACGGCGATTTACATGATTGAAAGCGGGCGAGCCAGGGGACTGGCTCGCCCGCTTTTTCATCGCGCTAGCGCTTCTTTGGGATCGACCTAAGGCGAGCGAACCATAGGGCTGCGGCACCCGAGGTCAGGAGCGCGGTGATGCAAGCGGCGATGGGAACTGATCCTGTTGCCGGTAGGTCCTGCGGTAGGGTACAGCGTTGAATGACGCTGTCCTCGTCATGTGACTCAAGTTTATCGCCGCCGCCGTTGCGGCAAAGATCGACGCGTGCGCTGTTGGTGAGTGCGGTTTGGGGCGTATAAGCCGACGTCGCCTGCATGTGCACGATTGCGCCCCGGGCGTCTGTGCCAAGGATTGCTTTGGCATCGTCAAGATCGTCGTGCTCATCTTTGAGATCATCGCGGTTCCAAGAATCCGCATCGCTTCGAGTCGTAAAGTCGGCGGCTACCGCACCGTATTCAATTCGAATGCCCGTTACGACGGTATTGGATGCAAGGTCGAGTTCTTTCGCCTCGAGTGTGGTGGATTCCATGGTTGAGATATTCGCCTTCCAGAGGTGCCAACCGTCGTAATCGACGAGGCGACAGTCCTCACCCAGGCTCTCTTTTACTTCGTCGGACTCAAGCCAAGGATTTTCGTGCCCATCGTCAAGTGTCGCGTTTGCCGGCTCATCGACGTCTGTCGAGTCCAACGGCGTCGTGCGATACCATACGTTGCACAGACCGTTGAGGTCGCCGATGGCGACGGGGGTTTTGATTGAGACGAATCTCGCCGTATCGTCCTCGGCACACTCAAGATCATCGGTAATCGTAAACTCATCAACCCAAGTAGCGGAATCGTTTCGAGCATCGATGGTATAGGAGAAAAGCCCATCACTATTGGTTTGCGTCGTGGCGCGGTTTTTACCATCGCCGTTAGCCAACAGGCCCTTTTCGATAGGTTGGACAAGTTCCTGACGCTTGTCGACCTGTCCCTTGATCTCGATAGGCGCATCCCTCATCGCGACGGATTGGACTTCTCCCGTATCCTTTATTTCAAACGTTATCTCCTCGGCAAGGTCATAGGTCCGCGGAGACATCATTTCGCACAACGAGTAGGTGCCGGGTGCAAGATGTTCGACGCGGTGTGGCTTGTCGGATGAGGTCCAGGAGTCTATTTCGGTTTTATCGGGACCATATAAGGTGAGCTGTGCGCCTTCTACTTCCTGCTCACCGCTTGCATCGACCTTGGAGATATCAACCTTGGTGTAATCGTCGGATACGTTAAGCCGTGCTTCTACAACGGGTGTTTTCTGGTCGGCATAAGTAAGGTCGACAATATGGGTTGTCCGATCGAGCAAGAAGCCTGCCGGCGCTTGAGTCTCGACAACCTCGTAGCGTGCGGTGCCAGATCCCAGTGGGAGGTTGTCCGCGCGTGCTTCTCCAGTTTCATCCGTCGTGACGGTCGCGACAGTCTCACCGTCGAGCGCGGCAATGCTACCGTCGGGGCGCACGATATCACCCGAGGCACGGATCTCAAAGACGGCGCCCGCGAGACTGCTGCCGTCTTTGGCATCGGTTTTAACGATCCTGATGTTTCCGGTCGCGGCGTGGTCATAATACGAGGCGATTGCAACGGGCGTTAGGTTCATGTCGGCGGGTATGTTTACCTCGATCTCTTCACCGACAAGATAGGGCTCTTTGGCCGAGGTCTCGCGTACATAATAGGTGCCCGGCACGAGCGATTCGGGCAGTGTGACGGTCCCGGTCGCGTCAGTCGTAAAGGTGTCCATTACGTTATGTGCTGGATACCAGCAAGTTTGTGAGACAGGTTCGTGATTGCTGTCGAGGAGTTGGAAGGTGAATCCGGCTAGGGGAACAGAAGCGCCTGTTTGGGCATCGCGTTTTACAATCTGGAGATGCGTCGACAGAGCGTGGTTGTCCACGATATATTGAAGCTCGGCGCCGTCGGAAATCTGATTGGCCCCGACGGTCCATTCCCCTGCACGTTTAAAACCCTCGGGGACGGTTTCCGGAACCTCGCGAACCGTGTAGCCGGCACGGTCGTATGGGACGGCTCCGTGGACACCGGCGGGTCGCTTGCCTGTGCCGAACCATGCTTCGGGCTGATCTTTGGTGGAGGCAAAGCCATAGATGTTTGTGGTCAGTGTGCCAACAACCTGCTGAGAGCTGTTGCTGACAACCTCAAAGACAACACCACCCGCCGGCTGCTCCAGGCCGGATTGGTCGCTATTGCCGTAATCCTTGAATTTGGAAATCTCAAGGTTAAACGCAATGGGGATATCGGAAACGCGAGATTCGATCTCGACCACGCCTGAATCGCCGAGCTGGTCGGCTCCAACGGTATAGGTCCAGCTGTCGTTGGATGGCAGGTAGCCCTCGGGGGCTTTTGATTCGTAGATGGTAAAGGTTCCTAAGGGGACATCGGCGAGGGTGGCCCGACCGCTTTCGTCGGTCGTGAGGATTTGTGCCCATCCAGGGGTTGATTGCGACACACACGTGAACTCTGCTCCTGCGAGTGAAGATCCCACCTGGGGGCCGGCATTCGTCGCGGCATCGAGTTTTACGATACGCAGGTTGATGGTGCCGGGCTGTTCATCAATGGCGACCCGCTCGCCGTCATTCCCCGTGGTAAAGGCAATACGATCGTGGCGGGGGACATAGCCGGCCGGCGCCTTCGTTTCAACTAGGTAGTATGCTGTGTTGGGCAGAAGTGTTGCTTGCGCTCGACCGTTGCTGTCCATCTTGATGGTGCCGACACGCGCGCCGCTGGCGCTTTCAAAAATATCGAATGTTGCCCCGGTAAACTGATAGGTATTGTTTCCGCTGGTAATAACGGTGTTAGCAGACTGCTTTTGGAAGGAAACAGAGACCGCCGGCAGTACATAGAGCATGTCTTGACGTTTGCTGCCGCCCGATACGGTTCCTAGATAGCGTCGCGCGCGGTGCGGAGCGGCTTTGATACTTCCTGATTTTGCGCTGTCGTGGAGCCACCGCGCAGCCGCCACGACTTCATTGTCGGCGGTAAAGTGTCCGCTCTTGGTTTTACCCTGAGCGGTCGTGTAGGAGTAGGTGCCGTCGACATGGGTAGTGCCGTTGAGCATCCATACGGCAAGCTGGGTGGCGGCGCGGGCGCGATCGGGTGAAAGATGGTAACCGCCAAACGACGTGGTGGTGGGATATCCGTGACAAACGATTGCCGCGAACTCGTCGTCGAGCCACACCCAGCCTTGATCAAAGTTGAGCCATGGGCCGCCCGGTTTGGTGGGGCCGGGGCGGTCCTGGTTCATGCAGTAGGCAATCGAGGTGTCTTGAGCTTCATACTTGCCGATAAAGAAGGGTCCACAATCATCGCTAATAGTGCGGAAGCCGAGCTGGTCGTAGCCATCGACGGCAAATGCGGCTCCCGGTGCCAGGCAGCCGAAAAGCAGGAAGAGGAGCAGGAGCAGCGGACCTGTTGCGATTGCGCTGTGGACAGAGTGCGTGGGTGCGTTGGACATGGCTGCTCCTTATCCCTCGTGCGCCGCACGGGGAGGCTGCGACGCGTAGGATGAGGCTACCCCCGAGGTTCATGCGGGTAAGTACCGGAGCCTGACCAAAAGCTTGCCCAATTCCTGACAAATTGAGCTCAAATACAACAATCAAGCAAAAGCGCAGGTAGAAGATAAGGTGAACAGGAAGTCAAAGGTCCTCGTCTCCACAATTAACGCGATTTTCAAACGAATCTCCACAGCTAAAACAAGCATCGCCACCCTTGTATCGAACAAGACAACCGCGTTATACTATCCCCCACATATGCGGGCATCGCCAAGTGGTAAGGCATCAGCTTCCCAAGCTGACACTCGCGGGTTCGAGTCCCGTTGCCCGCTCCATTCGAATTTCAGGCACGGTAACGTTTCGTTACCGTGCCTTTTTCAATAAAGTGCCGGGACTCGAACCCGACAGGGTGCGAGCGTTAAATAAACGCGAAGCGTTTATAGCGAGCAGGCAAGGTCGCCGATAGGCGGCCGCAGCCGGTGCGGATTTGCGAAGCAAATGCGCGGACGTCCCGTTGCCCGCTCCATCGAGCGCGGGAGACCTTGGGACGGCCAATTCAACAAAGTCTTCCCCATCGTCTCCGTGAATCCGAGGAGATCGGCCGCAGCCGGTGCGGATTTGCGAAGCAAATGCGCAGACGTCCCGTTGCCCGCTCCATCAGCCGAGGTCGATTTCGGGAACGACAGATTCGACCGGTTTCGCCCCCGCGTCTCCCCGGACCCAGGTTTGTCGACCGCAGCCGGTGCGGATTTGCGAAGCAAATACGCGGATGTCCCCATGCCCGCTCCAATTCCAAAATGTTAGGTTAATGCCTGCTGCCCATACTCGCACCCGCGCACGGTACAATGGTTGAGTTACGACCAACGTGCCAATAACCAAAAAGGAGCCGCTATGATCGATCGCTATACCCGCCCGGAGATGGGACATATTTTCTCCCTCGAGAACAAGTATGCCATTTGGCAGGAGATCGAGGTTCTGGCCTGCGAGGCCCAGGCGGAGCTCGGCAAGATCGGCATTTCTAAAGACGAAGCCCAGTGGATCCGCGACCATGCCAACTTTGAGAAGGCGAAGGTCGATGAGATCGAGGAGGTCACGCGCCACGACGTCATTGCCTTCCTGACCAACATGAAGGAATATATCGACGCCGATGTTCCCGAGGGCGAGCCCAAGCCTAGTCGCTGGGTTCACTACGGTATGACCAGCTCCGACCTGGGTGATACTGCTCTGTGCTATCAGCTTACTCAGGCGTGTGACCTGATTATCGAGGACGTCAAGAAGCTCGGCGTGATCTGCAAGCGCCGCGCCTTCGAGGAGCGCAATACGCTCTGCGCCGGACGCACCCATGGCATCCATGCTGAGCCGATGACCTTCGGCATGAAGTTTGGCTCTTGGGCCTGGGAGCTCAAGCGCGATCTGGATCGTCTTGAGGATGCCCGCAAGAACGTTGCCTTTGGTGCCATCTCGGGCGCTGTCGGCACGTACAGCTCCATCGAGCCGTTTGTCGAGGAATATGTCTGCGAGCACCTGGGCCTGGTTCACGACCCGCTGTCCACGCAGGTTATCAGCCGCGACCATCACGCCTATCTCGCCGGCGTTCTCGCCACCACCGCAGCCACCTGCGAGCGCATCGCGACCGAGGTCCGCAATCTGCAGAAGACTGATACGCTCGAGGCCGAGGAGCCGTTCCGTAAGGGCCAAAAGGGCAGCTCCGCCATGCCGCACAAGCGCAACCCCATCACCATGGAGAAGGTCTGCGGCCTGTCGCGCGTCGTGAAGTCCAACGCCCAAGTTGCCTTCGACAACGTTGCCCTGTGGCACGAGCGTGACATTTCGCACTCCTCTGCCGAGCGCGTCGCCCAGGCCGACAGCTTTATCGCCCTTGACCACATGTTCCAGTGCCTCATCCGCGTCATCGATGGCCTGCAGCTGTACCCTGCCCGCATGATGGCCAACCTCAACAAGACCCGCGGCCTTATCTTCTCTTCCAAGGTGCTGCTGGCTCTCGTCGACACGGGCATCACCCGCGAGGACGCCTACGCCATCGTTCAGGAGAACGCTATGGCAACCTGGCATGAGGTGCAGGATTGTGTCTCCGGCCCCACCTTTAAGGAGCGCCTCGAGGCGGATCCGCGCTGCACCGTCAGCCAGGAGAAGCTCGACGAGATCTTCGATCCGTGGGACTTCCTCACTCGTATCGATACGGTCTTCGACCGTCTGGAGCAGCTGAACTTCGAGTAGGGTCGACCCAATTCGACCGCTTGCGGATGCTTTCCAACCATTGGCGCCTTGCCCATCTTGGGCGAGGCGCTTTTTTCGTTGCTGCGGCAGCCCCCGGTAATAAAATGAACCTCTACTGCTATTTCGATGAAAAGAGGCGCGTGCCCAGACGTATCAAACGAGTCGCCATCGCCTCGTTCGTGCTCATAGTGCTTGTTGCTGCCTGTACGGCCGTCCTGACGTATACCGATCGAAATAGCTCTTCCTCGCCGAATGCAGCTGACGAGGATCTCCCTGTGCTCAAAATTGGCGTTACGGATAACGACCCCTATGTGTATGTCGATACCACGGGCGATTACGCCGGTATCGATATCGATATCGCCCGCGAGGCGTGTGAGCGTGCGGGGCTCAAGCCGCAGTTTGTCGATATTGACTGGAACGATCGCGACCGGCTGCTCAAAAATGGTGATATCGATTGCCTATGGTGCGATTATTCGCCCTGTTATCGCGAGGATAAGTATTACTGGACTGAGCCGTATCTAACCGTGACGGTCTCGGTTGTCGCCAAGAAAGCGAGTGGTATCAAGTCCTTGGCACATCTCGATGGAAGTAGGACCATTGCGGTGATTGCGGGCTCGGTGAGTGAACGTCGATTGCTTGCGGGGGATCTGGGGATCTCGTCGGACGTTCAAATCAAATCATATGGCTCTGCCGAACTCTGCAAAGCCGCTCTGGCCAAAGGGTATGTTGACTGTTGGATGGCGGACGTTCAATCGTTTGACCAACTCATCGCCCAGTATCCCGGCCTTTACCGTGTGTTTGCTGACAACGTTATGACGGTTGACCTGGGCGTCGCGTTTGAGAACGGCTATGAAGGACCGGTCGTAAAGGATCTCAATACCGCGCTGTTCGACATGGACCGAGATGGCACGATTGACCGTATTGTGGGCAATTACAAGGCGGGAGCGACGACGAGTGAGCAAGGGGCGATCCATGACAAATGATGAGCGCTTCTTGCACAAAAAGAACCTGGTTGTCATAGTCGTCAGCGTTGTTACCAGCATTGTTTTGCTGAATCTGCTGTTTACGGTTGGCACGCATCGCTGCCTCGATAAAACGCTTGGATTCGGTCAAGAGACCATGGTGTTTTTGGAAAATGCCTGCGAAAAATATGACCGCTACGAACAGGGAAGAAAAACCGAGGCGACGTACGATTTGGATGCCGCGGTCGAATCGTTTGCGACGTTCTTGCCCCCTGATCGCGTTGAGGTTAACGACGATCTTATCGAGCAATATGTCCATGCCGAGAACCTTTCGGGGCTATTGGTCATGGATTCCGGCGGTCATATGACCGCCCACTACGACATCGATGGCCGCGATCCGCTCATGCTATGGCGAGAAGAACTGGCTTGCTCGTCGGTCGCATCGATGTATCAAGGTTCCAAAGTGTCCTACTCAACTGTCGTTGAACGCCGCGATGTCGTTTTTGCCGTCTGTGCTGCCCCGTATGGCGACGGCGTTGCCCTGGCATACCGCTCATTCGTCCCCGATACGGCGGATGACTATTCGTATGCCATAGCCGACGTGCTTGCAAACAACACCTTCCACCAGGGCCCCACGGTGCTTGTTATGGAGGATGCGGAGATCGTCTCCTCTAATGATCCCGATGTCGACGTGTCGCTCGCTCGGCTCCTTGCCGGATCTGGAATCGAGTGGAAAGATGAAGGCCTGACGCGTATCGAGTATCGCGGAAGCAAATGGTACGCCGTGCGTGCGGCATACAAGGACTATCGCCTGTTTGCGCTGTATCCCAAAGCGGAGGTCATGTCCGGCAGAGTTTCGTTTGTCGCCGCCGGTGTGTTGGTTTGTCTGGCGTTTTGGGTCGTGGTGCTGTTGGCGCGAAATATCGTTGACCATCGCAATTTGGCCGAAAAGGATAAGCAGCTGGGCATTATCAATGCCATAAGCGCCATCTATGACTCGACCTTCCTTTTGCATCTCGACACCCTCAAGATCGAGGGAATCAACATGTCGCCGGCGATAGCGAAAATATTTGCCGAGCACAGCGAGGCATATGACTTTATGGACACGGTCTGCCGAGATATCGTGAGCCCCGAAAGCCGCGAGGCGGTTATGGCGCTTGTAGATATAAGTACGCTTCGGGACCGTATAGAGGGCATGCCGTACTTGGCCGCCGAGGTGCGAGATTGTCGGGGTACTTGGTATTCGCTGCAGGTTGTCCCCCAGCATCGCGATGAACAAGGCCGGCTGGAATCGGTCGTCGTCGCGACGCACAACATATCGATGGTCAAGCATGCCGAGGAGCTGTCCTACCAAGATAAACTGACAGGGCTTCGCAACCGCAACTATCTTGAGTCGCGCGGAGATAGCCTGGTGAACGAGGGCTTGCCAGTGAGTGTGATTATGTTGGACTGCAATTATCTCAAGCGGACCAACGACGTCCGTGGCCATGAGATGGGAGACGAGCTGCTGCGACGGACCGCGTCCGTGTTGCGGCGGGTGGCTGGTGAGGATTGCCTGCCGATGCGTCTCGGCGGCGACGAGTTTTTACTGGTTTGCCCCCATACTGACGGCGAGTCTGCGCACGGGCTGGAACAAGATATTCGTCTCGGCCTTGCTGCGGTGAGCGATGAGGCCCTAACGGTCAGCGCGTCGATTGGCGTGGCGACCGTCGAGACGGCTGGAAATACGCTGGCCGATGTATATCGCGTTGCTGACCACAATATGTATCGTGAGAAGCGCATGATCCACGCGCAGGGCACGGACTGCTAATCTTGTCCCCGCTCATCCGTGCATCGTAGGATGTTGAATCGGTGCTTGCGACAATATGTCGCTCCGGGCGGGGATAATAGACTCCTGAAATTTCTTTCCGAGAGGGGATCGCAATGATTAGTTTTGACTACAAGCCGCAGGGCGTGTGTGCTCGTAATATTCACCTCAATCTTTCTGACGACGGCAGCAAGGTGCTGGGCGTCGAGTTTACCGGCGGGTGCGACGGCAACCTCAAGGCTATCTCCAAACTGGTCGAGGGTGCTCCTTCCGATCGCGTGATTGAGGTTCTCGCCGGCAACACGTGCGGCATGAAGAAGACTTCCTGCGCCGATCAGCTTACGCGCGCCATCGAGGCCGCCCGCGCCGAGATCGCCTAATGGGCATTACCGACTACATTAAGAACGGAATATCGCGTCGCGGTTTCGTGCTTGGTGGGACTGCCGCCGGCGCTGCCACGCTGCTCGCTGGATGCTCGAAAAAAACGGGCACCAGCGATGATGCCGCCGGCGAGCCTCAGGTCATCAAGGACGATTCCAAGATCGTCTCGATTACAGATGAATACGAGGCCGTCGACATTGACCTTGAGCCCGCAGCCTCGTGGACGCTGCCGCTGGGCACGCTGCTGTATTACTGCGATGGCGACTACGCTGCCGCGATGATGGCGCCTGCTTCTGCCCTGCATGCCAATACGCTCGGCGTGCTCAACCTGGGCGATGGCTCGCTCACCACGCTTATCGAGGATCCCATTGAGGGGACCGGGTACGCGTTTTACGATGTCCGTGCCGGCGATGGCGTGTTTACGTGGGTTGAGATGAACTTTGCCAATTCATCGTGGAAGCTCTACGCTCAAAATCTGTCAGGAGCTTCGCTTGCCGGTGATGTGGTTGAACTCGACCGGGGCGGCAAGGACTACGATCCGCCGTTGTTCACGGCGTTCGGGTCATCGGTCGTCTGGTATAAGATGCCTTCGTCGAGTGGCAATAAAACGAGCAGCGATTCGTTCTGCTATCGCCGCTCGGTCGATGAGTCCAAGGCCGAGACAATTTGGAAATCGACGGGTCGCTTTGCATCTGCCCCGCGCGTGAGTGACGGCATCTTGACCATCTCTCCGCGCGTCCACAACGACGAGGGCGTCTACTACGGTATGACGGCAATCGATCTGACCGACGGCAACAACACCAAGCGTGCCCAGCTGGTCCTCCCCTCGTCGGTCTCGCCTTTCGAGGCCGTGTATATGGGCGATACCTTTGTGTTTTCCATCGAGGCGACCTATAGCGGCGTGGGCAGCCTGGGCAATATGGGCACGTATATCGGCAACGAGGGCGGGCCGTACCTTTTCCTGTCGCGCGAGCCGCTTGCGTGTGCTGCCGGCAAGAAAAATAAATACCTCGTTAAGGTCCAGGCATCGCATTTCCTAATCGATACCTCTGCCAAAACCTACGGCTCGCTGTTGTCGCCCGATCGTGCTTTGGAATATGGCGATTATCCTGCTACGGCGGGAAAATCGGACTCATTCCTTACCTATGCGACGGTGCGAAACAGCCAGGGTATACCCGAGACGGTTACCGCACGTCTATTCTCTCTTTGACCTTAGAGGGGTTAAAAAGGCGTCAACAGGGGAATAAGCGCGTTGTAATTGTGAGTACCGCCCGCCGAGCTGCCGTGCCATAGCGGCGCTCGGTGGGCTCAGGTGCGTTAAAATGGGCTTGTTCTTAGCTAATTGAGACAGGGGGGCCGTGTTATGGCTTCAGATGCAAAAAAGATTCTGTTGGTCGAGGATGAGAAGGCAATCCGTGACGCTGTCGCTGCCTATCTCGAGCGCGAGGGCTACTGGGTTGTGGGCGTCGGTGACGGTCAGTCCGCGATCGAGGAGTTCGAGAAGCATCAGTTCGACCTGGTTGTGCTCGACCTTATGCTCCCCAAGATTCCCGGCGAGCGCGTTTGCCGCACCATTCGCGATACCTCGGATGTCCCCATTATCATGCTGACGGCCAAGGGCGAGATCGAGGACCGTATTATCGGTCTCGAGCTCGGTGCCGACGATTATCTGATCAAACCGTTCTCGCCGCGCGAGCTTGTCGCCCGCGTCCGCGCTCTGTTCCGTCGTGCCCATCAGGCCGATGAGCCCGCCGTCGAGGTGCTCGACTTCGGTGATCTGGTCATCGACATCTCCGGCCACAAGATTCTGGTCGAGGGCAAGGAAGTCGATCTGACGGCTTCTGAGTTCAAGCTGCTCACCACGCTTGCCCGTCACCCCGGTCGCGTCTATAACCGCATGGAGCTGGTCGAGAAGGTGCTCGGGTACGACTTTGAGGGTTACGAGCGTACCATCGACAGCCACGTGAAGAACCTTCGCGCCAAGCTGGGCGACGACCCCAAGAAGCCCAAGTGGCTCTACACCGTCCACGGTGTCGGCTATCGCTTCGAGGCTCCGACCAAGACCGATAAGTCGGACGAGAAATAAAGGAAATCACATATGACACCTGCGCGCTTTGAAATCGGGCAAAAGCATAAGCAGGAGAACGAGGCGGGTTCCAAGGCTAGTTGGAACACGCCTCGTTCCGATTCACGGCCAACGATGAGCTATCCCTCGCGCATGGCCCTGGCTTTTGCCCTGACATCGCTCATGACGGTATTGGTGCTGGTGGGCGTAGTCTCCGTTGTATGGGGCACGGTTTTTACGGATTACACGCGCTCCAATATTGTCGAAATCGCCAATTCCGCTGCCGAAAAGTTGGCAACGTCATATGAGGAAAACGGTTCTTGGACCGCGGGGGAGCTGCGTACGGTCGCGACATCGAGCTTGGTGTCCGACGATCTGGGTATGCAGGTCGTCAATAAAAAGGGCGTCATCGTCTACGACGACTCGTGGCCCTCGGCAAGCGCTACTGCCGATGTACGCGAAAATCAGGTGACAACCGACGGTACGAGCGGAAAGAAGGCGTCGCACAGCCCAGTCTCGTCTGCCCCCACCGATTCCAATAGCGTTGCCAACGTTGAGATCGTGACATCCTCCGGCGAGCACGTGGGTCAGGTCAAATTGTGGGCGATTGGCTCCGATGCCCTGCTCACCAGGGCAGACTCAGCATTCAGAGAGAAGACCTTTAACGCCATGGCCCTTGCCGCGGTTGTGGCCGTCTGCATCTCGGTCGTTATCGGAGCGCTCATGTCGCGCATGCTCACCAAGCCGATTCATCGCATTACCAGCACGGCCAAGCAAATACGCGACGGCGATCTGTCCGCTCGAACGGGTTTGCGCGGCGACGATGAGATCGATCAGCTGGGTGAGACCTTCGACGAGATGGCCACGTCGCTCGAGAAGGATATGAAACACGAGAAGCGCCTGACCTCTGATGTTGCCCACGAGCTGCGCACGCCGCTCATGGCCATGCTTGCAACGGTCGAGGCCATGCAAGACGGTGTGTATCCCACCGATGACGAACACCTGGAGACGGTCGCTTCCGAGACGCGTCGCCTGGCTCGTCTGGTGCAGCAGATGCTCGACCTATCGCGTATGGAAAACAGCACGGCTCCGCTCAATCTAGAACCGGTGGACATGGTTCCGTTCGTGCGATCGATTGTGAACGGCCAGGAGCGTCTGTTTGCCGACCGTGACCTTCGTCTTCGCTTTGCAGATGAAACCCAGGGGCACGACGATGTCGTCGAAGCCGATCCCGACATGATCACGCAATGCGTCATCAACCTCATGAGCAACGCCATGCGCTACACCCCCGAGGGCGGTTGGGTTGTGGTGTCGGTGCTCAGTGACCGCAAACATGTCAGCATTGCCGTTTCTGATACCGGCATCGGTATTGCCAAGGACGATCTGTCGCGCATTTTCGGGCGGTTTTGGCGCGCCGATGCCAGCCGCGCCCGCGAAGCTGGCGGCCTGGGCGTCGGCCTCGCCGTGACCAAGCAGATCGTCGAGCGTCACCATGGCTACATATCCGTGGAGTCGGAGCTTGGAAAGGGTACGACTTTTACAATTCATCTGCCCCGCGAGCACACGGCGGACGCGGCATCTACTACAATGGAGCACTAGCTTTTCGCTATTCGGTGAAGGAGGGGCCGCGTCCCTGCCGCTCCGAGTTTGCGAAAACATGCGGGAAAGAACCCGCATTTCTGTCGTATTTAGGTAAGGAGTGACTCACGTGACAACGATGGAGCGTCGTCCGGATTCCCGTGGCAAGGTTCGTGATATTTACGATGCCGGTGAAAACCTGCTGATGGTCGCCACCGACCGCATTTCTGCGTTCGACTTCATTCTTCCCGACGAGATTCCGTTTAAGGGAGAGGTGCTCAATCGCATCTCGGCATTCTGGTTCGATAAGTTTGCCGACATCGTTCCCAACCATCTCGTTTCCATCGACCCGGCGGATTTCCCCGAGGAGTTTGCTGAGTATCGTGACTACCTCGCTGGCCGCGCCATGCTGGTTAAGAAGGCCCAGACGATTCCTATCGAGTGCATCGTCCGCGGCTATCTGACCGGTTCGGGCAAGAAGACCTACGACGAGAACGGCACCGTCTGCGGCATCCAGCTGCCTGAGGGCCTGACCGAGGCTTCCAAGCTTCCCGAGCCGTTGTTCACGCCGTCCACGAAGGCCGAGATCGGTGACCACGACGAGAACATCTCGTTCGAGCGTTGCTGCGAGATCGTGGGCGAGGACATCGCCACGCAGATTCGTGACCTTTCCCTCAAGATCTACAAGGCCGCTGCCGAGTACGCCGCGACCCGTGGCATCATCATTGCCGACACCAAGTTCGAGTTTGGTGTCATCGATGGCAAGGTCACGCTGATCGACGAGTGCCTCACGCCCGACTCCAGCCGTTTCTGGCCTGCTGCCAGCTACGAGGAGGGCAAGATCCAGCCTAGCTACGACAAGCAATTCGTCCGCAATTGGCTCAAGGCCAACTGGGATATGACGGGGGAGACCCCGCACCTGCCCGCCGAGGTCATCGATGGCACGTCCGAGCGCTATCGCGAGGCCTTCCAGATCATCACGGGCTCCCAGTTCACAAGCATGAAGGAGAACGCATAAGTGAGTACCCGTAGCGCCACGAACAAGCGCACGCAATCCCACGAAGTTACCGGGGTTGCGCGCAAGTCTGCCGCATCTGCTAAGCCCGCCCGCCAAGCAGCGAGCTCCGTTCGCGTCGTGCCGGCTTCGTCTAAGGCACGCCGCAAAGAGCTCGAGAAGGGCGAGAACCTCGAGGGCCTCTCTAAAGAGGAGAAGCGCGCCCGCAAGGCTAAGCAGCGCGCCAAGGAGGACCGCATCTATACGGTGTCGAATATCCTCCTCAAGCAGGACGAGGACTACACCAAGCGCCGTCGCATCTGGTGGATTGTGCTCGCCATTGGCATGGTGCTCGTCGTGGCAATTTGGGCCTCGCTGTACTTCGCTCCCGCTGGCATGGTGTCCAGCCCTGTCCAGATGGTCGGCATCGTTTTGTCCTATGTCATCATCCTAGGTGACTTTATCTACGACTTCGCTCGTATTCGTCCCTTGCGCAACATGTACCGCGCGCAGGCCGAGGGCATGTCCGAGAACAAGCTCAACGCTCTTATCGAGCGCGCAGCTGCCGAGGAGGACAAGAAGGACTCCAAGAAGAAGTAGCGTTTGCATACATACTTATCGCTAAGATATAAGGCGCGTCGTTTTTGCGGCGCGCCTTTTTACTGTTCTATAGATAGATGGAGTGGCACATGATTCGAGCTGCCCTGACGGTCGAAGAGGCTCTGGAGGGCATGAAGGCCCTGGAGCCCAAGATTAAAAACTACGCGCGCCTGGTCGTCCGCAAGGGCGTAAACGTCAAGCCCGGCCAGGAGGTCGTCGTTCAGTCTCCGGTCGAGTGCGCGCCGTTTGCGCGCGTGGTGGTCGCGGAGGCCTATGCTGCCGGCGCCGGCCACGTGACGGTCATTTGGGCCGATGATACCGTGACGAGGCTCACGTACGAGCATGTCGAGAAAAGCTTTTTTGAGCAGACGCCTGAGTGGAAGCGCATGCAGCTGGATTCCCTGGCCCAGGACGGTGCCTGCTTTATCTTTATCGAGGGTGCGGACCCCGCCGCCCTTAAGGGCATCGATCCCGCTAAGCCCGCTGCAGCTTCTAAGGCAAAGAACACGCAGTGCAAAGTTTTCCGCCGTGGACTGGATTACAACATCAATCCGTGGTGCATCGCCGGCGCTCCGGTCGTGGCTTGGGCGCGCGAGGTGTTCCCGGGAGACGCCGATGAGGTCGCAATCTATAAGCTGTGGAATGCGATTCTGCACACCGCTCGCGCCGATGGCCAGGACCCAGAGAGCGACTGGGAGCTCCATGACGCCGCATTCGAAAAGAACCTGCGTTTCCTGAACGGCAATCGTTTCGACTGCCTGCATTACACCGCGGCAAATGGAACCGATCTGACGATTGGCATGACGAAGGGTCACGAGTGGGCCGGCGGCAAGGGCAAGACGCCCGATGGGCACCCCTTCTTCCCCAACATTCCCACCGAGGAAGTCTTCACTTCGCCCGATCGCATGCGCGCCGACGGTATCGTGTACTCGGCCATGCCGCTCATCCACCACGGCAATAAAGTCGACGATTTTTGGATTAAGTTCGAGGGCGGCCGCGTGGTGGACTACGACGCCCGCGTGGGCAAGGCAACGCTCGCAAGTATCATCGATACTGACGAGGGCGCTGCTCACCTGGGAGAGGTCGCGCTCATTTCCAAGAACACGCCGATCCGCGAAAGTGGTGTTCTGTTCTACGATACGCTCTATGACGAGAACGCTAGCTGCCATCTCGCGCTAGGTGTCGGTTTCCCCGAATGCATCGAGGGTGGGTACGACATGTCCAAGGAGGAGCTCCTGGAGCATGGTGTTAACGTCTCGAGCACGCACGTCGATTTTATGATCGGCACGGACGACATCGATATTACGGGCATTACGCCTGATGGACGTGAAGTTGTGATTTTCCAGAACGGCCAATGGAGTTGGGAATAGTCCCAGACCGTGGTACAATGCCACCCGCGGGCCGTTAGCTCAGCTGGCAGAGCAGGGGACTTTTAATCCCAAGGTCCAGGGTTCGAACCCCTGACGGCCCACCCAAAGATTGGTGAGACGGTCAACTTCGGTTGGCCGT
>CATVTM010000009.1 GCA_958346935.1 uncultured Collinsella sp.
ACCATCGAACCACAGTGGCATGGTAAGCTGAATACAGCAGTGACGTATGTAGTTGGTTGGGGGGGGTGGGGGGTTGGGGGTGTTGGGTTCTTTTGGTTTTGGTTTTTTTATTTGCTGTTTTTCGCCGGGTTGGTGGGCGCGTGGGGCGCCGCGGCCCCCGACGACCGGGACTGAGCACGGCGCAAACAACAAGCAACAACCAAATACAACGTTCAATCCCCTCGCAACGCGGCGACATCCATGCTTGTTGGAGCCTATGAGACGCCAACACCCTCTGTCTGGTATGCGCCCATCGCATGCAGTGGGATAATTGCAAAATGAAGAGTATCCCATGTGAGAATTGCATCCCCTATATGGAATGCAACTCTCTAAACCAGGAGGATAAGATGGACGACGGAAGCCTGGAGCAGATTAGGTCGAAGACAAAGGCGACCATTCAAAGTTGGAGCGAAACCTGCGGACTAGCCCCGGAGGGCGTTACCGACAAGTTTGATGCCGCCATGCTCAACTGGATGAACGATCTGACGGATTCACTGGATATCTGGATAGCCAAAAGCCTTGATATGACGGACGGCGAGCTGATTCTTGCCTGGACCAATCTGGGCGCCTTGGTTGAATGCTGGCTACGCTTTTTCTACTGCGCCTACTACGAGGACTACATGAAGAGCCCGAAGCTTGGAAAGAAAGGCAAACCGCTTGAGCCCGACGACAAGGCGATGACCTTCGATTACCTAATCCAATACAGCAAGGGGATACTCTGGGACAGCCTCCAGGATCCGCTATATCTTTGGGTACATCAAATCCAACACTACCGAAACGCGATTCATGCATTCAGCTATAGGGAGATTGGACATCCAAACGATTTTATCTTGAACATCGGGCAATACTCGCTCTTCGTAGACGAAGTTATCGACAGATTGCCGCCCATTGGAGAATACAGGCAGGATTTGCTGTCCGACTGCTATTAGCCAATTTGGCGAAATGGCTCTATTTGGCATTCCCGTATTCTGCACTGCGAGGAATTGGCGCGAGGTTGTCTATGCCCTCACGCACTAGGCGTTAAGTCGCTTTTCGTTAGAGCGGCCGGGTCGGACGTCTCCGATCACGTCGATTTGATCGATTCTGAGTTCGGGAACATTTGCGATGAGGTGGAGGAATGCGGGCTCGTCGAGGTCGGTAAGATTACTCGCGGCTTGTGCCATCTGAGCACTTCCGCCTACTGCGTCGCCCGAGAAGCCCGCCTTGAGGAGCGCAGGGCAGTCCATTATTTGTACTCGCGTGAACTTGCCGCAAGTCCGCGGTTGCAGCCAGTGACGCACAAGCATGATAAAGCCCCTTAAGGCGGCGTTTGAGGTCGAAACAAAGACACCTGCTACGATTCACTTCGCAAAACAAGTGCCAAAGGGTGAAATCAGCCGTTTTAGCATCCATTTCATGTGGCTCCGAGCCTCAAAACAAATCCATTTTGTCCCCGGGACAAAAATGAAACTGTGGGCACGCGGTTTCGAAATAGTTCGCATATTTGTTCCAAGTTTTGTCCCAAACGCCCACGTGAAGATATGCAGCGGGATTCGGTGACAAAATGGCCAAGCCCAACCACCCAACTGGAGTTGACTGGAATGGCATGGTGGTAAAGGGCATGGTGGTAAACGAGCGTGAAAGAGTTGGAATAGAACAGGTGTTCGATTCTATGGTATAATGCCTGCCAGCGGGGCACGGTTTCTTCCGAAGCCGCGCCCCGCTGCTCTATTTGAACCGATATCGGCGGAAACCCAAACTCAGGGAGGGCAGTTGCGATGGCATACGATTTCAAGAAGGAGTTCAGAGAGCTCTACAAGCCGTCCGGTAAGCCGAGCGTTGTAACCGTTCCGCCTATGAGCTACGTCGCCGTGCGGGGCAAGGGCAATCCCAATGCCGAAGGCGGCGAATACCAGAACGCGTTGCCGCTGCTCTACGGCATCGCCTATACCATCAAAATGTCGAAGAAGGGCCCGCGAGAGATCGAAGGCTATTTCGACTTCGTCGTGCCTCCGCTCGAGGGCTTCTGGTGGCAAGACCGCACCGATGGCGAGATCGATTATGCGCGGAAGGACGACTTCCACTTCATCTCATGCATCCGCCTGCCCGATTTCGTCACTCGCGAGGACTTTGACTGGGCCGTCTCGGAAGCTGCCGCCAAAAAGAAGCTGGACTTCTCGGCGGTCGAGCTGCTGAGGGTCGACGAGGGCCTGTGCGTTCAGTGCATGCATATCGGGCCTTACGACGGCGAGCCCGCGACTGTAGACGCCATGCGCGCATTCGCGGCGGAACGGGTCTACGCCCCCGACTTCTCCGAAGCCCGTCTGCATCACGAAATTTACCTCTCCGACCCGCGCAAGCGCGCGCCGGAGAAGCTCAAGACCGTGATCCGCCATCCCATAAAGTTGATTTAGCGAAACGGGCGACGTCGCGCGGTCCAGGCTCCCGCAATTGCGGGCTGGAAGGTGCGTCGCCTTATCGGCTTCATTGTTTTTCAGGGGCGCGCACATAAAGACTTATGCCTCATCGTCCCTTTCGTCTACCAGTCAGACGGAGGAACCCAGTCATCGCGATGGGCCTCGCCCCAAAGACAGAGCTCATCAAGCACCGGCATGAGCGACAAGCCGCGCTCGGTCAAGCTGTACTCCACCTTCGGCGGTACCTGGGGATACTCAACGCGCTTGACAAGACCATCGGCGACCAGGCCCCTCAGCGCAGAGGTGAGCGACTTGTAAGTGGCGGGCGCAAGCTTGCGTTTGAGCTCGTTGTAGCGCGTTGTGCCGTCCAGGTACAGGCAGAACAGAACTGGCAGCTTGTACTTGCCCTCTATCAGGGAGAACGCGTACGCAAAGCCAGTGTTCTCGATGCCGTTGCGCGCGAATACAACCCCCTCTTTCGCCCCTGCCATGGACCCTTCCTTTACGCTTTACTTTAGTAATGTACCTATCTTGAAGGTGCGTACTCGCATCTTCGACCGGTATCAAGCATACTACTTCACAATTCGAGAGAAAGGTGGAGCCACCATGAAGCACCAGGTGAAAATGACGGTAATCGACAAGAAGCTGTTCCCCGAGTTGCAGGAGCGCTACTGCGCGGACAAGCAGGCGGGAGCGTGCCCCTGCTACAACGTGGGCGACGAGTTCCTGTTCGAGCGCGACGGCGACAAGGACCATTTCTGGCAAGGCGGCCTCGGCACGCTGACGAGAACCGACGCCGACCCCGACACCGTCGCCGGCGGCCCAAGGCGCCCTCACTGCTCCGAGGCGTGGGATGCCGTCTCGCGCTACATCTACACGGGCCTGCAGGGCGGATCGATTATGCGGGGATGGATGGAGCGGGAGAACGAGATGATCTGCTGCTGCAACGATGGCACGCGCCCTGTAATCTTCAAACTCGAGCGCATTGACATCCCCGAAGGGGACGAATAGCGCGAAAATCGTGGTTCTTTCCGCTTACTGGGACAGTCAGCAAAATTACGGGAATAACGGCCTCCAGACCTTTTGGCCCGGAGGCTTTCTTTGTGCACTCTTGCCAAAACAACTCCTCACCGAAGCCCTCCGAGCATCGGACTGCACTATCGAGCGTGGGCGTTCTCGTAGGCCTCTTTAATCTCTTCCGGCAACCCGTCCGGAATCAGCGCCTTCAACTCAGCCTCGTTGTTGCCTTGATTCAGCTGTTCGTAGTACCAGCATTTGAACTTCAGCATGTCCAGCGCACGGTTCATCTTCGCGATCTCCGATTCCATGTGGGCCTTCCGCTCCTCGAACATGGCCTTGCGCTGAGGGTACGTTGATGGGCCTTCTGCGCACCATTCCATGAACAGACGGATGTCCTTGATCTCCATCCCTGCCTTCTTTAGGCATTCGATGACCCGAAGCGCCTCGAGTTCCCTGTCGCCGAATTGGCGAATGCCGGACGCCCGCTCCAATCCAGGGAACAATCCCTGCTTGTCGTAATAGCGCAGCGTGGAGGCGGGCAAGTCGAACATCTCCGCCACCTGTCCGATTGTGTGCAGAGCTCCTCCGGATAAATTTTGGGTTTATTCCTTGACCTAAAGTCAGGTTTAGATATTACCTTCATTCTCGTCAATACAAATTGGGAGCGCAAGGGGTGTTCTGTAATTGCCGGTCACCCCGCCCTTGAGCAGGCGCGACGAATGGGCATGGGAATCTAGGTGGGCAGCTTGGCCGCGCGGAAACAGATTTGTGCCTAATACCATCGATAGGAGGAAATCGATCATGGCAATTAAACAGACGGCGGGCAGAGATGCCCTGGGGGAGTTCGCTCCCAAATTCGCACAGCTCAATGACGACGTGCTGTTCGGCGAGGTATGGAGCCGGGAGGGCGAGCTCTCCTTGCGCGACCGTAGCGCGGTGACGGTGGTGGCCCTAATGGCGCAGGGGCTGACGGACTCTTCGTTCCAATATCATTTGATGTCCGCAAAGAACAACGGTGTGACCAAGGCGGAGATAGCGGAGATCCTTACGCATGCGGCGTTTTACGCGGGCTGGCCCAAGGCATGGGCGGCCTTCCGCATGGCGCAGGAGGTCTGGGCGGACGACGATGCCGCCGACGCAAAGGCTCAGCACCAAAACGAGATGACCTTTCCCATCGGTGCCCCCAACGACGCATTTGCAAAGTACTTTATCGGGCAAAGCTACCTCGCGCCTCTTTCCACCGAACAGGTCGGCGTCTACAACGTGACGTTCGAGCCCGGCTGCCGCAACAACTGGCACACCCATCACGCCAAAAGCGGTGGCGGACAGATCCTCGTCTGCGTGGCTGGTCGAGGGTTTTACCAGGAGTGGGGCAAGCCGGCACAGGAGCTGCGCCCCGGCGACGTGGTCAACATCGCCCCGGGGGTGAAGCACTGGCACGGCGCCGCGCCCGACAGCTGGTTCTCCCATCTGGCGCTGGAGGTTCCGGGCGAGGAGACCTCCAACGAGTGGTTGGAGCCTGTGGGCGATGAGGAATATCTCAAAGCGACTAACAAAGAGGCTTAAGCCTCGCCGCGTTACTTGTTGCCCGTCCGCGTCACCGAGAGCAGGGCGCCCAAATCGGCCTGGATCGCCTCTACCTTGCTTCCAAGCTGCAATGGGGCGGAGTCGCCCGTGACATTGACGCTCAGCAGGTGCGCATCCAGCAGCTTCGTGGTCATGCTCCAAAACGGGAGCGTGATGATGCCAGGGGTTATTTCGCCCACGCCGAGCTCCAACAACAGCACGCGGCCATTGCCGCGCTCGCTCACAAAGCGCTCGTGTCGCTCGAGGTTCTCGTGCGAAGGCCGGGGCCATATCGCCATCAACGAGAATCGTCTCACATGAAGTATCGGGCGCCATGGCCTGGCTGTAGTTGAACACGGTGAACGTGGTGTGTTCGCAGGCGTTTGCGATCTGAGCGAGCATGTGCTTTATGACGCCGTTGCGCAATCCCACGCCCAGTTCAAGGAAAAGAATCTTCTGATGCGCGTGCGCATCGAACCAGTCGGATACCTTGCGGTACTGCTCTTTGTCCACAGCGTTCAGGGAAATCTCGCGGTCAACCGCCTGCTCGGTTGGAGGCGGGGACCCGAGTTCGCCCACGCCCAGGAGCTGCTCAGCGCCTATTCCGAAGGGGGCATGCGAGCGGTATCGGCTCGTCACGATTTCCGTAGTTGAACTTGACTGTGGACTCCTTACAAGTCTTGCTCGAGGTCGAGCGGAGGCTGGGCTCTGCCGAATCGGAGCAATGGCGACCAAAAATGTTGCCAGAAGACGCCGTCGACGCTGTTTGCGATGGGGCAGAGCTCGATGGCGGTTCGGCACAGTCTGTTTCGTCGGTTTCACGGGGCGTTGATGGCGTGAAGGCGACTGTTGGAAAAAGCTCATTTCCGTGGGGAAGAAACTTCTCGGTGAGTAAAGCTCATCGGAGCGGGGATAGAGCTTTGTCTGCGGGGTACGAAATGCTGGCTAGCGGTTGCGACGCCTTGTTGCAGAAATGCCAACTGCCGCAACTGCAGCACCGGCAACACTCAGGGCGACAGCCATCGCACCGTTGTCGCCCGTCGCGGGTAGGGTGGTCCCGGCTGGTTTAACCGCCGCTACTGCCTTAGTGGAAACGGGATTTGCCGCGGGCTTTTCTGCCTTGGGTTGCGGTGTGGGCTCGGGCTTGGTTTCCGGTTCGGGTTTGACCTCTGGGCTCGGTTTAACACTTGGATCGGGTTTGGAACCGCTCGTATCGGTTGCAAACAAGTGCACGTCACTGTCGAAGACGTAACGGATGTAGTAATCGTGCCGCGTCTCGTGCATAATCCCCTGCCCGCTGTCGAAGTCACGGTCAACGTGTGTGCCAAGGTAGGTTGAGCTGTTGAGGTCCAGCCTGTAAGGGATTTGGTCGTCGGCGTAACTGCCTGTAAAGACTACGGTTGCTCTAACGTGATTGTCGATCATGGTCAGGGCGATAGAGACGCTGGCCTCTTTGGGGTTCTCGGTTTTTATAAGGCTTTCGGCATCGGTGTCGATCTTGAAGAGATGGACGGTGTCGTTAAGCCCGTAGATGAAGTCCTCGGGTTTGTCGGGAAAATCGTATACAAGAGCCTCGTTCTGGACCAACTCGAAAGCAGGGGGTAGCTCCAAATCGTAGTAATGATCGACGGTGGCTGCTGTGAGGCTGCCTTCCGCGTTGACTTCGTCGCAGGTGATGGGTGTTGCGACATCGGGTTCGGGCATTTCGGTCGCCAGTGCTGCGCAGGGTAGCAAAAGCTGCCCTGCCATAAGAATGCTTACTCCGAAGGCGACGACTCTGGCGCCTGCATGAAGCTTGACGTTGCGGATAGACAGACCAGTGCATTTGTTATGGGTTTGTGGTGCAACATACTGTCCATACATAAGGCGCTCCTTGTTCGTAGGCCGGTTTCCGTGGATCTATATTGCGCCTGCCCGATTCGGCCAGGCTCATACACGCGAACGCTCATGCGAGCAGGAGAAAGCTCTAGTTAATTTTCCCACAGTCGACACTTTGCGGCCAACGATTTGCTGTTCAATTTTCGGAGAGAGAATCAAGACAGTTAACGAGTTGTCAGGCAATGAGATTGTGTCTAGAGAGCACGAACAAGAGATGCGGTCTGCGGACGACTGAATAGCTCCATCTGTTTTGGTTACAACGAAATGTGTGCCGCGCGCCTGCAGCATGAAGGAGAGGGAATCCTATGAAAATCGTTGTATTGAGCGGCAGCCCGCGTAAGGGCGCCAATACCGATACCATGGTCGAGGCGTTTGCCGAGACCGCGCGCGAGGCCGGCCATACGGTCGAGGTCGTCCGCGTTGCCGGCAAGAAGATCGCCGGCTGCTTGGGATGCCAGTACTGCTTCGCCCATGAGGGCGTCTGCGTGCAGAAGGATGACATGGCCGACGTGATCGAGTCGCTGAAAGGCGCCGATATGGTTGTCTTCGCTTCGCCCATCTACTGGTTTGATATCACCGCGCAGGAGAAAGCCGCCATCGACCGCCTGTACGCCTTCGGTGCCACGGGCTTCCCGTTCACCAAGACGGCCCTTTTGCTCGATAGTCACAGCGAGGGCGTCTATGATGCGGCGATCGCTATGTACAAGTCAGCCTGCGCGTACTGCAAGTGGGCGGACCAGGGCACTGTCACCATCAGCGGTGTGACCGAGCGCGACAGCATGGCATCCTCGCCCAAGTTGAAAGAGGTGCGCGAGCTCGCTCGCAAGCTTGCCTAGCGCGCATTTCCAATAACGAACAAGGCCCGAAAGGTTCATTTGAACCATTCGGGCCTTGCTGCGTTTCAAGGGGGTTGGGCTGTCGGAACCGGCCAGACGGCTGTTAATCAAACAAGCTCGGCATGTCGTTTTCTTTCATGAGGGCACCGGCAGAGGGGAGGCTCTGCGCGGTGAACTTCTCGGCCGAGACGCCGGCGCCAAGAATCTCCTCGGTCGTGCCGACGGTGGTGACCGAGCGGCCCTTCTTGGCCGTGAAAGCCTGGACGCCCTGCGTGTTGGTGGTCGTCTTGGTCTTGAGCAGCGACGTGTTGAAGTTCATCAAACGGTAGTCGCTCGAGACCAGCGCGAGGTCGCGGTCTTCCTTGAGCACCTGCGCATACAGCAGCTTGCTGCCGCCGTAGATGGCGTTCTTGAGGCGCTTGCGGTTGGTCTTGGTGACGTATCCAGAAAGCGCGACGCGCACCACGCGGCCGTTCTCAAAGACGAACAGCACGTCGGCCTTGTAGTCCCCGGGGTCGATGACCCAGATGACGCTCTCGTCGGGTTCCATCTCAAGATCGGTCGGCAGGTACGAGCCCAGCTGGGCCGACTTGGTGTCCTCAAACGCTGCAACCTTGCACTTGTACACCTGGCTCTTGTTGGTAAAGACCAGCAGCTCGTGGGTGTTGGAGGACGGGAACTCGATAAAGGGTTTGTCGCCGTCCTTGTACTTGAGCGTGGTCGCCTTCTTGAGCACGCGGTCCGTCATCTTCTTAAGGTAGCCATCGCGCGAGAGCATGATGGTGACCGGGTACTCCTCGACCTCGGGTTCCAGGCTCACCTCGATAACCTCATGGGGCTCGATCCTGCCCGTGCGGCGCGGCATCACGTACTTTTTGTTGACCGCGGCCAGCTCGTCGCTGATGACCTTCTTGATGTTCTCCTCGCTGGAGAGGATCTCCTCAAGCTCGGCAATCTCGCCCTCAAGCTTGGCAATGTCCTTGGTGCGGTTGAGGATGTACTCCTCGTTGATGTTGCGGAGCTTGAGCTCGGCAACAAACTCGGCCTGGGTCTCGTCGATGTCGAAACCCTTCATAAGGTTGGGCACGACCTCGGCCTCGAGCTTGGTGCCGCGGATGATGGCGATCGCCTTGTCGATGTCGAGCAGAATTGCCTCGAGGCCGTGCAGCAGGTGCAGACGCTCGGACTTTTTGCCCAGGTCAAAGTTAATGCGGCGACGCGTGGACTCAATACGCCACTTGACCCACTCGTGCAGGATCTGGCGCACACCCATAACGCGAGGGTAACCATCGACCAGCACATTGAAGTTGCACGAGAACGAATCCTGTAGCGTGGTCGAGCGATAGAGCTTGGCCATGAGCTTGTCGGGGTCGACGCCGCGCTTAAGATCGATGGCGATACGCAGGCCCGAAAGGTCGGTCTCGTCGCGGATGTCGGCGATCTCTTTGACCTTGCCCTCCTTGGAGAGCTTGACGATGCGCTCGATGATGACATCGGTTTTGGTGGTGTAGGGGATCTCGTAGACCTCGATGATGCGCTCTTCGGGAATCCAGCGCCAGCGGGAGCGGATCTGGAAGCTGCCAAGGCCGGTCTCGATTATCTTTTCCATCTCCTCGCGGCGGTAGATAATTTCGCCGCCGGTCGAGAAGTCGGGCATGGGCATGTACTCGAGCAGGTCGCAGTCGGGATCCTGCAGGTAATGCATTGTGGCGGTACAGACCTCGTTGAGGTTGAAACCGCAGATATCGGATGCCATGGCGACGCCGATGCCCTTGTTGGCCGAGACGAGGATGTTGGGGAACGTGGTGGGCAGCAGGCGTGGCTCCTTCATGGCGCCGTCGTAGCTGTCGACGAAGTCGACCGGGTCCTTGTCGATGTCCTTGAAGATCTCGGCGCTAATGGGGGAGAGCTTGGCCTCGGTATAGCGCGAGGCGGCGTAGCTCAGGTCGCCCGAATAGTACTTACCAAAGTTGCCCTTCGACTCCACGAAGGGGGCGAGCAGTGCCTCGTTGCCGGTGGCCAGGCGCACCATCGTCTCGTAGATTGCGGCGTCGCCATGCGGGTTGAGCTTCATGGTCTGGCCCACGATGTTGGCGCTTTTTTGGCGCTCGCCCTTGAGCAGACCCATCTTGTACATGGTGTAGAGCAGCTTGCGGTGCGAGGGCTTAAAGCCGTCAATCTCGGGGAACGCACGCGAGACGTTGACGCTCATAGCGTAGGGCATGTAGTTGACCTCGAGCGTCTGCGTGATCGGCTGATCGGTGACCTCGGAGTGCAGGCCGATGACGTTCTCGGCGTTGACCTGCTTTTTCTTGGGCTGGTTCTTCGTCTTTTTCTTTGCCACGATATCCTCTTGAACTTCTTATGGGCCGTCGTTATCGATTTGCTGCTACTGCAGGTCCAGCTGGTCCAGGTATTCCTTGCCGTGCTCGGAGATGTGACGCTTGCGGCCCGTCTCGTCGTTGCCCAGCAACAGGTTGAACATGGTCTCCATCTTGGTGACGTCCTCGGGTTCTACCTTGATCAGGCGGCGCGTCTCGGGGTTCATGGTGGTGAGCCACATCATGTCCGGATCGTTCTCACCAAGACCCTTGGAGCGGTTGATCGAGCACTTCTGGTCGCCAATCTCCTTGAGGATGCCGTTCTTCTCGAGCTCGGTGTAGGCAAAGTAGGTCTTCTCTTTGCAGTTGATCTCGTAGAGCGGCGACTCGGCGATATACACGTAGCCCTCGTCGATAAGCGTGGGCACCAGGCGATAGAGCATGGTGAGCACGAGCGTGCGGATGTGATAACCGTCGACGTCGGCGTCCGTACAGATGATGACCTTGTTCCAGTTGAGGTTGTCTAGGTCAAAGGCACCGAGGTTCTTGATGCGCTTGTCCTTGATCTCCACGCCGCAGCCCAGCACGCGCATGAGGTCCATGATGATGTCGGACTTAAAGATGCGCGGATAGTCTTCCTTTAGGCAGTTGAGGATCTTGCCGCGGACGGGCATAACACCCTGGAACTCGGCATCGCGCGAGGTGCGAATGGCGCCTGCTGCCGAGT
This sequence comes from uncultured Collinsella sp., assembly GCA_958346935.1. Taxonomy (GTDB): domain Bacteria; phylum Actinomycetota; class Coriobacteriia; order Coriobacteriales; family Coriobacteriaceae; genus Collinsella. The sequence continues at coordinate 10,784 of CATVTM010000009.1, forward strand.
CGCCCTCTACGATGTAGATCTCGCGGCGGCTCTTGTCCTTGGAGCGGCAGTCGATGAACTTCTGCACGCGGTTGGCCATGTCGGTCTTCTGCTGCAGGTTGGTCTTGATGCTCTGGCGCGTCTTCTCGGCGTTCTCGCGCGAGCGCTTGTTGATGAGCACCTGCTCCATAATCTTGTTGGCGGCGTCCTTGTTCTCGATCAAGTAGGTCGAGAGGCGCTCCTTAAAGAATGCCGTCATGGCCTGCTGGATAAAGCGGTTGTTGATGGCCTTCTTGGTCTGGTTCTCGTAGGACGTCTGGGTGGAGAAGCAGTTGGTCACGAGCACCAGGCAGTCTTGGACGTCTTGCCACTTAATGCCGCTCTCATTTTTGTTGTACTTGCCCTGTTGCTTGATGTAGGCATCGATGGCGCTGGTCAGAGCGCTACGGGCCGCCTTCTCGGGTGAGCCGCCGTTCTCGAGCCATGATGAGTTGTGGTAGTACTCCTGCATCATGAAGGTGCGCGAGAAGCACATGCACGCGGTGATTTTTACGTTGTAGTCGGGCAGGTCCTCGCGGTCGCGACCGCGGCGGTCAGCCTCGATAAAGAAGGGCTCGGTGAGGTAGTCGGTACCGACCTTTTCGAGCACATAGTCCTCGATGCCCTTGGGGTAGCAAAAATCCTCTTCGGTAAACTCGCCATCGTCGCCCTCGATGCGCAGGCGGAAGGTCACGTTGGCGTTGACCACAGCCTGGCGGCGCATGGTCTCGCGATACCAATCGTGGGGAATGCTGATGGAGGTAAAGACCTCGAGGTCGGGACGCCACTTGATGGTAGTGCCGGTGCGGTTCTCGTCGCTGGGCTCAATCTCGAGTGCCTTCTTCTTGGCGCCGACGACCTTGCCCTTTTTAAAGTGCAGGGAATACTTGTTGCCGTCGCGCCAGACCGTGACGTCCATGTATTCGGAGGCATACTGAGTCGCGCACGAGCCCAGACCGTTGGTGCCGAGCGAGAAATCGTAGTCGCCGCCCTGGTTATTGTTGTACTTGCCGCCGGCGTAGAGCTCACAAAAGACGAGCTCCCAGTTAAAGCGCTTCTCGGAGGGGTTCCAGTCGAGCGGGCAGCCACGGCCATTGTCCTCTACCTGGATAGAGCCATCGCGAAAGGCGGTGAGGGTGATGAGCTTGCCGTAGCCCTGGCGCGCCTCGTCAACGGCGTTGGACAGGATCTCGAAGGCGGCATGCGCGCAGCCGTCGAGTCCGTCCGAGCCAAAGATGACGGCGGGACGCAGACGTACGCGCTCCTCGTCTTTGAGCTGACGAATACTGTCGTTACCATAGTTTGCGGTGTTTTTTGCCATGCTCGCTCTCTTGGTGCTTCCTCTTGTGCATTTAAGTCGTATAGATAGTCAAGGTAGCATAGCCCAGCCCGTGGACGATTCCACCCAACACGAAATCCATCGAACAATCGTTCGTGATATATTGACTGATGTTACGCTATTGGGAGAAATAGCTGAATAAAATCAAGAGATATTTGATTCCATTTAGTAGAACCTCATATATACTAAACAAAAACGAATCAGAAGAGCTTTTATTTAATAGAACGGTGATGATATGAAGATTATCGAACGTCCTCAATATATGGAAGCGCTTCTTGGCGCTAAAGGAACGCCGGACATCAAGGTTATTACCGGCATTCGTAGGTGCGGCAAATCTGTTCTACTGGAAGCTCTTGCCGATCGCTTTCGTGAGGCCGACCCCGATGCCAATATTATCCGCATCAATTTCAATCTCCTCGAATTCGAGGAGCTAACGGATTATCGAGCATTGCATCGCTACGTTGAGGAAAGCTATTGCGAGGGCCTCGATAACATTGTGATGATTGATGAGGTGCAAACCTGCGTTGGGTTCGAAAAAGCGGTCAATAGCCTTCATGCATCGCGTAAATACGATATCTACGTTACTGGCTCCAACGCATTCTTGCTTTCGAGTGACTTGGCGACGCTTTTTCGCGGGCGGACATATGAGGTCGAAGTATTTCCGTTCTCCTTGCTTGAGTTCTCGACATATCACGGAATTCATAACCCGGACGAAGCGCTTGACCGATATTTGAGAGAGGGCGGAATGCCTGGCTCGTATTTGTATCCTAGCGAGCGAGCTCGCTATCGATATATTGCGAACGTGCTAGATGTCTTGGTTTTGCGTGATGTGGAAGAAAAGCATGGGGTTCGTAACAAAGTGCAACTAGAACGTGCATGCGATTTCCTAATGGACAATATCGGTAACATATCTTCTGTTAGTGGGATTGCGGCTGCGCTGGATGCTGCCGGAACGCGCGTTTCCGTGGCAACGCTCGCCCAGTACCTCGGATTTTTATGCCAGGCCTTTGCGTTCTATCGAGTGCGCCGCTATGACGTAGGCGGTAAAAAGTACCTCGCTTCGGGTGATAAATACTATTTATCGGATCATGCAATCAGATACGCAAAACTTGGAACTAAAAAACTCGACTTCGGGCATGTATATGAAAATATGGTCGCTTTAGAGCTCCTAAGACGCGGTTGGGAAATCTATATCGGGGTGCTTTATAAGAAGGAAATCGACTTCGTGGCAATTCGTCGCGATGAGCGAGTGTATATCCAAGTTAGCGATGACATTTCGCGTCAGGAAACCTTTGAGCGCGAAGTGGCACCTCTGCTTGCGATACGTGATGCGTATCCCAAGATGGTCATTGCGCGAACAAAGCACGATGCTGTTGATTATGAGGGGATTAAGGTGGTCGACCTCGCCCGATGGCTGATGGGGGAGGGGTCGGATGTCGAATAGCGGGCGGTGGACGCCTATCTAAATCATTGCGCTGCTCGGGCGCCTTGAGGGTCTTCTTAATAATGCGGGTGAGCCCACGCTCCTTACCGATGAATTCCACTTACTCGTTTCTGCCCGAGTAAGTTTGAAGACGGATGAGCCCGCTTCATTTTGTTTGCGGCTTGATACGTTTGTCGAAAAGTGCCGCGTGGATGGCTCAAATCGAACATTGGGACAGGCGTCTCATTTTATGGGCCGAGGGCGTGCGTATATGAGCCTTTTTGGTCCATAGGGGATGCTGGGCGGTTGCTAGTTGGGCCACGGGTCACTTCGCCTGTGCCGCATTTCGTCATACGCTCATAGTGGAAGCCGATGTCACGGAGTCGACTTGCGACTCGGGCAACGGATGAGCTGCAAGCCGAAAGGAGCGGTGAGGATGATGAAGCCCGTGACAAGGAAGCTGCTGTTAGGAATTCCCACCGTGACGCTTTCGGCCGTGCTGGCGTGTACGGTGGCCGGCTGTGGTGGTAGTGCTCCGAGTGGCTCGGCTGGCAACTCGGGTGGCAGTGCTCCCGTAGAGAAGAAGGCCAAGGCCTATGAGTCGCAGACGGTCGAGGTGGCTGGCATAACCTATGAGTCAGTAGCCCATGGTGCGTTCTATCGCGGCGACGCTAAGTTGCAGGACGGTTTTTACCTGCACGTCAAGATCACCAACAACAATGCAAAGAACAGGACGTTTAGCTCCTTTAACGTGCATGCTGCCCAGGGCGATCTTGAGGCAGGCGACCCGTTGTTTACTTCCGGTAAGGCGGCTGTGCTCGACTACGTTGCAAGCGAGGCTCCCGATGAGCTTCACGAGGGCATCGACCTTTCCGAGAGGCCAGATATCGGTCCGGGCGAGACCGTTGAGTACGTGTATTTCTGGGCGCCCAAGACGGCGTACTACGGGCCCATCACTGTCGAGTTCGTAGACGCTTACGCCCCCGCCAAGAATCATGAGGCCATGCACTTCGACACCACGGGATGCGAGACCAAGGAGTTCAAGGCGGCCGGCGGCGTGGCCGATTCTGGCGAGAAGGCAGATTTAACGGGCATCGACTGCGCATCGTACAGTATCGAGGCCGCCGATGGGTACACGCTGGATTCGTCCAACGAAGAGCGCGAAAAGGCAGACTTCTTCCACGACGAGACTGGAGGACGCCTGAACATCAGCATCTTCCCGCGCTCGCCGGAGGAAGAGGTTGCAAGCCTAGAGCAGGTCTACGAAGGCAAGGAGACAACAACCGACCAGGTCGAGTACAACGGCATAACGTGGCTGCGCTTTACCGGTCCCGACAACGGCCATACGCTGTTTGCGACGGCTCCCGCAACGGGCGAAACCGTCCGTGTGTCAATCGGCTGGAAGATCGATTGGGATGCCGCCGCGCCCATGATGGAGGCACTGAAGCTCAAGTAGCGCTGCGATTCCCGCGCCAGGCGACTCAGGGCTGGCTCCGAGTTATCGGGGCCAGCCCTTTTTGGTGCTCGATGAGCCGAGTCGGCGTCTCTCGTAAAAGCAACTAGGAGCTAGCGAGGCTTATCCGAATTGGCCTCATTGGCGGTGTCGGTTTCGAGCGCCGTGCGGCGGGTGCTGTAGGCGACGAGGCCGGCGCCTGCCGCGGCGAGTGCTGCAGCGGCTGCCGTAAGGGGAGCGTTGACATCGCCTGTGTCCGCAAGCGCGCCCGCTTTTCCGGAGCGCTTGTTATTGCCGTGGTCCTTGCCACTGCCGGAGCTGCTTCCGCCGGAGCCGCCGCCCTCGTCAGTACCGTCGCCACTCGTGCCGCCATCGCCGTCGACCGTCATCGGGGCGTCGTGAAGTCCTGTCGTATCCGCGCTGTCGCATACGCCGACCTGAACCTCCGAGCGTTCGCATGACGCGTCGGGCACATGAAGCTCGTGCAGTACGGCACCCAGCGCCGAGTTCGCGCCCGGTCGAATTTCCTCGAGCGTTACGGGGTCGAGCGCCACCAGATTACGCGCCTTCGCATATAGCGTTACGCGTTTGCCCACCTCGTCGCCCCAACTCTCTGGGATGGCAAAGCTCATGCGGAACTGTGCCGTGCAACCCGGTGCCAGCACGGCGTTGCCGTTGTCGGCTGCCAGCGGGTGCGTAGCGAAGCGCTCGCCCAGCGTCTCGAGCGCGTACTTTACGTGTGCCATGTCGTTGGCCGAAGTATCTTCGGCAAGCTCTGGATCGTAGATCGAAGCCATGCGTGCGTTCGCTCCGAATCCGATGGATGCGCTGGAGAACGGCTGGCTGGAGCCCTCTCGGTACAGATCGATCGTGCCGGCGGTCAGCAAAGTGTTGCCGTCGTTTCGCACCGTGACCATGAAGGATTCGCCTGCTGCTCCGGGCACCACCGCGCCTGAGGTAGCGACCGCGCCCGTCGGAGTGGCACACGCCACCAAGGGCACTTCGATGCTGTGCAGCTCTGCCTCGCTCTTCTCCGCGCTCACAATGTGCGTGGCGAGCGCGGAGAGCATGCCTCCCGACGTCAAAAATGTCGTTATCTGATCGACGGGATGGTCCAGCTCGCACATCACGAACGGCTCCGTGAACAGATCGCCTGCCAAGGTGCTGGCGAAGATGCGGAAGTGCTTGCCCATCACTGCTACCGGGTTGCCTTCTTCGTCGTAGGTTTGTCCCACCTTGCCATCGGTGTTCTCTACATAGAGCACGCACCTGCCGTTGTTGCTTACGCTAAACGACGCCGGGCCACAGCCTGCGGCACCCACGGGCTGCGTTGCAAATGCCGATGCGCCTCGCGTCCAAGTAATATGCTGCAGCTGCTCGTTGACGGTGGCCAAAAAGCCCGAATGTTGCGGCCACGGCACCGCATGGGGTACCGTGGCGTCTGGTGGCATAACGCCCCAGCCCGCAATGGACTGGCCGATCACGGCGTACGATGCGCAGCCGCAACCGTCTGCGGTCTCGTACGCAACGGGCACCACCATTTTGCCGTTGATATTCTCGGGCTCGCTCAGCTCGATACTCGACGGTGCCTGCGGAAAGCGAAGAACTTGGCGGAACGTCAGGCTGTCGCCCAAATCATCCGACCACAGGGTAAAGCATTCTAGCGCAACCTCGGCCTCGCTGCCGAGCGCCTTTTCTGCGGTGGTTCCGCGGCGGTGGAGGTAGGCACCCGACAGGCGTCCGTCGACCAGCGTCTTGCCTACCGTGATGCGCGGGCACTGCAGGCAATGGTAGCCATCCTCCTGAAGGCGGCCGCGCGAGATGCTGCGCCACGACGTGTGCGATATCACGCGAACTCCGTCGTTGCTTATGTGCAGGCGCACAACGGACAGTATGCCGGATGTGCTCGCCGCATCGAAAGGGGTGTTGTCGCCGTCGCGGCGCTCGCCCGAGACCAGCAACACGTAGGCGTCTTGGTTTCCTCTTCCGTCCGTATATTCCACTACGTCGAAGTCGTAATCGTATATGCCGTCGCGCTCCACGTCGTTCTCGCCAAACCCAAGGGGGAAGTCCACGGGCGTGGGGGCGGACCACGTGCCGTTTGCCTTTGTGTGCACCACCAGGCGCGAGCGGCCATTGTCGCCGTAGCGCACCGAGGCGATACGGAACAGGCATTCTACGCCGGCAATCATTGCCAGCTTCATGTGAGCTTCGCTGAGCACGCCAGTAAACAGCACGTTGTCGCTCGAGGGCTTGATGCCGCCACGCTCGTCCTCCGATACACCGGCAGAATTGGCGTTGGGGTCCGCAACGGCGTTCGTCGCCTGACCGATGTAGGTGTACTCATACATCGGCGCGGCGTTTTCGTCGTTCTCTACCAGTGCGTGGACGAAATGCTCGATCTGTCCCGTGTCGTCGCTTTCTGAATCCGCCTCGAGTTCAATGCGCGTGACCGCTTGATCCCAATCGCGCACGACAGGCGCGGCGTTTACGGCAGTGGCCTTAACCTCGGCGCGTGCGAGCAGCTCGGCGTTGGTGACGATGGTGGCCGATGCGATAAATTGCGGCACACCACCTGCCTCGGCGTTGCCGGGCGTGCCGAAGCAGGCATCCAACGTATAAGGCGTATTTCCACCCAATGCCAGCTCAGAGCGCTGGAGTACATACTGGTCGCCATTGTTCACCGACATATTCCACGAATCGATGAGTGTGGGCCACGACCCCGACCAAGCCTTGGTGGTCCACTTGAACATTACGAACTGGAGTATCACATCGACATCGACGTCTGCACCCACGCGCAGCCGCGGAAGCTGGTGTCCATCTGCCTTCTCGTACCCAATGAACAGCGTGAGGGATGCGGCACCGCGCACGGCAGACGAAGCGACGCCTGCAACGCCGGCTCCAAAGGTGACGGCAAGCCCGATCTGGATGGTGAACGAGCCCGACGTGTTGGAATAGTCGAGCGAAATGTTCTTGAAAAACGCCGCGCCGCTGCCGTGCGTGTGGGCACCCACAGCGAGCGCCAGCTTCGCCAGCACCCAAGGGTTGACGTTTAGGAAAAATGGCACCGGTCCTAGGGTAAACTGCTCGGTCCAATTGAGGTCAGTTCTTACCTGGAAGAGGGCCTTAATATTGCCGTATGCGGGGTCGTTGTTGTTACCCCAGGTTTTGCCCACCCAATCGTAGGCGAGCGAGCCGTACAGCTGTGTGGCGATATCCATCGTGAACAGCGGCGTGCAATGGTGGCGAAGGAGCTTGGTGTTTCTTGGATCGGTGCCCGAACCGGCACTCATACTTTTGTACTGATTCCACTTCCCCTCCATTTCGTCGAGGTAGCGGTTTGCCTGCTTGGCGCCCGACTCGCGCGGTGACTTCTTCCAGTACTCCGGATCCGGATTGCCCGAATCGTTCATATAGCTGGCTGGTTTGTATCCTCCGCCAAACAGCACGTATCCAGCAAACGAGAAATCGAAGAGGATCGGAAATGTGGGTATCCAGCACGTGAACTTATTGCCGCCGATGCCGGGAAACGCCGCGGGGAAATCAAACGGAGTGACCTCTTGGTCCATGGTGGTGGGGACGATAGTGGTCGAGCCCGATTCCGCCTTTGCGGCCGGCGCGGTGACAACGGCCATGGGGGATGAGAGCGTGTAGGTTTTGCCCTGATAGTCGAGGACAAAGCGCAGCTTGCACCCTTCCTCCAGAAGGCCCGATGCCGCGTCGAGAAACTTGTCTTCGAGTGTGAACGTCGCCAGATTATCCGCGCCTGATGCGCTGGCCTTGATCTGGCCGATCTGCGTGACGGTTTCGGGCGAGCTACCCGTGGCGGGCATTACCTTGTTGATGTGCAGCGTTGCCTGTCCACCCTGTGGCAGATGTGCCTGTACAATAAAGGCATGCGTGTCGGGTTGGTCGTTTGCTGCTTCGTCCGCTGGCATTGCCATAAACGTGGCGTCGGCGTACTGGATGTCCCATTCGTCGAACGTGAGCTGGCGGAAGTACGGCTCGCCGTCGGAAAGCGGACGTGTGGGTGCGGTTATGGCGGTGCCGCCCTGGATACGCGCAAGGGGAATCTCGACATCACGGTAGCCCGCCATGCTAATGGAGATGCCGCCGTTAAAGTCGTACGCGTCAAGGAGCGTTGCCTCGTCCACGTAGCCTTCCGAAAGAGGGGCGACCTCAAAGATGGCCGTGCCTTCGTCATCGGTCGTGGCGGTTAGCTGCTTGCCTACGGCATAGCGCGATGTGAGCGTGACCTGGGCACCTGCGATGGGCGTATTCTTGTTGGCGACGTCGACCACGACCACACCAAACATGGTGCGCGAGAGAACGAGCACCTTGAAGGGGTCTTCTTCGTCGGCATAGGCCGCGGTGGGCGCGAACGGCAGCAGGAAGGCATTTTCGCTTCCCGGCACGCGAGGCAACATAATGCTCGCCAGCGAGGACGCTCCAGCAACAAGTAACGAACGGCGATCAAGCATCTTGGGCTCCCATCCCGCAAATATCGGTGGAAATAATCCAATTTTGCGAGAAGACGCTTCGTGGCGGTAGTGCCGTTCAAGGGTCAAAATGTCCAAATTGATCGAGCGAAGCGCCGGGTTCCGGAACGCGTTCGATGCGCTTAGCAGCCCGGTCGCTAACGCAACATGTGCGCGACCAGCTCGGCGCGTGTGCCGATGCCAAGCTTTGCGTATACGCCGGATAGGCGGTTTTTGACGGTGCCCGGCGATACTCCCATATGGCGTGCGATTTCAGCGTTGGTCCATCCGCGGCAGGCGAGCATGGCCATGGTGAACTCTGTGGTCGTTAAATCGTCGGCAACGTCCTCGCCCGAATCGGGGTTGTGGATGCGCCGCCAGCCGTAGCTGAAGCGGTACGTGATCTCGATGATGCGTGCGAAGTCGTCGGGGTATTGCGTTTTTAGGCACGCCTCGATGAGCCCCTGTAAAAGGCCGTGGTGCTCGCCGATGAGCTCGATAAGGCCGTCGGGACGCGCAATGTTCCAAGCAGCTCCGAAATGCGTTCTTGCGGCGTCGACGTCTTTGAGACTCATGCAGGCCATGGAAGCTGCCAGGTGCAGGAACAGTTCCGAGATGGGATAGCTTCCCTGTTTCATGATCAGGGCGTTTTCCGCCATGCCCAGACTGCGGCCATATTCGCCGCGCAGGTACAGGGCATGCGCCATCACGTAGCTGGCGAACAGGCGCAGGCCTTCGGGCAGATGCGCCGCAAGCGGATAAAACTCTTCGGCGGAATACGGGGAAGGCAAGTGCAGCAGGACGCTCGCGGCCGAGGCGAACAGGATATGCGTGGCGTGGACGGCGGGTGATTCCTCGTCGGCCGGCGTATCGAGGATGCCAGCAAGGCAACGGCGGGCATCGGCGATACGGTTGAGCGACAGACTGGCATATCCGCAGATAAAGCATGAGGAATAGCGCAGTGCGGGGTCGGTGGCGTCAAGATAGGGGCGTGCTGTCTTGGCGGCGAGTGCGGCCTGTCCGCGAAAGTACAGCGCTTCTGCCGTGGCGATGGCGCGTGAATCGGGGTCGGAAATGCCTGCAACCGCAGCGTCAATCTGCCCCGGCACAAAGGCGGTGCACATCAACGGCATGGGAACGCATGGGTAGCCATCGCAGTCCATCTTCCATCTCCCAACAGCTGGCAACACTAGCAGCAATTGTACTCTTGTTGCTCGGGACTGGAATTTGTGGGTATCGCCTACGATTGTGCCGAACGTATAAAGGGAGGTCCCCGGTATCTGCCGCGTGTGCTACGACCTCACGCCTAAGCCTGTCGGCACGGTCGAGTGGGAGTAAACTTCTACTCTTTTGGGCGAATTGCATTGACGGAGAGGGGTCCCGCGCAAACGTGTGCGGGACCCCTTTCGTTTTACTGTTCGGTTAATGCTGCGGATCGTTTTGGAAGGCTTGCGAGCATAGTGGTCCCGTCCTCGGAACTTTCTTCGACCTCTACGGCGCCACCGTGAAGCGCTGCAATCTCCCAAACGAGCGCTAGCCCGAGTCCTGCGCCGCCGTATGCCCTGCTGCGGGATTTATCCAGGCGAAAGAACGGCTGGAAGATGCTCTCTCGGTACTGCTTGGGTATTCCCGGGCCCTGGTCCTCGACTCGCAGGAACACGTGGCTGTCGTTGTCGCAGATGGAGACGTTGACAGTCGAGCCGGGGCGGCTGTAATGGATGGCATTTTCGACCAGGTTAAACACCAGCCGATAGAGGAGCGTGTCGCTCCCGATTACTAAAGCGTCTCCAGCACAATTGAGGGCTATGCCCTTATTTTCGGCAAGTGGCGCAAGGTCGGTGAGGACCTCTTCGGACAAGGGACCAAGTTCCACATCGTCCTCGCAAGGAACGCTGCGCAGCTCACTCATCTCGAGCAACACCTTGGTCATCCGCGACATGCGCTCGGTTTGTTCTTGTAGCAGGCCGAGCAGCTCGGCTGTTTCGGGTTGCAAACCGGAGTGTTCGGAGATGAATAGTTCAATCTGTGCTTGCATAAGGGCGAGCGGGGTGCGCAGCTCGTGTGCGGCGTTGCCGGTAAACTGACGCTGTGCAGAGAACCCTTCGCCAAGACGAGCGATCATGTCGTTGAAAGAGGCGCTGCATCGTTGTAGCTCGGTGGGCACATCTTCATTGAGTCTGATTTCGCTTAGGTTGTCAGGTTGCACACGCTCAACCTGAGCTGCAAAAGCCCGTAGCGGTTTGAGTGCACGGCCGCTCACAAAGTATGCCAGCGCGCCGCCAAGGAGTGTGACTCCAGCCGTGATGTACCAGGCTGTCGTGCCAAAAGACTCCTGTGCGTCGTTTACGACGATCGTGACCTTGTCATCGAGGGCTGCTTTCGCTGGGTCGAACGCCTGGAGCGAATCTTCGCCGGTTGCGTTAAAGGCCGAGATGTCGCTGCCGATGGCATCCATGTAGCGCATGCCCGTATAGCCGACCAGGCAGTTCGTCAGCACGCATGCCGCACACGTGAGCAGTGCCGTCATAATCGTTATGCGCCATTGCAGCGAAAGCCCTTTCATTCTCCATCCTCCATAACGTAGCCCTCTCCAATCCGATTGCGAATCGGGTCGTATCCCAAAGCGCCGCGCAACTTTTTTCGGAGCGACGAGATGTGAACGCGGGTTGCGTTGCTAAAGCTGTTCACGGTGCTATCCCAAACGTGCTCTATAAGCTCCTCTTGGCTTACCGGTCGCCCCTGATTAAGCATCAGGTATTCCAAGATTCCCGTTTCCTTGCGTGTAAGAGATAGAGCCTCACTGTCCACGGAAGCGATGCGCGCCTTGGTGTCAAAGTTGAGCTTTCCGCAGGTTAATACTATGTCGCTTTGTGCGAAGCGCCTGAGGGTAAGGCTGCGGATCCTTGCCGCAAGTTCGTCCAGATGAAACGGCTTGGTAAGGTAATCGTTGGCGCCGGCATCGAGTCCGGCAACTTTATCGGATACTTCGCCACGTGCGGACAGAATCAGTACCTTGGTCTCGCAGTCGGTTTTCCTAAGTTCCCTGAGCACGGTCATGCCGTCGATACGGGGGAGATTGAGGTCGAGCACCACGAGGTCAAAGACTTCGACGCCCAGCAGGTCGAGCGCCTCCTGTCCATCGTGACAGCAGTCGACGCTGTACGCCAAGTTTCGCAAGCTGCGCGCGATTGCATCGCACAGTGCTCGCTCGTCTTCGACGATCAAAATACGCATAACAGTCTCCTTGCACATTCCATATCGCGCTTAACACGGATTTTATAGCCGATATGGTCCAATGGTCGCGTAACGAAAGGAGTGGTCGTGTTGTTCAAAGCGGTAAAACCCGTGGTGCAGGTCGCTTTGTTGATCGTCGGAATTACCATGGTGTGCTTTGGCGTTATGCGTGGCGAGGCGGATGCCGTGCTGGCCAAAGCGATTAGGCTGTGCTTGGAGTGTATCGGAATTGGATAAAAGAGAAAACACTGCGTCGCATGTTTTGGCCCGATTTCGCGGATTCATTCAGGCGGCGGCGACGCTGGTCACCAATATTCACCTGCCAAACTTTGCCAAAGGCGGCATCTATCAGGGCGCGGGAAAAACAGTCTGCGTACCTGGGCTTAATTGCTATTCGTGCCCCGCGGCATCAGGTGCGTGTCCCATTGGGTCGTTCCAGTCGGTGGTAGGTTCATCCAAGTTCAACTTCTCCTACTACGTCACCGGTACGCTCATTTTGCTTGGCGTGCTGCTGGGACGCTTTGTATGCGGGTTTTTGTGCCCGTTTGGCTGGCTGCAGGAACTTCTACACAAGATTCCCGGCAAAAAGCTATCAACGAAAAAGCTCAAGCCGCTCACGTACATCAAGTATGCCGTGCTGCTGTTTGCCGTGGTGCTGCTGCCCGTCTTGGTGGTCAACGATGTGGGCATGGGCGACCCGTTCTTTTGCAAGTACATCTGCCCGCAGGGCGTGCTCGAGGGTGCGATTCCGCTGTCCATCATGAATACGGGAATCCGCTCCGCGCTGGGAAAGCTCTTTACCTGGAAGCTCGCGATTCTCATTGCGGTTGCGGTGCTGAGCGTGTTGTTCTACCGCCCCTTCTGCAAATGGATTTGTCCACTCGGCGCATTCTATGCGCTCATGAATAGGGTGTCCCTGCTGGGGATTCAGGTTGACGCGTGCAAATGCGTCTCGTGCGGCAAGTGCTCAAAGGTTTGTCAGATGGACGTTGATGTGGTCCGCGCGCCCAATCATGCCGAATGCATCCGGTGCGGAAAGTGCATCGGGGCCTGTCCTGTCGATGCCATCAGCTATCGCTATGGCCTGGATGTGTCGGCGGAAAAGCTTCCCTTGACCGCCGATAAAAAGTAAACAAGCTTCGACAAAACGGAGGAATGACTATGAAGCTTTCTAAGATTGCGGCCCTGTTTATGGTGCCGGTATTGGCCTTGTGCCTTGTGGCATGTTCGGCGCCCGGTGGCAATGCGAGCGAATCTGCGAGCTCCGATCCTAAGATCGCAGAGCTCACTGCGCAGAAGCCGGCCAATGCCGACGAGGCCGCCGAGCTGTATGCGAAGCTCATGCAGAAGGAGAACGAGATCTTTTCGAGTGATAACGCGCTGTGGGAAAAGGTATTCAATGCGGCAAATAAAGACTCGGCAATGATTGAGGATGGCAGCAATTACGGCGATTTCCTGCTCAAGACCATCGACGGCGCCAAGGATGAGTTCACGGCGGATGAGCTTAAGACACTCAAGGCCGGTGCACAGCAGATCAAGGAGATCGAGGATAAGCTCATGGCGCTGGAGAAGGAGTTTCCCGGATGCGGCAGCACGCCCGGCGAGGGGGAGAGCGTCGATGCCTCGACCGCAGGCATGACCAACGACGAGAGCGGGGAGACGAAGTTCCCCAGCTTTAAGGGCAAGGACCTGGACGGCAACGATGTAAACAGCGACGAGCTGTTCTCCAAGAACAAGGTCACCGTCATGAACTTCTGGTTTACCACCTGCAAGCCGTGCGTGGGCGAGCTGGGCGATCTTGAGAAACTGAATCAGGAGCTTGCCGAGAAGGGCGGCCAGGTCGTGGGCGTCAATTCCTTTACGCTCGATGGCAACAAAGACGAGGTGGCAGACGCCAAGGACGTACTTTCCAAGAAGGGCGTGACGTACAAGAACATCTGGTTCAAGTCGGATAGCGAGGCCGGCAAGTTCACCTCCAACTTGTACTCGTTCCCGACCACCTACGTGATCGACCAGAACGGCAACATCGTGGGAGAGCCAATCATGGGCGGCATCAACTCCGCCGAGCAGCGAGAGGCGCTCAACAAGCTGATCGATCAGGCGCTTGCTAAGAGCGAGCAGTAGAAAACGCGTAAAGCATGGCGAGGATCGCGCGCCGCTGTGCGGAGTAGTCCGCTGCCTTTCAAGATAATCTCCACCATATAGAGGTCCCGCTCGGGACCTCTTCTTTTGGGCGCCGTCCCGTTCGTTTTTTGATGCGGTTCCCTACATTCCTCACTGGCTCCGGCAAAAAATGGGGATAGAGTAGGACAAACGCGTCGAATACGAACGGCGGGGGAGAGCGGGCAGGGTGCCTGCGCGGGAGAGGTTGCCGTCCATGCTGGAGCTCAAAGGAATTTGCAAAAGGTACGTCACGCAGTCGTTTACGCAGGTGGCGCTCGACAGCGTGAGCCTGTCTTTTCGCGATAACGAGTTCGTGGCCATTCTGGGCCCCTCGGGTTCGGGTAAGACCACGATGCTCAACGTTATCGGCGGACTCGACCACTTTGACTCGGGCGACCTGCTGATCGACGGTATTTCGACCAAGGATTTTCACGATCGCGATTGGGATGCCTACCGCAACAACCGCATCGGCTTTGTGTTCCAAAGCTATAACCTCATTCCGCATCAGACCATTTTGGAAAACGTGGAGCTGGCGCTCACGCTCACGGGTGTGGGGCATGCCGAGCGCCGCCAGCGTGCGCGCGAGGCGTTGGAGAAAGTCGGCCTGGGCGAGCACGTGAACAAGCGCCCGAGCCAGCTTTCGGGTGGACAGATGCAGCGCGTGGCCATCGCCCGCGCTCTGATCAACGATCCCGAGATCGTGTTGGCAGACGAGCCGACCGGCGCCTTGGATTCCACGACGTCCGTGCAGGTCATGGATTTGCTCAAAGACGTTGCGCGCGACCGTCTGGTCATCATGGTCACGCACAATCCCGAGCTGGCGTACCAATACGCTACGCGCATCGTCAACCTGGCGGACGGCAAGATTACCGACGATTCCGACCCTTTTGATGTTGCCAAGGCCGCGCGTCGCGAGGCTAAGCCTACGCGCAAAACCTCGATGAGTTTTGTGACGGCGCTGGGGCTTTCTGCTCGAAATCTCATGACCAAGAAGGGCCGTACGGCCATGACTGCCTTTGCGGGCTCGATTGGCATTATCGGTATCGCGGCGATTCTGGCGCTGTCCAATGGCGTAAACGGCTACATCAAAAAGGTCGAGGAGGATACGCTCTCGAGCTACCCTCTCACCATTTCCAAGCAGGATTACGACCTGTCGTCCATGATGGGCGGGCGGGGGGCCGCGGATGACGATACGTCCACGAACGAGGGCTCGTCCGACGGCAGCACCGACGGCAAGGCTCGGGGAACCGATAAGATCCCCGTGGTCACGGCCGTAAAGGATATGTTTGCGAGCGTTAAGTCCAACGACATGACGAGCTTTAAGGCATGGCTCGATGCCGGTGGCGACGGCATCGATAAAGAGGTCAACGCCATTCAGTACGGCTATGGCGTGACGCCGGTTGTCTATCGAGCGGGCAAGGGGGACGAGAAACCCGTGCGTCTGGTGCCCAACGCCATGACCGAGGCCATGAGCGGAGGCGCGAGCTCGGCAGCAACGGTGAGCATGGAGTCCATGGGAACCTCGGTCTTTAACGAGATGATTGACGACCAGAGCTTGCTCGACAGCCAGTACGATGTCGTGGCGGGGCATTGGCCTACGTCTGCTAACGAAGCCGTGATGGTGCTTTCGAGCCGTGGCACGGTGGGCGATTACACGCTCTACAGCATCGGTGCGCTGGAAATCGATGAGCTCAACGGCCTGGTTAACAGCGCCATGACGGCCGACGGCAAGGTCGAGACGCCCAAGACCGGCAGCGACTTTACCTACGACGACGCGCTGTCCACGGCGTTTAAAGTGTTGTCGCCGGCCGATGCCTATCGCAAAAACGAAGAGACCGGCATGTGGACCGACATGTCTGGCGATGCCGACTTTATGGCCGCCAAGGTTACTGACGGTATTGACGTGCGCATTGTGGGCGTGGTGCGACCGAACGAGACGGCCAATGCGAGCGCGTTGTCTCCGGGCATTGCCTATACGCATGCGCTGACTCGCCAGCTTATGGAGCGCGCCGCCAATTCGCAGATCGTAAAAGAGCAACTTGCCCATCCCGAGACGGATGTCTTTACGGGCAAGTCTTTCGATGAACTGCAGGGCGAGGCCAAGCAAGGCGTGGATCTGGGCAGCATGTTCAGCGTGGACGAGGCGGCGCTCAAGGGCGCGTTCTCGTTCGATACGTCTGCGCTCTCGGGCACTGCCGGCGGTATGGACCTGTCGGGTCTTGACTTGTCCGGGCTGGACATTGACCTTTCGGGCGTAGGTAAGGACATCGACTTCAGCGACATCATGGCCAAAGCGCCAACCCCAGATTTCTCGGGCATCTTTGACGGTCTGGAACTCACACCCGAGCAAATGCAGCAGGTGGGAACACTAGCCAACCAGCTGTTTGAGGGCTTTTTGCAGTCTGATCAGTTTAAGGCGCTGACACCCGAAGATCTTAAGGACGCGTCAAAGCTTGCTTCCGCATTCTCGGCGTATCTTGAGAGTGATACGGCAGCCCAGCAAATCCAGGCCCAGCTCAAAGCGCTCGGCGGCGATGCCCTGGCCGAGCGCCTCCAGCAGGCGATGACCGACTATGTGCAAAAGCAGCTGGCTCCGTATCTGCAGCAGGCTATGGATCAGGTGATGAAGGCAATCAGCGAGCAGATAGCGTCGACGGTATCGTCCCAGCTCAAGGCGGGCGCGGCAGGGCTCATGGACCAGATGGCGACGCAAATGTCTTCGAGTTTTGCCAACCTGGCGAGTGCCATGCATGTGGATGCGAGTGCCTTTGCTCATGCCATCCACTTCAGCATGGATGCCGAGGACCTGAGTTCGCTCATGATGAGCTATGCCAAGGCGTCGAAGCTCACTTACGACAACGATCTGACCACACTGGGCTATGCGGACGAGGCCGACCCCATCTCGGTCAAGATTTTCCCGCGCGACTTTGAGGCCAAGGAGCGCGTACTCGATCACATCGACACGTACAACAAGCAGGTCAAGGCCGCTGGCCACGATGAACAGGCAATCTCGTACACCGACTACATGGGCATCATCATGGGCTCGGTAACCGACATCGTGAACACCATCAGTTTGGTGCTCATCGCATTTGTGAGCATCAGTCTGGTCGTGAGCTCCATCATGATCGGCATCATCACCTACATCAGCGTGCTGGAACGCAAAAAGGAGATTGGCATCCTGCGCGCGATCGGCGCGTCGAAGCGCAACGTGGCCAACGTATTCAATGCCGAGACCTTTATCGAGGGCCTTATCGCCGGCGTCTTTGCCATTGTCGTCGTGGTGGCCGTGAGCTTTCCGGTTAATGCCTGGGCGCTTGCTGCCAAACAGGTGCCCAATCTGATGAGCCTGCCCGTGCGGGATGCGCTGGTGCTCATTGCAATTTCGGTACTGCTGACGGTTGTCGCTGGCCTGCTGCCGGCCCGCAGCGCATCCAAAAAAGATCCCGTGGAGGCCCTGCGCTCCGAATAATGTGACAAGGGACGGTCCCTTTGTCACATTGAGCGGCTTGTGAATTCGAGGTCTAATACTTTTCCGAGAAGTGAACGAGTCAAAATGGACCCCCGAAGCATCGACACTCTTGAGATGCAATTTCCTGCGGTTTTGATTGTTGAATCCTGCGGTTTTGGCGTCAGAAAATGTCGATGCTTCGGGGGTCCAAAAACGGTCGTTCACTTCTGGGAAAAGTATTAGACCTCGAGATATAGACGGCGTTTGCGAGCGGAAATCAGAACGCAAGCTTCTAGCTCTTCTTTGCAGAGAGCATGAGCCTAATTTCCGGATGGGTGTATTCGTCGAACTCTTCTTTGGGCTCGGTGTCAAAGGCGTAGTACAACCTGATGGATTCGCCCTCCGTCTTGATGCTGATTTCTTCATATAGGGAGCCGGCTAAAAATGCCTGCTTAAATTCATCCGACAGGCTGCATGGCGTGAGCAGGTCCGGTGTGTCAACGGAAATGTCCAGTCCGTTGAGCGGGGCACAGAGCGTTGCAATATCCTGCTCGACACGCGCGAGGTTGTCTTCAAGGCTTGCCTCGGGGTCGATCTGACTGGTGTAATCGACGTCCGTGAGCATGCCGTCTGCATCAAAAGAAAGATAGACATAGGCTGCTTGAGCGCCAAGGTCATTGTCGCGCAGATAGCCGATAATGCGGTAGCCGTAGTCGTGATACGACTCGTACGGGTCGTCTGCGGCGACGCGTTCGCACACGGGCTCCAAGGCATCCTGCGCGATGGCGAGCTGCTCGGCGGCTGCAGCCTTTCTTACCTGAAGCTCGTTATTTCCCTGGACAAACTGCGGGATGTAGACGCCAAGCAGCACAATGGCGGGCACGACGATGAGGGCGATAATCTGCTTCTTGGCGCTCGGAATCGTCACGCCGTATGCGTTTGCCATGGCTTCGGCATTGTTCGAGGTCTCGGCCAGCACGTCTGCCGCCGTGGCGACTGCCCCTACGGCGCTGGCAACCTCGGCGGCACCGCCCAGGTTGCGCGCGAGATCGTTATCGCTGTTCTTGAGCAGGCGGCCGGCAGCTTGCGTGGCAAGCACGCCGGCGACCTCCGCGGAATGGTCCTTGTTGGTCTGGGCCACCGCAAGCCTGCTCTGCAGTTCCTTCCACTGTTTGCCCTGCATTCCAAAGCGCGGCGCAAGAGCGCAATAGCAAAAGATGGCGAGTTCGATTACGGTGAGTGCGATGGCGGTATATATGCCCGCGGGTTGGAATTCCTTTTGGTGAAACGCGATATCGTTGATCATTTGGAGCGGCAACATCAATAGGCATGCTACGAACGACATGACGAGTGCGGTTGCTGCGATCTTGGGGCATGTGCAGTACCGCTGGATGCGTTTCTTTTCTTGTTCGGTGAGCTGCTGCATGGGGCCTCGACTCTCATCGTTTTTCGGGGGCGATGCGCACACGCTCTTCAGTATAGATGAGTGGAGGATGTCTGTTGTTCATACATAGCGGTCAACAGCGTGCTGTTGGTGATCGTTTGATCGCGAACGTCGTCTTTTGGAGCATGAAGCCGCTGCCGATGCCCACAAACAGCAAATCGAAGGTGAATGGTTTCCCGAGAAGTGAACGACCTAATTTGGACCCCTGAAGCACCCACGTTTTTCGACGCTAAAACCGCAGGATTTTAGTGATATAACCGCAGGAATTGGCCTTCCAAAAGTGTCGATGCATCGAGGGTCCGATTTCACTCGTTCACTTCGCGGAAAACCATTCACCTTCGTTGTATGAGGCGCCGGATGCAAGGGTGATTATCGTCAAGCTGCTGCCTCTGCCTTGTGAATCATCTGGAGCACAAGGCATAATGCATGTAACAAGGGGGCGGTTCCTTTGTCACATCCGTTGATATGAGAGAAGAGTAGATGATTCTTTCGCTTGCCCCTATGGAGGGGATTACCGGGCATGTGTTCCGTCGCGTGCATGCGGAGTGCTTCGGTGCGCTCGATTGTTATTGCACGCCGTTTTTGCCGCCGCCGCGGGTTGGCAACCGTTTTGGTGGCAAGGCGTTTAAGGAGATCGATCCTGCCAATAACCAGGGACTTAACGTGGTGCCTCAGTTGATGTCCAAGAACGCGGACGAGTTTGTGTGGGCGGCACAGGTGCTCGCCGACATGGGCTATCGCGAGGTCAATCTCAACCTGGGTTGCCCCTCGGGAACAGTTGTCGCCAAGGGCAAGGGCTCGGGTTTCTTGCGCAATCTCGACGAGCTCGAGGTGTTCTTGAACGATGTGTGCGAACGTTCGCCGTTGCCGGTGTCGGTAAAAACCAGGCTGGGGCTGGAGAGCGACGACGAATACGAGCGCGTGCTCGATCTGTATTGCCACATGCCGCTGGCAGAGCTGATTGTGCACCCGCGCGTGCAAAAGGACCGCTATACGGGCTCGCCGCGCAAAGAGTTTTACGGCGAGACGCTGGAACGCGCGCCGTTCCCCGTGGCCTATAACGGCGACATTTTTGATCTTGAGGATATGGAAGCGCTGGTGGAGGCCTATCCTGCTACGCGCCACGTGATGCTGGGACGCGGGTTGCTCGCGAACCCCGCTCTGGCTCGCATGGTCAAGGGCGGCCTTGCTGCCACGGATGCTGAGCTGCAGCGCTTCCACGACACGCTGTTTGCGGCATATGCAGAAGAGATTGGCGGCAACGCGGTCTTTCGCATGAAGGAGTGGTGGTTCTACGCCAAATGCGCCTTCGCCGATCCCGCTACCGTTCACAAGCTCGTACGTAAGACTAAAAAGGTCGACGAATACCGCGCCGCCGTCGATCGCGTCTTTCGCGAGCAGCCACTTGCACCCATAGCCCGCTTCCACGGCTAGTTGGTCGTTGGGGACGTTCTTTAACGACTAGTCATTTAAGAACGTCCCCAATGGCTGTGTTGCACTAGAGCAGGTTCTCCTGTGCCCACGCGATGATGTCGCTCGATTCGTAGAGTGGTTTGCCGTCGATGAACAGGCAGGGAACCTGGCGTTTTCCGCCGACGGCGATGAGCGTCTGCTCGGCTTCGGTATCGGTCGAGATATTGCGCTCGGGAATGGTCACGCCGTTATCGGCCAAAAAGCGCTTGACCTTTAAGCAATACGGGCAGCCAGTCATAACGTAGAGCGCGAGCTCATGATCAGTAGCCATGGGTCTCCAATCGGTTGAGGTTTTGATTGAAATACCCAAAGCTGCCGCGGTCTATGCGTGCGCCAACGACGACTCGATCGCCTGGACCAGAAACGCCGTGGCTCCGGTGCCGCAGGGCTTGTCGTAGTAGTCAACAAAGCGCTGGTCGGCAAGATAGCCGTGGGCGAGGCCCAGGTACGCTTCGTTCTGGGGTTCGCGTCCCCAGTTGAGACCAATCCAACGACGATGCATCGCGACAAGCTTGCGAGCCTCGCTTCCATCCGCATCGCCGTCGCCCATGGCAATCGAGAGTTGACCCAGAATAGCGCGTTCAAGTTCCTTCATGTCGTTCCATGTCTGAGGATCCATGTCCAGTGACGTTTCGTTTGCTGCATCGATAGCCTCATCGCCATAGCGCGCCCGCGCCTCGGCACCGTAGCGCCCCTCGTTTTCCTGCACGGTGCGCCAGCGCTCCAGTTGCGGCAGGACGGCGCCCATGAGCGAGACGGCTTCGTCGAGCGACATGCCGGTGTTTTGCGCCAGCCGCGGGGCACAATCCTCGATCATTGCCTCCATGGTGGTGTCGTAGGTGTACTTGCCATGGTCGTAGCACCACTTGCAGTAATGGTCGGTCGTGGCGCCCGTGGCATCGGTGCCGCAGTCGTCGGGCGTGAGTATCATGCCGCAGCTCTGGCAATAATGCTCGGGCATTTCGAGCAGGTGGGGCAGCGGCTCTCCGGTTACGGCAGCAATGAGCTTCATCATGTCGATACCCGGGGTGACTTCGCCGCGCTCCCAACGGCTGACGGCTTGGCGTGTGACGAAGAGCTTGGCGGCGAGCTGCTCCTGGGTAAGGTGATGGGCGCGACGGATGGCAATGAGCTTTTCTGCAAAGGCCATAGCGGCTCCTTTCTGCTGGTTGGCGGCTTAAGCATACGCGGCAGCAGGTGCCCTTCCAAGCAACCGTTGGTTGCACGACGGGGAACCGCGGCGAAGAATTGCGCGCAACGCCCCACACCTTCATGCCGTACAATGGCCGGCATGGAACCTATTGCACACATACATACCGACCTGCCGCAGAAGTTCGGCATTCCGCGCAATAGCTTTTTGGCGCCTCATCTACAGGGACGAATCGTCTTTGAGCCGGAATTTGCCTCCAACGCGGCGGTTGAGGGTCTGGACTCCTTCTCTCACCTATGGCTGCTGTGGCGCTTCGAAAACGGAACGCCCGGCGGCACGGCTAAGGACATAGCTGCCGATGCCAAGTCGCAGGACAGGTCCGGAACCAACGCAAAATGGTCGAAAACCGTGCGCCCGCCGCGTCTGGGCGGAGTCGAGCGCGTGGGCGTCTTTGCCACGCGCAGCCCGTTTCGCCCTAATCCCATCGGTCTCACCTGCGTCAAGCTCGATCGTGTCGAGTTCACCGACGATGGCCCCATCATCCATGTGCTGGGGGCCGACCTGCGTGACGGCACGCCCATCTACGACATTAAGCCCTACATTCCGTTTGCGGACTGCCACCCGGATGCAACGGGCGGCTGGATTGAGGACGCCCCGTGGCAAGAGCTCGACGTCGAGTTCTCGCAAACACTACAAGACAAAATCCCAAGCGCAAAGCTCCCCGGTCTGGTCGAGGTTCTACGCCAAGATCCGCGCCGCGCGGGCAGCAAACACGAGCCAAACCGCGTCTATCACCTGGCCTACGCCGGGGTCGACATATCGTTTACGGTCGACGAAACCCAGCTAACCGTAGTCGCCGTCAACGACGCGCAAGACTAACCAGTCATTCGTCTGAACCCGTCAAATTAAGCGCCAAACCCCATGTCAAAATCGCCCATGCTGGTGGACAATAACGCCTACCAAAACAATCACTTTGCACGGGAGCTCAGCATGAAATACGACTTTAGCTCGCTTATCGACCGCCACGGCATGGATGCCATCGCCGTTGACTCTTGGGGCGAGATCCCCGGTATGGCTCCGAACGCACCCGACGAGGGCTTCGACCGCATTCCCATGTGGGTGGCCGACATGAACTTCGCCACGGTGCCCACGGTTCAGGAGTACATCATCAAGCGCGCTCAGCACCCCATGTTTGGCTACTTCAATCCGCGTCCCGAGTACTTCGACCGCATCATCGAATGGCAGGGCCGCCGCAATGGCGTCGAGGGCCTGCGCCCTGAACATATTGGCTACGAAAACGGCGTGCTGGGCGGGGTCGTGTCGACGTTGCGCGCGTATGTCCAGCCGGGCGATGCGGTGCTGGTCCATAGCCCCACCTACATTGGTTTTACCAAGTCTATCGAAGCCGCGGGCTATCGTATTGTCCACAGCCCGCTTAAGCTCGACGACCAGGGCGTGTGGCGCATGGACTTTGAGGACATGGAGCGCAAACTCGCCCAAAACCACATCCATGCCGCGGTGTTCTGCTCGCCGCACAATCCCTGCGGCCGCGTATGGGAGCGCGACGAGATCGAACGTGCCATGGACATTTATCGCCAGCACGATTGCGTGGTGATTTCGGACGAGATTTGGTCCGATATCATCCTGCCGGGACACAAGCATATTCCGACGCAGTCGGTAAGCGAGGACGCCCGCATGCGCACGGTTGCCCTCTATGCGCCCAGCAAGACGTTCAACCTGGCGGGCCTGGTCGGCAGCTACCACATCATCTATAACGAGACGCTGCGCGACCGCGTGTGCGCCGTGTCCGACAAGACCCACTACAACGAGATGAACGTCCTCTCTATGCATGCGCTTATCGGTGCCTACCAGCCGCAGGGCTACGAGTGGGTGGACGAGCTCAACCAGGTGCTTGCCGGCAATATCGAGTACTTCTGCGATTACGTGGACGAGCATTTTGAGGGCGTGTCCTATTCGCGTCCGCAGGGCACGTACATGGTGTTTCTGGACTGCACCGAGTGGTGCCGCGAGCATGGCCGCGATATTCAGTGGCTGCTCGACGAGGGGGCGCGCGTAGGCGTGGGATATCAGGACGGCCGCCCGTTCCACGGGCCCTGCCACATTCGCGTGAATCTGGCGCTGCCGCTTTCGCGCGTAAGGGAAGCGTGCGACCGCCTGGACCGCTACGTTTTTAATGCACGGTAAGCGTGCGCTGCATGCGGGGTCTTCTGCCAAGTCGGCCGGAAGGCCCCGCATGGTAAAACGTCTGTAACCATTGGGTGCTCGTGTGGTTTTGTTTGCTATTATCTTTAACCATTTCAGTCTGTAAACAGGATCGTCTGGAGTTCGATGAAAAGACCCCGTCGCTCGGCTGCCATTTCGTTGTTTGTCGCGCTTGCAGTGGCGAGCGCCTTTGTCATAGCGATGGCCGGCTGTTCCGGGCACAATGACGAAGCCTCGACGCCAGCATCAAAAGTCCCGGACGCCTCGCAGGCCAAAGACGACAACCTTAAGACGCTCAACGTCGGCAGTGACCTCTATCCACCGTTTGTGTATACCGACGAGTACGGCGATATCGTTGGCCTGGACGTCGAGATATTAACCGAGGCTTTGGCCCGCATTGGTTACAAGCCAAAATACCAGATGATCGATTGGGAAAAGAAGAAAGAGCTGCTGGTGAGCGGCGAACTCGATTGTGTCATGGGCAGCTTTAGCATGACGGGTCGCGAAAACGAGTATCGTTGGGCTGGCCCGTACCTTGCGAGTCGCCAGGTGGTCGCGGTCGATCCCCAGAGCGATATCTACACGCTTGCCGATCTTGAGGATAAGATCGTGGCGGTTCAGTCCACCACCAAGCCTGAGGGCATTTTGCTCAATCGCACAAATGAAAACGTTCCGCAGATCAAGGAGCTCTACTGCTTTTCGGACCGTTCATGCCTGAACCCGGCGCTCGTCGAGGGCCTGGTCGACGCCATCGCCGCGCATGAGTCCTTGCTGCTCACCTACGAAAAAGACTATGGCGTAACGTATCGAATTTTGGATGAGCCGCTGCTAGAGGTTGGTTTGGGCACCGCTTTCGATATCAACGATACACGCGGCATCGACGTTAAGCTCACTCATGCCTACCAAGAAATGCTTGCCGATGGCACCATGGAACGCCTGGTGTCAAAGTACTTTGATGACCCTTCGCCATTTTTGAATGTGGAGGGCCTGTCATGATCGATGCGCCTGACCACGCCGTAGAGGAGCGGGGCAATCGTTCGGCAGGGGCATGGCTCCTTGTCGCTCTGCTGGGGATAGTGCTCTCGGTTGCTGCCGGCATGATGAGCTACGGCTACATGACGGCCCAAGCCGAGCAGCGCTTTGCTGACGTTGTCGATTACGTGGCGACGCAGAGCCTTTCCTACGATGCATTCAACAGCGCCTATACGACCAAAAACCTGATTCGCGTTATGGAGATCGCCGGAGAGGCTGCCCGCGATATGGAGCGCGACGGTTCGGTGGATAGCGCCATGCTGGAGCAATATGCCGACCAGTTCAACGTGAGCGCGCTGATCGTGACGGACACATCGGGCAATTTGGTGTCCGAGTCCTCGACGGGCGATGTGGGCTACGAGTCGCTCGCTACGTATCTCAAAGAATCACCCGTGCTGGAGGTGGCAACTCATCCGCTTAAGTCCTATACCGCCCGCATCACGCTTGCGGATGATTCGGTCGCAGACATTGGCTGCGTGACTCGGCAGGACGGCGAGGGCATCGTTATCGCGGTAAGGCATCAGAGCGCGAAGGCGGTTGCAAGCAATACACTCAAACTGCAGAGCTTGCTTGATGGCTATGAAACCATCGATAGCGGCAATATCGTGATCGAAAGCGACGGCAAGGTCGTTGCGACCAATGCCGTTGAACCCACCGTATTGGGCGTATTCAATCTGCCTGCGACGGACGTCTTCATTGTCGACGGTATCAAGGATCGATGCCTGGCTGGTAAGGTCAAATTGATTAACGCCGACGGCGAGTGGTATTTGGGTACATTTGGAAAAGCGCACAAATTCTATGTGTACACCTATGCCTCGGCGCAGCGCTTCTTTGAGGTTGTCGCGGCTGTTGCTGCCGGCGTGCTGGCGCTCTACAGCGGTGTTATAGCCGTTGTTGTGACGGTGCGTCGCCGCGCTGATCGCCGACGTTTGACGGACTTGCTGCAGCAGGAGCGCGACTATGGCGACAAGCTGGCAAAGGCGGCGCGTGAGGCCTCGTCTGCCAACTCGGCAAAGACGGAGTTTCTGCGTCGCATGAGCCACGATCTGCGCACGCCCATCAACGGCATTCGCGGCATGGTCGAGGTCGGCGATGCCAATGCGGACGATTTGCAAAAGCAGACCGAGTGCCGCTCAAAGATCTGGACGGCGTCGGGGCTGCTGCTCGACCTTGCCAACGAGGCACTCGATATGAGTCGCCTGGAGAGCGGCCAGGTCGACCTGAACCTCGTACCCACAAATTTGGTGGCACTCAACTGTGAAGTGCGCGATATTCTGGAGCGCCAGGCCGAGGAGCGTTTGGTGACAATTATCTGCGACCAGCAGACGCTTGATCATCCCTATGCACGGGTGAGCGTGACGCACCTCAAGCGCTTGTTGCTCAATATTGCCGGCAATGCCGTCAAGTACAACCGCCAAGGCGGCTATGTTCGCCTGGTGTGCCGCGAGGTGGAGCCAGCGGATGGCGTTCCCGTCTATGAATACACGATCGCCGACAACGGTATTGGCATGAGCGAGGAGTTCCAGCAGCACCTCTACGAGCCGTTTTGCCGCGAGGAGCAACAGGTGGAAGGCGCCTCATCGGGAACTGGCCTGGGCGCGCCTATCGCAAAACAGTTGGTCGAGCTTATGGGCGGAACCATGAGCTTTACGAGCGTCTTGGGACAGGGGACGACGTTTACCATCCGCCTGCCGTTCGAGAAATGCAAGCGCTCCGAGATTCCTCAGGCAGTTCGCGCGGATGCGGGCGATGGCGATGCGCTCCAGGGCTTGCGCGTTTTGCTCGTAGAGGATAACGATCTGAATGCCGAGATCGCGCAGTTTACGCTCAGCCGTGCCGGTGCCGTCGTGACGCATGCTAAGGATGGCGAGTCTGCCGTTGAGGCGTTTGCCGCGAGCGCACCGCACGAGTACGACGTGGTGTTGATGGACATCATGATGCCTGGCATCGATGGCCTTGAGGCCACGCGTCAGATTCGAGCGCTCGATCGCGAGGATGCCGCGACCACGCCGATTATCGCCGTGAGTGCCAACGCCTTTGCCGACGACCGCAGGCTTTCGCGTGAGGCGGGCATGAACGCGCACCTGAGTAAACCCGTGAGCTCGCAAGAGCTCGTCGAGGCGCTAGCGCACATTGCCGCCGACGCTTCATAAGCATATGGCCCGGTTCCAAGGTTGGTTGGAACTGGGCCATATTGCTATTTGCGAGACCTGCTGAGGGGCTTACTTTTCCTGAATTTGCTTACCGCAAAGATGCTCAATCGTAATCTCGTAGAGCTGGACGCCCTTAATATCCTTGGCGATTTCCTCTTCGACTTCCTCGGCAGAAGGGTAGTACTTAAGCGCGAGCTGGCGGACTTTGTCCTCGATAAACGCGGGGGTGTCATTCGCCAGGCGACAACGGCCAAAGACGACGGTGCTCATAACGTAGGGAGCCCAGTCACCGTCCTTGTACCACTCGTTGCCGTAAACGGTAAAGCAGACCTTGTCATCGCGCTTGAGTGCGTCGACCTTGTGGCCGGCCTTGGCGCCATGGAAATAAATCTTGTCGTGCTCGGCGTCAAAGAAGTAGTTGACGGGAATGGCGTACGGGTAGCCATCGTCGCCGTTGACGGCAAAGACGCCGCGCTTGCAGGTGGCGAGCAGTTTGCGCGCTTCCTCGTCGGTGATGGCGCGTTTCTTTCGGCGTAAGGGCCTAAACATCGTTGGCTTCCTTTCTGGTCGTGCGTGGTGGTTGAGCACAAACTATAGCGAAACGGATCCGTTTTTCTTGATGCGGGCGAGTATGTTTTTGAGCTTGTTAAAGTCGAGCGGTTTGGACAGATGGGCGTTCATGCCGGCGTCGTGTGCCGCCTTGGCGTCTTCGGCAAAGGCGTTGGCGGTGAGCGCGATGATGGGGATATCGGCTGCATCGACCTTCTCGCTCAGACGAATCACGCGGGTTGCCTCGTAGCCGTCCATGTCCGGCATCATGATGTCCATCAAAATGGCATCGAAGCTGCCGGCGGGATGCGACAGGTACAGATCGACGACTTCGTTGCCGTTGGCGGCGCGGGTGACCACGATGCCCTCGGATTCTAGCAGCGCCTGGGCAATCTCGGCATTCAATTCGTTGTCTTCGGCGAGCAGCACGTTCATGTCGGCGAGCGAGCAGTCGGGCGCACTCTCAACCGGATTCGCCCGCGCCTGGGGATTCTCGTCGATATCGAGCGGAATCTCCACGTAGAACGAGGTGCCCACATGGAGCTCACTGGTGACTTCGATGGTGCCGCCCATCAGTTCAATAAGCGACTTGACGATTGGCATGCCCATGCCGGTTCCTTGGAACTTGCTGCGCGCATCGTCACCTTCTTGGGCAAACGGCTCGTAGATATGCTTTAAAAACTTGGGAGTCATACCAATGCCGGTATCCGAAACGCTAAAGCAAAAGAGCGCGCGCCCGTTATCGAGTGGCTTGGTATTTGAGCTAAAGGTGACGGAGCCGCCGTGCTTGTTGTACTTAATGCTGTTGTCTAACAGGTTGATCATGATCTGTCGGATATGGGTGGGACTGCCGATCATGTATGGCCCCGTGGCGTACGGCAGACTATTGTCCTGCATTGTGATGGCGTTACTGGACGCGCGGAGCTTGCACAGCACCAGTGTATCGTCACAGAGCTCTTTGAGGTTAAAAGGCGCATGCTCCAGTGTTAGCTTGCGGTCTTCGATTTTGCCCATTTCGAGGATGTCGTTGATCAGCGAGAGCAGGTGATTGGCGGCAACGCGCGCCTTGGCACGGCTCTCGCGGGCGACCTGGATATCGCCTTCCTTCAATTCCTCGATCTCGATAAGGCCCAGGATACCGTTGAGCGGCGTTCGGATGTCGTGGCTCATGCGCGTGAGGAATGCCGTCTTAGCGGCGTTGGCAGCGTCGGCTTTTTTGCGCTCGGTTCGAGCGCGCACGAGCGCCCAGATGAGCAGGACGATACCGACCGACAACATACCGATGAGGGCAGCTGCAACGGCGGCACGGTTGCGATAAAGGAATTGAAGCGTGTTGGATTCCTGGGCCGTGTACGACGTGGAGGAGTAATTGCTTGCGGAGAGCGATTCTCCGGCATTGATGATGCCCTTGTTGATGATTCCCAGCAGCTCGGGCTTTCCGCGCGAAATCCAGCACGAGAGCTCACAGGTGTCAGGGAGCTCGGCCGTCTCGTAACCTTCGAGATCATAACGGTCGCCGATGGTTTTTATGCGTGAGCTGGGAGCGACGATGCAGTGCGCCGTTCCCTTCCTGAGGGCGTCGAACGCTTCATCGTCGGATTGGTATTCGGTCACGGTCGCTGTGGGAAACAGGCTTTCAAGTGCATTTTTGTTGACAAACGATGATTTGGTACAGGCGATGTTCTGAAGGTCTTTGTTCAGGTCGCTGCCGGTGTGGATGGCGGTGAGGGACACGGTCCCCAACGATGCCGACTGCACAACGCCTGATTGCTCGGCAACCCAGTAATCTCGGTATACCGGCAGCGCAACGTCTATGCTTCCCTTTGACAGAGCCTTTGACATCATCTTGTAGCTATCAAAGGCGACGGTTTTGACCGTAATGCCAAATTTATCGTGCAACGTCGTCGCAAGCGATGCGAGCGAGCCTTCCATTTCGCCGTTTTCGTCTTCGTTGCAGTAGGGGAGTTTGCCCGTAATGTAGCCGAGCGTGATGGTGTTGTCATTTGCTTTGAGCCAGGAACGTTCGGGGCTGTTGAGCGATGATGAACCGCTGTTTTGGACCGAGTAGTTAGATTTGACATCGTCGATATAGCGTGGGTTGACGCGGGCGATTGCCGACATGGCGGCATTGATGTCGTCCATTAGGTCGGGGCGGCTTTTGGGGACGGCAAAGTAGTAGTCGCTCGAACCAACGTAGAACATGGGCGACGCATCGGGCGACGAAATGGTGTCGTTCATGATGACGGCATCGACCTCGTTGTTTGCGAGCGCGTCAAAGAGAACGGAGCCTCCGTCATACTCTCTGTATGTGCAGGCAATTCCTTCGTTGGCGAGCCACTGCTGGCCAACGAAGGTTTGCATAACGCCGGAGTTGCAGCCGATGGTAAGGCCTTGGAGCGCTTGGGGGTCACCCTTGGCCAGATCGTCGCGATCGGGCTTGGCGTAGATGTAGTAGCGCTCGGTGCCCTCGGGGTTCGAGGAAAAGAGCAGCTTTTGGGCGCGTTCCTCGGAGTAAGAGATGTTGGGCATGAGGTCGATTTCGCCTGCCTCGAGCATGTCCATAAGCTCGGTGAAGGTGCCGGAGACGTATTCGTACCGCCAGCCGGGCGTGTAGTACGACAGGGTCTGGAGGTACTCGTAACCCCATCCCGAGAGACGCTCCCCGGGGGTGCCGTTCTGGAAGCCCTCGTTGTTGACGAGCCAACCAACGCGGACCGTCTTGACTTGCTGATCGGAGTCGGCGGCAAAGGCAGGGGCGGGCATGATGGTGCTCAGCACGGCGAGCGCGGTAAGCGCGGCGGCCAGGGTGCGACATATAACTGAACGAAGGACAGTGGCAGCTCTCACATGCAATCCTAACGAATCGAGACATTACCGCATAAGGATACCAGCTCAGCCCGCCCAGCCGGCAGCGGCACCGCTAAACGCTCCCGCCCGGCAGTTGGGGACAGTCCCTTTCTGCCGGCACAGACGATATGAGCAGGACATAAAAACATTGAGAGCCCCTGCTGCATGAAAGACCGCGGATTAGGCCGACAATGGTGAGTGTCTAATCCAACCGTGGCGGCCACGCCGCATTCATGGAAGGGGCTCCCATGCTCGATACTACCACCTTCATCGGCCTCGACGTCCACGCCCGCTCGATAAAGGCAGTCTCCCTCGACGTCATGACCGGGGAGGTGCGCTGCGCGACCTTCGGCTACGACGCCGGGGCAGTCGCGGAGTGGGTGCGGTCCGTGGACCCAAAGGCCAAGTGCGTGTACGAGTCCGGGGTCACGGGGTTCGACCTGCAGAAGAGGCTCTCCGGCCTCGGGGTCGACTGCGTGGTCGGCGCCGTCTCGAAGATGATCAAGCCCAGCGCGGACAGGCGCAGGAAGAACGACCGCAACGACGCCGAGTTCCTCGCCCGCATGCTGTCGGTCGGCAACGTGGTCGAGGTGTGGGTCCCCGACGACGAGTGCGAGGCCGCCCGCGACCTGACCAGGGCGCTCGAGGACGCGAGGGACGACCTCTCGCGCGCGAAGCAGCGGCTCTCCAAGTTCCTGCTCAGGCACGGGCTCGTCTTCGACGAGAGGACGCCCACCGGCCGCAGGAAGGGCAACTGGACCCGGGCGCACTGGTCCTGGATCGAGTCGATTAGGTTCGCGGAGGGGGCCGACAACGACGTGCTCGCCTACTACGTCGACGCGGTCAGGCGGGCGGCGGAGGAGAAGGCGAGGCTCGAGGGGCTCGTCGAGGCCGAGGCCCGCAAGCCCAGGTGGAGGAGGAGGGTCGACTCCCTGCGCTGCCTCAAGGGCGTCGACACCGCGACGGCCGCCGACCTCGTGTTCGAGGCCGGCGAGTTCTCGAGGTTCAGGAACGCCCGGTCGTTCGCCGCATGGGTCGGCCTGACGCCCTCCGAGCACTCCAGCGGGGAGAGCGACCGCAGGGGCGCGATCACCAAG
>CATVTM010000010.1 GCA_958346935.1 uncultured Collinsella sp.
GTCGTAGGTCGGGACCGGCCAGTAGTCGGCGGCCACGATCTCCTCCATGGCATCCGCGGCAGCGCGCAAGAAGCGAAGCGACACAGCGGAAGCGGGCAATGCCAGCCGCACGCGAATATCCCGTCGGGTGGGGCACCATTTGAAATGAGAAGCCCGTTATCCTCACGATAGCGAGCTTTTTGCTGCCATGTGCCGGGATTCGAACCCAACAGGGCGCGGAGCCGAGGAAACGCACTTACGCTTCGACCCTAACAAGTGATTAACTTAGTCCCTAGCAATACGATATCTGAAACGTCCGTATCGAAAAACATTGCCTGGAGACAGCTCCGCCTCCATTAGCCGTGATGTTGACAAGCTTTCTTATCAATCGCACGCCTTGAAAAATTATCCCAACTTCAAAATCGCTGTGAGTTCCGAGGGTGCCGGGAAACAACACATTCCCTCAACTCGCACCCTGCACACAGCGTAAATACCTCCGATCCGCACATCGATAAAACAGCGCCGCGTGTAGTCCAGTTCCCTGGTCTCGATTTGTAAATTTGTTGGCGAAGTCCAGGCATACGCTGCAAACAACTTGCGAACATCCCATGCGGGGGCATCGTCTCTCTCAGCTTCATGAGTCACGAAGGGAAAGAGGTCTCCGACTCCGGCCCCATCGCCCAATTTGCAAACCCAAGACTTGTAGCCGGCCCTCACGCCATACTCACGACCATCGCGCAACAGAGACAAATCCAGCTCATTCTCATGAAATCGAATATCGATCTCTTCAAAATCCCCGAAAATGCAATGATGAATGCCCTCGAGGCGTAATGAACTCAAGCGTCCGCCAGAAGCCAACCCAACTGGCATGGGAATGCTATCGAAGTCACGTTCGGAAGCCAGCGTTTCCCGAACACTAGACTCTTTGAACAATACCTCATACAGCGGATCAAGCAGCGCCTTACTTCCTGTCGTGGAACTCGAGCAGGCGATGACAAGGCCATCTGTGGGCCGTATGTAGCACAGTTGCCCAAAAAGGCCAGAGCATCTGAACCCGCCACGCCGGCACATCCAGAACTGGTATCCATAGCCATTGCTGTCTTCAGTCGCCTCAGACGGATAAAAGGGGCTCGTTTCCATCTGAATCTTCGTTGCCTCGGCAACCCATTCCGCGGGAATGATCTGTTCCCCACGCCACTTGCCGCCATCCAGCAAACATTGACCAAACTTAGCCAAATCCGGTGTCGAAAGGTGAAGACCAAAACCTCCGGTCGTATGACCGGCTTGATCCTCTTCCCACCACCAATTTCTAATGCCTAACGGCGTAAACAAACGTTCGGCGAGATAATCGGATTCTTTCATTCCACTTATGCGTTGCACGAGCATGCTCAATAAATGTGAACACAGCGAATCGTAGTGAAAGACCTCACCCGGTTTCCAGTCAAACTCACGATGGAGAACCTCATGTGCCCAGTCGTCTCCCACGCCAATATACGAAAGGTCACTCTCCTGCCCCATCGTCATAGTCAGCAAATTGCGAACCGTCACATTGCGAAAGCGCTCATCCGCGATCTCGCCTTCATATTCCGGGAAGTATGAAATCCAGCGATCGGCCAGTGACAGCCGTCTTTCATTCACCAACATCCCGACAGCGACCGAGGTAAAGGACTTAGTCACAGAATAGAGCGGATGAACGTGTTCGAGGGCGAACGGCGCAGCCGCATGCTCAAAGACGACTTTACCATCTTGTCGGACCACGACCGAGCGGACTTCCACGCCCGCGGACCTCCACGCCGCAAGGCACGCCTCACCCATCCTGTTGTCAAAGATAATATTAGACACTCTCAACCACTGCCTCTCAAACGAAACCAGCACAAGACAAGGTCGCCCTCGGCGCTTATCCAAGGACGACCTTGTCAGATTGCTGGCGCGCGTGGAAATACTTGTTCCGCGACTCCACTTCTTTGGCTACTTTGCAGCCTCTACCGCCGGCACGTCCTCCTTGTACGTCGCATACGTAAGCAGGAACGAAATCACGCTGGAAACCACGATGGCTATGATTACGTAAATCAGGTAGCTCGCGCCCATTGCGCCGGACGGATCAATGAAGCCCGGGAAGGCGCAGAAGCCGCCGCCGGTGAACGCGAACATCTTGGTACCAAGAGCACCGATGATTAGGCCGCCGGGCACAGAGGCGATGCAGCTCATGATAAAAGGCTTCTTGCGCGGAAGGGTCACGCCGTAGATGCAGGGCTCAGTGATGCCAAAGAAGAAGCCCGAGATGAACGCCGGCCATGCAAGCTGCTTGAGCTTTACGTCCTTAGTCTTCAGAAGAACGGCAAGGACGGCAAGGGACTGAGCGTACGAGCAAACCATGTACGGCGCCATGACAATATCCCAGCCCTGGGAGGCAATGTTCACCAGCATGAGAGCAATGACACTCCAGTGGAAGCCGAAGATGACCATAGGCTGCCAAATGGCAGTAAGCACGATGCCGCCGAGCGCGCCGCCGATGACAGGCAAGCTGTAGAGGGAGTTAAACAGCAGGCTCATGAGGTTCGTGATCAGGGTGGCAATCGGGCCAATAATCAAATAGGTAGCGGGGACCATCACAACGAGTACGCATGTAGGCACAAAGAAGAACTTTACATACTCAGAGAAATGCTTGCGGCACCACTTCTCCAGCTTTGCCGCGAACCAAACAGAGATGATAATCGGAATGACAGAGCTCGTATAACCCGAAGATGGCATGATGACGGGTATGCCGAGGAAAGTCGTGTAGTAGTTCATAGCAAAGGGAGTGCCGGCAAGCACCGTTCCCAAAACATCGCCAGATGTGATGTTGACCATCGCCGGATACGTAAGTGCGATACCGAGCGTCATGCCAACGAACTCACTACAGCCAAACTTCTTTGCCGCGGTATAGCCAAGGATAATCGGCAGGAAGTAGAAGAAGCCGTCACCAGCCGCATATAGAATCTGGTACAAGCCGTCTGTCGCCGTAATCCATCCGAGGGCGACGAGAATACTCAAAACACCCTTGATCATACCCGCGGCACACAGCACCGCAAGAATCGGCTGGATTACGCCTGAAATAGTATCGATAAGGGCACTAACAGCGTTTCCTTTCTTGACGGGCTCACCATCAAGATTAACCTCGCCCAGCCCCTCGACACCAGAAGCGGCAACCGCGGCATCGTAAACATCCTCAATCACATTGATGCCGACAACGACCTGATACTGGCCATTCGCGTTGATTACTTGAATGACGCCTTTATGAGACTCAATTGCCTTAGTATCGGCCTTCGCATCGTCTCGCAGCTTGAAACGTAGACGCGTCATGCAGTGCGAGATGCTCAAGATGTTTTCCTTACCACCGACGAGGCCAACTACGTCCTCGCCGAGCTTGCGATTTGCAAGCTCTTTGCTTTCGCTCATGGTTTTCCTCCCATGCGACCTGTCCAAGGTCGGCCGCCCGCCATCATTCACAAAATTGATTTCCGATACTAGTGGAGTTCTGGCCAGAACTCCTTATTCGCCTCAATGAGATCGTCAAGGATCTTCTTTGCAACGGAGGCAGAGGGGACCGTCTTCGAAAGCGTCAGCGCCTGCCAAAGCTCCTGATAGGAATGATCGACCCAAGCAGACACTGCAAGCTTTTCGACCGAGACCTGTTCCTCCATAAGTCCTTTCTGGAATTGCGGAATCTCACCTTGGCAAATTTTCTCGTAGCCGTCGCTGCCGACGATGCAGGGGATCTCGACCATAGCCGTTGGGTCAAAATTAGACACAGCCCCGTCGTTGGGAACAATCAGCGAGAAACGTTCGCGGGTGTTCTCTGCCAAAGCACGAGCGAGATCGACAATGTACTCAGCGTGGGTATCCGGCTTAAGGCCGAAACCCTCTGACGTGCCCTTTTCGATAATCTGGCGGGCGGTGCCGAAGACGCGTTTCTCGCGACCCTCACGGACCTCGTCGGTGCGGGTGTGGTTGGGGTCGGTGTGCTCAACCACATAGTCCGGGAAGAGATAGTACTTGAGGTAGGTGTTCGGGATGGTATTCGGATCGAGCGCGTAAACATCCTTAGCCTTACGGAACGTCTGGTCCCAAGATGCATCGACGAATTCAAGGCCGGAATCCTCGCCGGCATAACCGTTTTTAGCCATTTGGGCCTTGATAGTGGGCATAAGGTCATTGCCAGCACGGTCGTGAATCTTTGTCCACCAACCAAAGTGGTTGAGGCCGTAGTAGCCGACGACGAGGTCGTTGTGGTCCTTGAGACCACACATCTGAGCCATGATATCCATCAGGGCTATTGGCATGTCGCAGATGTTGATGATCTTTGAATCCGGGCGAAGGCGGCGTGTCGCCTCAGCAACGATCGCCGCGGGGTTGGAGTAGTTGAGCATCCATGCGTCGGGACTGTATTTCTCCATGTAGTCAAGGATCTCGAGTACGCCGCCAATGGAGCGCAAGCCATAAGCAATGCCACCAGGACCACAGGTCTCTTGGCCAAGAACGCCATAGCGCAGGGGGATCTTCTCGTCCTTATCGCGCATAGCGTACTTGCCAACGCGAATCTGGGCAAGTACAAAGTCGATGCCTGTGAAGGCCTCCTCAGGGTCGGTCGTATAGCTGAAGGTTACCTCTGGAGCATTCTCCCTGATGTAGATGGCGCATGCCTTGGCAATTGTCCCCTGACGCTCGGCATCGTTGTCATAGAGCGTAATCCTATTGATGGGGAACACATCGCGCTTCGCGAGAAGTGTCAGAACAACGCCCGGCGTATAAGTGCTTCCGCCTCCCGCGATAGTAACTGCATAACTCTGTTTTGCCATTGCAATCCTCCTGTCTAGACATGTACTTGATGACTCGAATTATATCCTCAGTGATTTACTATCTGTCTAGACATGTTAAACACACGGGTGAACGGTTGATTTATGGCGGTAAGCGGCAACTAAAAGTGTCTCCACTTCCTATAATTGGTAGAAGCGGATAATCGCGCCGATTCGACGCATTCCGTACAACCTCAATAAGGAGAGCATTTTGGCAAGGATCCTGTACAGTGAAATTTACCGAAGCCTACGAAAGCGGATTGTCGAAGGCAAGCATCCCGTGGGATCGCTCCTTCCTTCCGAACAAAATCTTTCCAAAGAGTTCTCCTGCTCTCGAATGACGGTGCGCAAGGCTATCTCGCTTCTCGCAAATGAAGGTCTAGTTCAGTCCATTAAAGGCAAGGGAGTCCTCGTAATCGAGACGTCACCTGCAGGCACCAGCAAAGAAGGCGCATTCACCGTAAGCGACCTTTCTTCGTTCAGCGAATCGGCACACGCGATCGGAGCAATTCCAACGTCAAAAATCGTCTATTTGGAACACGTAAGCACCAATAAGTGTCTAGCTCAATTGACGGGATTTCCCGAAGGAGAAGACCTTACGCATTTGAAGCTCGTCCGCATGCTCGACGATAAACCGGTCGCTGTCGACCGCCACTACTTCCTAACTTCCTCCGTCCCCGGCCTAAACGAGCAGAATGCCACCCTGTCGCTCTTCCATTACATCGAGGATGAGCTAGGGCTCACCATTGCCGTGAGCAAACGAACGATAACACTCGCCCAGCCCGACACTGAGGACTGCCGGTTGCTTGACATCGATCCCTCTTCGTATCTGGCGGTCGTAACCAGCCAGACATTCGACTCAACCGGAACTCAATTTGAGTATATCGAGGCGCGTTATATTCCGAGCATCTTCCATTTTCACGACACGGCAACGCGCACACCCCTACCCTAATAAACGACACGAGCGGACGCCGCCCTAGGAAATTTGTTCAACAAAAAAAGCCGGGGCCCGCGCGATGCGGACCCCGGCTTTCAACCGTGACGGTATGCTGTCCCAGTCCTACACGTAGAACAGAATGTCGTCGTAGGTCGGGACCGGCCAGTAGTCGGCGGCCACGATCTCCTCCATGGCATCCACGGCGGCGCGCAGCGTATCCATAGCGGGAACGACCTCGTGTGCATACACATTGGCCTGCTCCTGACCATCGAGGGCTTCGGCCTTCTGATGCACGGCGTCGAGCGCCTTGATGGAGTCGTTGATGGTGGTGATACCGTTGCAGAGCTTGTTGAGCGTGTTCTGCTCGCACTGCATGGCGGCCTCGGCACCGGCGGCACGAATAGTCTCAAGGCCCTTAGCGACCTTGGTGGCATAGGCGGTAATGACCGGGCGATAGGTACGACGCGCCTCGCGAACCATCGTGGTGGCCTCGATGTTCATGAGCTTGTTGTACTTCTCGAGCTTGCAGTCGTAGCGGCACTGGGCCTCGGCCTTGGTCAGGACACCCGTCTCCTCAAAGAGCGCGATGGCCTTTTCGGAAACAAAGGCGGGCAGGGCGTCGGCCGTGGTCTTATTGTTGGCAAGGCCGCGCTTCTCGGCCTCGACGGGCCACTCGTCGGAGTAACCGTCGCCGGAGAACAGAATGCGCTGGTGATCGGTCAGCACCTTCTTGCAGTACTCGAGCGCGGCGTCCTGGAACTTATCCTCGGGCGTACCCTCGAGTGCGTCGGCGAAGGACTTGAGCGACTTGGCCACGGCGGCATCGAGCACCAGGTTGGAGTCGGAGACGTTCTGCTCGGAGCCGCAGGCACGGAACTCGAACTTGTTGCCGGTGAAGGCGAACGGGGAGGTGCGGTTGCGGTCGGTGTTGTCCTGCATCAGCTTGGGCAGGGTATCGGCGCCCAGGTCAAGCACGCCGCGCGTGGCATGGACGGAAGCCTTGCCATCGATGATCTTCTCGACGACCTCGGTAAGCTGGTCGCCCAGGAAGATGGACATAATCGCCGGAGGAGCCTCGTTGGCGCCCAGACGATGGTCGTTGCCGGCCGAGGCAACGGAGGCACGCAGGAGCTCCTGATAGTTATCGACGGCCTCGATTACCGCGGTGAGGAAGACGATGAACTGCAGGTTGTCGAGCGGGGTGTCGCCCGGGTCGAGCAGGTTCTCGGACTCGGTGCCAAGCGACCAGTTGTTGTGCTTGCCCGAACCGTTGATGCCCTCGAAGGGCTTCTCGTGCAGCAGGCAGACCAAGTCGTGACGGGAGGCGATGAGCTTCATCTTCTCCATCATGACCAGGTTCTGGTCGATGGCCTCGTTGACCTCGCCATAGACAGGGGCGAGCTCATGCTGGCAAGGAGCGACCTCGTTGTGCTTGGTCTTGGCGGGAATGCCAAGCGCCCACAGTTCATCGTCCAGGTCCTTCATATAGGCCGAGACGGTGGGGCGGATAGCGCCAAAGTAGTGCTCCTCGAGCTCCTGCCCCTTGCAGGGAGCAGCACCAAAGAGGGTGCGGCCGGTGATGACCAGGTCCTTGCGCTTGCGGTAAGCGTCCTTCTTGATCAGGAAGTACTCCTGCTCGTCGCCCACGGAAGGAACGACCTTCTTGGGGGTCTTACCAAACAGCGCCAAAACGCGCTTGGACTCACGCGAGAGCGCGGTCATGGAGCGCAGCAGCGGGGTCTTCTTGTCCAGGGCCTCGCCTGTGTAGGAGCAGAAAGCCGTGGGGATGCACAGGACATCGTCCTTGATAAAAGCGGGGCTGGTGGGATCCCAGGCGGTGTAGCCACGGGCCTCGAAGGTGGCACGCAAGCCGCCGTTGGGGAAGCTGGAGGCATCGGGCTCGCCCTGGATGAGGTTCTTGCCCGTAAACTTGGTAATAGCGGTGCCGTCGTGGTTGGGCTCCAGGAAGCTGTCGTGCTTCTCGGAAGTAATGCCCGAAAGCGGCTGGAACCAGTG
Source organism: uncultured Collinsella sp. (assembly GCA_958346935.1). Taxonomy (GTDB): domain Bacteria; phylum Actinomycetota; class Coriobacteriia; order Coriobacteriales; family Coriobacteriaceae; genus Collinsella. The sequence goes on from CATVTM010000010.1 coordinate 7,768, forward strand.
TGCGTAGTGCGTCGCGCCCTTGGAGATGGCCCAGACCTTCATGGCGTGGGCAACAGCGTTGGCCACATCCAGGTCGAGCGGCTCACCGCCCTCGAGGGTTGCAGCAAGGCGCTTCCAAATGTCCTTGGGGAGGTAGTCCTTCATGACTTCCTCAGAGAACACCATGGTCCCGAAGCGGTCAGTAAGATCGGCCATACGGAACTCCCTTCGTATCGGCACCGCGTGAGAAGCGGTGTTGATTACTAACGAACGAGTCATAGCTTAGGCTCGCCGTGTTTCCGCGACATTACCGTTATGTTGCTGTCGCGAAACCAATCAATGAGGTTACCGCATCACAGCGGCGCTGCCGCCCTTAATGGCCAATCAACTGTATAAATTGCAGACCTCTCCTCATAGTTTAAGGGTAGTCAATTTGGGATGGGGCTCTATTAACTGGTATTTCGCATCAGATACCAGTCTTTATAGCCCCATCCTAGATTGACCGCTCTGTTATAGGAAATGCCGATAGCAAAGCATTTTCGATTGGTATCCCCAAATAGCGAGTGAAACTCCACCGTGACACAGTGGTGCTGTAGAATCCTTACAACACATCACACTATTACGTATCTAAAGGAGCACGATATGCGCGTCGACGAGGTTTTTAAGCAGGCAGCATCCCAGGGCACCGCACCCGTTTCGTTTGAGATGTTCCCGCCCAAGGGCGAGCTTACCCTCGACACGGCTCGCGAGGTGGCAGGCAATCTGTGCAAGCTTTCGCCGAGCTTTGTCTCGGTCACCTGCTCGGCCGGCGGCTCGGGCAACGGCGCCACCACCGCCCCCATCGCGCATATGATTACGAGCGAATTCGATACACCCTCGGTGGCACACCTTACCTGTGTGGGCCGCTCGCACGCCGATATCGCCGCCAAGATCGACGAGTATCGCACCGCCGGCGTTGAAAACATCCTGGCCCTGCGTGGTGATCTTCCCGCTGGCGCGACCGAGGACGACAAACCCGCCTCGGACTACGCCTACGCCCGCGACCTCATCCCCGAGCTCGTCGACGCCGGCTTTTGCGTGGGCGCCGCAGCCTACCCCGAAGGCCACATTGCCTGCGAGGATCTCAACCTCTCGGTCGAGCACCTCAAGCAAAAGCAAGACGCCGGCGCGAGCTTCTTTGTGACACAGCTCTTCTTTGATAACGAGTGCTTCTATCGCTTCCGCGAGCTTGCCGACAAGGCCGGCATCACCGTGCCCATTACCGCGGGCATCATGCCGTTTATGGGCAAGTCGCAGATCAGCCGCATGGTCTTTATGTGCGGCGCGTCGCTGCCCTCCCCCGTCATCAAGATCCTCGCCAAGTACGAGAACGACCCCGAGAGCCTGCAGGCAGCCGGTGTAGATTATGCTGCTCGTCAGCTTTGCGACCTTAAGGAGCACGGTGCCGACGGTCTGCACCTGTACACTATGAACCGTCCTGCAATCGCCGCGACCATTATGGAGCGCCTGGGGTAATGGAAAAACCGCACGTCGATACAACCGTTGTTGAAGTGCCGGCCGACCTTGCGTCGCCGGCGCTTTATCGTATCGACGCTGCCCACCACCCTCGTGTCGACCGTGCCGAGATGCTGCGGTATCTGGGCTACGGCGGCCAGCAGATTGAGCCCGAGCTGTCACGACGAATTGAGCTTGTAGTCGAGCGCCTAGAGCTGGATATCGAGCCCCGCGGCGTGCGACGCGTGTTTGCCGTCGATGCCGCAGGCGTCGACGAGCAGGGCGAGCCCTGCATCCGCTTGGTTGGCACCAATGTTGAGCTGCGGGGTCGTGATATCTATCGCCACCTTAAGGACGCCCGCCTGGCGGCGCTCATGGCCTGTACCCTCGGGATGTCTGCCGAACGCCGTCTGCGAACCACCGGAGCCCAGCAACCCCTGGAAGGCGCCGTGCTCGACGCCGCATGCTCTGCCTATGTGGAGGCCGCCGTCGAGCAGATGGACCAGCAGGTCAAAGCTGCGGCCGCCGCACACGGGCTCGCCGGCAACTGGCGCTTCAGTCCCGGCTATGGCGACTGCCCGCTCTCTGCCCAGCGCTCGATCGTGGATGCGCTCAACGCCACACGGCTCATCGGGCTTACCGTCACCCCCACCAGCCTGCTCATGCCCACCAAGAGCGTGACCGCCGTGATTGGTCTGTTCGACGGCGAAGTCCACGACGCCCAGAGTCGCCCCACCTGCAGTATCTGCCGCATGCGCGAGCACTGCCGCTTCCGTGCCGCCCACACCACCTGCTATTCCAGCCATTAGGAGCCATCGATGTTTACTCCGCTTATCACTCATGATCTGGACGGCGCCGCGCTGGCGGCACCCGTTGATGCCGCACGCCGTAATGGCGCTGCATACAAGACGCGCACGATCGACGACCTTCGCATTAAGGATGACCGCCTGCGTGCCGCCATCGAGGGCACGGGACACCTGCTGTTTGACGGCGGCATGGGCACCATGCTGCAGGCGTCCGGCATGAAGGCCGGCGCCCTGCCCGAGCTGCTCAACTTTGAGGAGCCCCAGGTCATTACCGACATTCAGCGCCAATACGTCGAGGCCGGCTGCGACGTGATCACCGCCAACACCTTTGGCGCCAACGCCCACAAGCTCGACGGAGCCGCCACCGTGGCAGACGTCTTTGCCGCCGCTGTCGCCTGCGCCCGTGAGGCCGGCGCCCGCTACGTCGCCGGCGACATCGGCCCCATCGGCGCCCTGCTGCGCCCCCTGGGCACCCTCAGCTTTGACGAGGCCTACGACCTCTTTGCCGAGGAAGTGCGCGCCGGCGTCGCTGCGGACGTCGACCTCTTTATTATCGAGACTATGACCGATCTTGCCGAGATCAAGGCGGCAGTCCTCGCCTGCCGCGAGAACTCCAACCTGCCCGTCTTTGCCACCATGACCTTTGAGGAAGACGGCCGCACCTTCTTGGGCACGAGCCCCGAGGTCGCCGCCATCACTCTCGACGCCATCGGCGCCGACGTCCTTGGCATCAACTGCAGCCAGGGCCCGGCCGAGCTCCGAGGACTCGCTGCGCGTATGCTCACCGTCACCGACAAGCCCGTTATGGTGCAGGCCAATGCGGGACTGCCCCACGTGGACGATGACGGCAATACCGTCTTTGATATCCAGGCGCCCGAGTACGCCGAGGCCGTCGCCGGCATGATCGAGGACGGCGTGAGCGTCGTCGGCGGATGCTGCGGAACCACGCCGGCGCACATGGCGGCACTTCGCACCCTCATCGACAACCACACGCCCAGCCCGCGTCACCGCAAGCCCAGCATGTCGGTCACGAGCGCCCAGACGGTCGTGGACCTCCCCTGCGACGGCCACAAGATCGCCGTCATCGGCGAGCGCATCAACCCCACCGGCAAAAAGCGCCTGCAGCAGGCCCTACGCGACGGCGACCTGGACTACGTCGTGAGCCAGGGCATCAGCCAACAGGAGCAGGGCGCCGACATCCTGGACGTCAACGTGGGCCTGCCCGAGATCGACGAGGTCAAGGTCATCCAGCAAGCGACCGAGCAGCTCCAAGGTTCCACGCTGCTGCCGCTGCAGATCGACTCCACCGACCCCGCCGCCGTCGAGGCCGCCGTGCGTCGCTACGCCGGCAAGCCCATCATCAACTCGGTCAATGGCAAACAGCAGATCATGGACGAGATCTTCCCGCTGGTCGCCCACTACGGCACCAACGTCGTCGGCCTCACGCTCGACGAGGGCGGCATCCCGGATACCGCCGAGGCACGCTATAGCATCGCCGAGCGCATTGTGGCCGAAGCCGCCCGTTACGGCATCGGCCCGGACCGCATCCTCATCGACTGTCTGGTCATGACAGCCTCGACCAACCAGCGCCAGGCTGAGCAGATCCTGCGCGCCATGTCTATGTGCAAGGAGCGCCTGGGCGTCAAATGCGCGCTCGGCGTGTCGAACATCAGCTTTGGCCTGCCCGCCCGTCCGCTGCTGGGTTCGGTCTTTTTGGCCGCCGCCTTTGGCGCAGGTCTGGACGCCCCCATCATGAACCCGGGTTCCAAGCGCTTTATGGATACCGTCTACAGCTATCGCGTGCTGAGCGTTGAGGACGAGGGCTCGACCGGATATATCGAGCGCTACGCCGGCTGGACCGATCCGTACAAGATCGCCGCAAACCCGGCAGCCGCCCAGGCCGCCCCGACCGACGCCGCACCCGCCGCTGGTGTCACCAGCACCGACGGCAACGATGACCCTATCCGTCGCATGGTCGTCTCGGGCCGCAAAGGCGAGATCGCGGCCGAGACCGAGCGTCTGCTGGCAGATCACGACGCCATGGACCTCATCAACAATCACTTTATCCCCGCCCTCGACGAGGTTGGCGTCCTCTTTGACCAGGGCAAGTTCTTCTTGCCGCAGCTCATGGCCTCGGCCGAGGCCGCGCGCGTGGGCTTCGACACCATCAAGCGCCTGATGCCCGCCGGCGAGATTGCCGACAAGGGCAAGATCTGCGTGGCCACCGTCAAGGGCGACATCCACGACATCGGTAAAAACATCGTCAAGATGCTGCTCGATAACTACGGCTACACCGTCTTTGATCTGGGTCGCGACGTCGATCCGCAGGAGGTGCTCAAAACCGTCAAGGAGCGCGACATTAAGCTCGTTGGCCTCTCGGCGCTTATGACCACCACGGTCGTCGCCATGGAGGAGACCATCAAGTTGCTCCATGCCGAGGTTCCGGGCGTCAAGATCATCGTGGGCGGCGCCGTGCTCACCCCCGAATACGCCAAGCAGATCGGCGCGGACTACTACGCCAAGGACGCCGCCGAAAGCGCTCGTATCGCCGAAGAGGTCTTTGGGCAGTAACACAACGGAAACAACCGAGCACCAAAACGTGCCGCACGCGCCACTTGGCACGTGCGGCACGTTAGAATAGAAAGGACTATGCTCGTTTTGGCAGATAGGAGCGCAAGGATGGCGATCACGCCCGCAGAAATCGCGGAAACCCGCGGCATGGTTGAGGAGCAGAACCTCGACATCAGGACCATCACCATGGGTGTTTCGCTCATGGGTTGCGGCGACGAGAACCTCGACCGCATGTGCACGAAGATCTACGACCACGTGACGCACACGGCTGAGCATCTGGTCGAGACCGCTGAGAACCTCGAGCGCGAGTACGGTATCCCCATCGTCAACAAGCGCGTTTCCGTCACCCCGGTGGCACAAATCGCCGCATGCTGCAAGGATGAGGACCTCACCCCCATCGCGCACGCCCTCGACCGCGCGGCCGAGACCCTCGGCATCGATTACCTGGGCGGTTTCTCAGCGCTCGTCCAGAAGGGCATCGGCGACGCCGACCGCCGCGTTATCCAGTCCATCCCGCAGGCGCTCGCCGCCACCAGCCGCGTCTGCTCCAGCGTCAACGTCGCCAGCCTGCGCGCCGGCATCAACATGGATGCCGTGCTCATGGCCGCCCAGACCATCATCGATGCCGCTAAACTCACGGCCGACCAGGATTCCGTCGGCGCTTCCAAGTTTGTCTGCTTTGCCAACATGGTCGAGGACTCCCCGTTTATGGCGGGCGCCGTCCACGGCGGTGGCGAGGCCGACGCCGTCATCAACGTAGGCGTCTCGGGCCCCGGCGTTATGGCCGCAGCCCTGGAGACGCTGCCCGATTCCGCATCGATGATGGAAGTCGCCGAGAAGATTAAGCAGACCGCCTTTAAGATCACCCGTGCCGGCGAGCTCATGAGCCGCGAGGCCGCCCATCGTCTGGGTGTCGAGAAGGGCATTGTCGACCTGTCGCTGGCTCCCACGCCTGCCATCGGCGACTCCGTCGCCCGCATCCTCGAGATCATCGGCGTGGGCACCTGCGGTGGCCCGGGCACGACCTGCGCGCTCGCCATGCTCAACGATGCCGTCAAGAAGGGCGGCGTCATGGCCAGCTCCAGCGTGGGCGGTCTCTCGGGCGCTTTCATCCCCGTGTCCGAGGACGCCGGCATGATCGCCGCCGTCGAGGCCGGCGCGCTTTCGCTCGAGAAGCTCGAGGCCATGACCTGCGTGTGCTCCGTTGGCCTGGACATGATCGCCATCCCCGGCGACACCCCGGTCGAGACCATCGCCGGCATCATCGCCGACGAGATGGCCATCGGCGTCATCAACAACAAGACCACGGCCGTCCGCGTGATTCCCGCCATCGGCAAGGGCGTGGGTGACTGCGTCGAGTACGGCGGCCTGTTCGGCCGTGCGCCCATCATGCCGGTGAACCCCAACGCCGGCACCGTGCTTGCCCATCGCGGTGGACGCTTCCCGGCGCCGCTGAACTCGCTGAAGAACTAGCTGAGGGGTTCGGGCGAGGAGCCCCGCCGCCGGGCGGCAGACATATAAGGTCGCCTGCTCGGACAGTCCTGACTCGCACGGAGAGCACATTAAGTGCTCTCCGGCTCGTGCGGAACTCGCGATCGACCTTATATGTCTGCCGCCCGGCGGCGGGGCTCCCGCACAACGGGACCTCGGTTGGGTTCTATCCCTTTGGCAGTCGCTTCGCTTCTGCCCTACTTTGCTGGTATGGCGGTTTGGCGTTGGATCGGTTCTTTCTGATATATGCTTGTTGCGGCTCTTCTTTTGGGAGGAGTCGCTTTTTTGTTGCTAGGAGGTTGGCCCGTGGTTGATGGGGAGAATCGTTCTGAGCTGCTTTCTGCTGATTGGAATGGCGAATGGATGCGTCTGCAAGCTGATCGGCGGCGGGCTGATGATTCTTTTGAGTGGGATAAGCGGGCTCGGCATTTTCGGCCGTTGGAGACTGCCCCGTATGCCCGGGACTTTATGAAGCTGTTGGCGTTAAAGCCTGGTGAATCGGTGCTTGATATGGGGTGTGGGGCTGGGTCGATTGCTATTCCGCTTGCTCAGGCTGGGCATCCTGTGATTGCTGCTGACTTTTCCCCTGCCATGTTGGGCACGCTTGATGCTGGCATTGAGTACTATGGGCTCGAGAATCGCATTACGCCGCTTGAGCTTGCTTGGGATGATGATTGGGATTTGGTTGGACCGGTCGCGAAAGCGGTGGATGTTGCCTTTGCCAGTCGGTCAGTTACGACGACCGATCTAAAAGGTGCGCTTGCCAAGCTCGACCGTACGGCTCGTCGGCGTTGTGCTGTCACGATGGTCGCCAACTCCAGCCCGCGCTATGATCTGCACTTGATGAACGCTATCGGCGCCTCGGTTACCTGCAGCAATGGCTTTGTGTACGCCTTCAACATCCTCATTCAGATGGGTGCGTTGCCGCAGGTTACATACTTTGAATCGCCTCGTCGCGATACCTTCGATAGCCTTGAGGCAGGCGTGGCGGATTTTTCCCGTATGCTCGAGCATGGCAACGAGGATAAGATCGACCGCCTGCGCGACTATATCGCTCAGCACATGATCGAAAACCCCCATGCCGGCGAGCCGGGCTCCAAGGGCGTGCCGCAGGGGCGCTATATGCTCGACCATATCCGTAAGGTTCGCTGGGCGTTTATTGCATGGGAACCGGTCTCTGAATCCCGCTCGTAGCCCGTTCACAGCCCGCACTGCCCATCACCTCGGCATCCGCATTCTTTTTGAACTGGGCAAACGCGCTCCACACCGCGCCGTTCCTGCGCTATCGTGGGACAGCTCACGTAGATTAAGGCCCCGTCGCGGGGCGCCCCATACATAGAAAGCGAGAACCCATGGCACTGACAGGAGCCCAGGTCAAGCAACTTTGCAGCATGGCCCATCATCTCAACCCCGCCATCATCATCGGTAAGTCCGATGTCAACGAGGGCACCGTCGAGCAGACGGTCGCCTACCTGGAGAAGCACGAACTCGTTAAGTGCTCCGTGCTCGATGGCTCCAGTCTTTCCGCCCGCGAAGCCGCCGAAGAGCTCGCCGAGCGCTGCCACGCCGAGGTCGTCCAGGTCATCGGCCGCAAGTTCTCGCTGTATCGCGAGTCCTCGCGCAAGGATATCGAGAAGATCAAGCTCGTCTAAGAGCCAATGATCCGGCGAGCCAACACATAGCAAGCTTACGGGTGCCCAAGTACTTCGGGCGCCCGTTTTTTATCGCTCGACCAGCACGCGGTCGAGCCGCCCCTCCACCAAGCGCTCGTATAGACGCCGCGTCTCGGGCTCGGGCACGCCATTGACCTGCTCCCTCAGGTGGTGCATATGCCCGCTGTACAGCTCGACGATATCGCGCCGCCGCCCCGCCGCACTGTAGACGCGCATGGCGCAGCGCACCATATCCTCACGCGCCGTTTCCTGCCGAAGCCCCGACTCCGCCAGCCAAATCGCCGACTGCAGGTCGTTTTCTTCTAGGGCGGCATTTGCTCCCTTAATCATGCAATCGATGTACTTTGACTGCATAATGCGTCGCATACGCAAAAAGTAGGTGGGGTTACAGCCATTGGGAACATACAACGGTCCGGCATAAAGCTGCTCAATCTTAAGGCACAGCTCAACTAAATGGGGCCCGCGCGCACCCGTGCGATTTCCCAAAACCTCGCGGCTTATCTGGTCAAACAGCCGTACATCGGTCTTGACGTAGTCGCCGTTGAGTCCGATGCATTCATTTTGGATGAGCACACACGACTTGCCATCCGGCGTCGGTCCCAAAGCCGACCGCAAGCGCGATATCGTCGAGTACAGGTTATTGCGGGCGCTATTGAACTCGGCATGGGGCCACAGCTCCATGGCCAGCGTCTCACGATCGACGAGCGCATCCATGCCCAGTGCAAGCCGCTCGGCAAGTGTCGCCGCCTTCTTGCGGCGCCACATTTTGTCCGTGATGGGAAACCCGTCGCGCTCGGCGCGAAACGCACCAAACATGCGAATCTCGATATGGTCGATGGTATCAACGGCTTCAACCTCGCCGGCCTGGAACAGGCGCTCGCCCTCCCCTTCCAAATCGTCGCGCAGCGAGTACCGCGACAGCTCGCGCACGGGAAGCTTCTTGCGAATTCTGGTCGCCGGCTCGCCCAGACAATGCATGGCAAGGCGCGCAAAGAGCCGATACGATGGCTCCAGAATCCCCGCACGATTCATGGACATCCAGGCCGCAAGATCGCTGTCTCGGCCCGCACAGGCCAAATGCAGCGCCACCATCCAGGCCTCCGCTCCACCAACCTGCGTCTGGCTTATATCGAGCAACTCCGCTTCCTCGCGTACCGAAACCATCGAGGTGTTACGCAGATACGCCGCGCGCTCCAGCAGCAATGCGTTATCGCGCATGTACGCAATCGACTCCTCGGCAAGTTTGAGCACTTGGACCGCACGGAACTTTGCATTAACCGGCCGTCCCTCTGCCAGCGACTGCCAGCCTTCTAGCAACAGGCCAAACAGCTGAATCTGGTTGTCGCGCATGCGCACGGCAAAACGATCGAGCTCGTTGAACGCCGCGTCGTCGGTTACCGGCAGGCCGGAAAGGAGCCGCCGTGCCGCCAACACCATGCGCACCCAGGTAGCCATCGCCTTAAGCCCACGCACGTCGAGCGCCTTCCGCACCACCGTCATCTCGTCGTCGCGCTCGTCGGTTCCCGTAAACGACCCGTCAAAGAGCTCCACCAGCATGCTATCGGCCCGTATAACAATCCCCGCGATGTCGAGCTCGCAGTCGTAGGCCTTGCTCGTTTTGAGCTGCTGTAGAACGCCGCCGTCATCTCCCCGCTCGGTCAGGCAGCGCTTGACCTCGATATGCGCAGACAACATATCGAGTGCGGTATGGGATGTCTCGATTTCTGGCACGGCCAGGTTCGTAGGAAGCCCAAGCCCGTTGTCCCCATAGCAAACAGCCGTCAGTGTCTGGGCCACCCTCCATGAAACAGGGTCTATTTCGCAGGCCGCCCGTTCGCCCCCGCGCTCGATAACCGATGCCATATAGCGAGCGAGCTTTGTATTGGACACGCTGACCGCTGCCAGATAAACGCCAAGCGCCTCGGCAGGCGTTGGCTCTGGAGCCGGATCGTCGGCATCGATCGTGCCCAGCGCTGCTCGGCAGATATCGGCCCCGTGCCCCGTCAGAGCAAGATCGACCCCATACTGCCCAGCAAGTTCAAGGACCGCATCACGGTCCAAAAAGGCGTCCGCCAGGCCCATCGCCGCATCGCATCGGCCCGCCTTAAGCAAAATCCGGGCCGCCCTCGGAACAAGTTCGGGGCGAACCTCGGCCACCAACTTACGCAAACGCAAGCGTCCGTTATCCTCCGTGCCCAGACACGTAAAACTCCGCTCGGCGGGATCCAAGCCAAAGATCGGATAGTCGCGTACAAAGTAGGACTGGTCGACCATCGACAGCCTCACCCCACAAGCCTCGAGTTCTGCGATATTGCCCTCGCCCATCAAAATCATGAGACATGCCACGCAAAACAGCGCATTATTGTCGAGCGAAGCCAGATCGACAAGTGCCGCGCCATATACGTTGACAATCTCGTTTTCGAGCAGACCGGCTACGTCGCCTTGGCCATACAGACCCGTCTGCAATGCCGAAACGAGCTCGGGCACGCCCTGCGTGAGCTGATAAAAGTCGAGCGATGTGCTGATCGAAAACGCCGATGCCCACGCCGAATACTCATAGGCATGCACCTTGAGCATCTGCGCATTGATCTTAACCGAATCGCCCAGCCCATGAATCAGCTGACGATTTGAAGGACGGCAGGAGATAAAGACCCCTACCCCCATGGCGCGCAGGCCGCGAATCCTGTCGATGAGGTCTTCGGTATCGTGCTGATCGAGGTTTGGCACATTATCAATCGCGATAAGGGAGTGCGGTTTGTCTTTGAGTTCTTCGGTAACCACCTCGAGCTGCATAAACACCTCGCGCCCAGTGGCGCGATCGGCCTCGATAATCCGCACGGGGCCTCGCGTCGGGTCGCATTTAACCTCATGGGTGTACTGCAGCAGCACCGAGGTCTTCCCAAACCCGTCGGGCGCATAAAGAACCACGATGCCGGCCTTTCGGCCCTTGGCGAGAAGCTCATTCATCAAGCGTTCGCGTCGCACCATATAGCCACCGCCCAGCGGCATCAGCTCGAGGTCGTCCATACTGCCCAAATCGTTTACCATGCCCGCTCCTCAACTCGACCGTATGGACACTGTAGCCGCAAGACCATACAAGCCGCGCTATGAATAGAGCGACCTTGTGTTTTAGGTTGTCTTTTGGTACGCAAGCGGCAAGTTTTTGTACAGCGAGGGCCGATTCTTATTAATCCCCCGACTAATCGGTCTTTAAGCAGGTAAATGAGCTTGTCAGCTTGTCCCATCTAAGCGGCAGTGTAACGCAAATGAACAAGGTTCAGCCATGTCATTCAACTCGCCTAGCACCCGCTACCGTCTACGACCTTTTAGTGGCATTTTTGCATAGAATCTGGTATGGAATGAATCAAGCTGTTTGACATCCGGCATTCGCCAAGCTTGCGGCAAGATTTTGGTCAAGCGGGCGGAAAGGGATAGCAAAAAGGCCCCCGCAAAGCGGAGGCCTTAGGCAAGGCTATGTCGAGGTGCAGGATTCGCGCTACTCGCAGAGCGAAAGGGCGGCCTCGTCGGCAACGACAACGCAGTTGGTGTGCAGCTGCAGGATCGAAGCCGGGCACGCGGGCGTAACCGGACCATAGCACATGTCATGCACGGCCTGAGCCTTGGCCTCGCCGTTGGCGACGACCAGGATCATGCGGGCATACATGATGGTCTGGGTACCCATGGTGTAGGCCTGACGGGGAACGTCGTCGATGCTGTCGAACAGGCGGCTGTTGGCCTGAATGGTGCTCTCGGTGAGGTCGACACAGTGCGTGCCCTTGGAGAAGTGGTCATCGGGCTCGTTGAAGCCGATGTGGCCGTTGTTGCCAATGCCGAGCAGCTGCAGATCCGGGTAACCGGCGGCGGCGACGATCTTGTCGTACTCGGAGCAGGCAGCGGCGGCATCGGGGTTGGAACCGTCGGGCACATGCGTGTTGTTCAGGTCGATGTTGATGTGATCGAAGAAGTTCTCACGCATGAAGTAGTGATAGCTCTGGGGATCGTCGTGCGAAAGGCCGCGATACTCGTCCAGGTTGTAGGTGCTGACCTCGGCAAAGTCGACGTCGCCCTTCTCGTACCAAGCAGCGAGCTGCTTGTAGGCACCGATCGGGGTGGAGCCGGTGGCAAGGCCCAGCACACAGTCGGGCTTGAGGATAACCTGCGCCGAGATGATATTGGCGGCCTTGCGGCTCATATCCTCGTAGTCTTTAGCTTTAATGATCTTCATTACGCGTCCTTTCTCGTACAAGAGAGGCAAGGCTCCCCTTACAAGCACTTGCCCGCGGCCCGCGTCGGCCGCAACCAACGTGTGCGGCCACCAGGGCGAGGTCGCGTAATGTATGTGTCTCGTGTCTAGCCGCGTCGAGGCCCCTGCCCGTCCACGGTGACCCGAAGCCTTTTAGCTTCGGACAAATCCCATCTTGCCACGGAGGGCGTCCTCTTTCAAGGGCGCCCTCCATAAACGTGTTTGAATTGTAGGCTAATGGCCACGTGCACTTGCTAGCGCTCGCGAGCAACGATGAGCTGGTCCATCTCTTCGACATGCACGCCAACGGAGCCCTTGATGCTCGAGAACTCAACGGAGTTGCACACCAAGATGGGAACCGTCACATCGTAGCCCTCGGCAGCAATTGCCTCGCGATCGAACTCAATGAGCACATCGCCCTTATGGACGATGTCACCCACTTGCGCATGTACGGTAAAGTGCTTGCCCTCAAGCTGAACAGTGTCCAAACCAACGTGGATGAGCACGTCCAAGCCATCGACCGTGTTAAGCGCAACAGCGTGTCCCGTGGGAAAAATGGCCTCGACCTTGGCATCAGCCGGTGCAATCACACGCGTGCCGGTAGGCTGAATCGCCACGCCCTGGCCCAAAAGGCCGGTGGCAAATGTCTGGTCGTTTACCTCGGAAAGCGGAATGACGTCGCCCGAGATGGGAGCATCCAGCGTAAGGACTCGACCACGCATACCAAAAGACCTTAGGACTTTAGTGAACATGCTCCCCCTCGGACATACCAATCGACCAAAATAGCCTTAACAGTTTACCACTTGGCACTCGTTTTTGACCATTAGGGAAGTTCGCGCTTGACAACCTCGACGATGTCGTCAACAACGCGCTGGGTCAGCTCGTGCGTCTCGGCCTCGGCCATCACGCGGACCAGCGGCTCGGTACCACTCGGGCGCACCAGAATGCGGCCGCGGCCGTCAAGCTCCTTCTCGGCAGCAGCGACAGCATCCCAGATGGGCTGGCAATCGTCCAGGCCGGCCTTGTTGTCCGAATGCACGTTGACGAGCACCTGCGGATACTTCTTCATGATGCCGGCAAGATCGGTGAGGGTACGACCGGTGCGCTTGAGCACGGCCAGCAGCTGCAGAGCCGTCACCAGACCGTCACCGGTGGTGTTGTGCTCCAGGAAGATGATGTGGCCGGACTGCTCGCCGCCGATGACGGCGCCGTCCGCGAGCATACGCTCCAGAACGTAGCGGTCGCCCACGGCGGTCTGAACCATCTCGAAGCCCTGCTCCTTCATAGCGATGGAGAAGCCAAGGTTGCACATGACGGTCGAGACGATCTCGGAGTTGGCGAGTTTGCCGCGAGCGGCAAGGTCAGAACCGCAGATAGCCAGGATGTAGTCACCGTCGATCTCATTGCCCTCGCCGTCGACGAACAGCACGCGGTCGGCGTCGCCGTCGTGGGCCAGGCCGATATCGGCGTGGGTGCGCAGCACGAGCTCGCGCAGGGGCTCAAGGTGAGTGGAGCCGCACTCAACGTTAATGTCAGTGCCACAATAATCGGTGTTGATGGCATGGACCGTGGCACCCAGGCGCTGCAGCGCGGCGGGCGTGGTCTGGCAAGAGGCTCCATGGCCGCAGTCGACGGCAACGACCAGGCCATCGAGCCTCAGGCCATCAAGCGTATCGATGGCGTGGTCGACGTATGCCTTGCGGGCGTCTTTCATCTTGATGATGTGGCCCACGCCGGCACCGGTCGGCAGCGTGTCGGCAGCCATGGCTTCCTCGGACATGACCCAGGCGCTGATCTCTTCCTCGACCGCGTCGGGAAGCTTCATGCCCTTGCGGCTAAAGAACTTGATGCCGTTGAACTCCGGCGGATTATGCGAAGCAGAGATGACGATGCCGCCGTCGAGCTCGTTCTGAACGGTGAGCAGCGCCACGGCAGGCGTGGGGATGACGCCGCAGCAGTGCGGACGGCCGCCCTCGGCCATGATGCCGGCGGTCAGAGCGCTCTCGAGCATGGTGCCCGAAAGACGCGTGTCGCGGCCGACACAGATATCCGGACCAAGGAACTTGGTCGCCGCGCGGCCCAGGCGAAACGCGAGGTCGCACGAGAGGTCGGCATTGGCGACGCCACGGACGCCGTCGGTACCGAAGATGTTCTGGGGCATAGGATCGCTCCTTCCCTAGCAGGCGATATGCAACCGCCCACCCTAGTCGAAAAAGAAAAGCGGGACCCGCCGAGGAATCGGCAGGCCCCGCTTGTACATTGTATCTCGAAAGGAGATAAAACCTTAGCGCTTGGAGAACTGGGGAGCGCGGCGGGCCTTCTTGAGGCCGTACTTCTTGCGCTCGACCACGCGAGCATCGCGCGTAAGGAAACCGGCCTTCTTGAGGTCAGCACGGTAGTCGCCAGCGTTCAGAAGAGCGCGGGCGATGCCCAGGCGCAGAGCGCCGGACTGACCGGAGATGCCGCCGCCATCGCACAGAGCGATGACGTCGAACTGACCGGCGGTGTCGGTCACCTTGAAGGGAGCAAGGGCGTTCTCAACGAGCTGATGACGGCCGAAATACTGCTCGGCGTCACGCTTGTTGATGGTCACCTTGCCGGTGCCGGGGACGAGACGGACGCGGGCGACGGCGTTCTTACGACGGCCGGTACCCTGGTAGACAACGGTGTTCTCAGCCATCTTTAAGCCTCCAGCTCAATCTTCGTGGGGTTCTGGGCAGCGTGCGGATGCTCGGCACCAGCGTAGACCTTAAGCTTGGTCATCTGGGCACGGCCGAGGGTGGTCTTGGGCAGCATACCGCGAACGGCGCGCTCGATGACCTTCTCCGGGTGCTTCTCCATAGCCTGGCGGAAGCTCTCAGCCTTGAGGCCGCCGTTGTAGCCGCTGTGGCGATAATAGATCTTCGTGTCGGCTTTGTTACCGGTAAGCTGGACCTTATCGGCGTTGATGACGACAACGAAGTCGCCGCAGTCGCTGTTGGGCGTGAACTGGGGCTTGTTCTTACCGCGCAGGATCATTGCGATCTGGGTGGCAAGACGGCCCAGGACAGCACCATCGGCGTCGACGAGAACCCAGTTGCGCTGGACCTCGCCCTGCTTGGCGTAGTGAGTCGATTTCGAAATCACTTAGACTCCTCCATGTACAGTACGTGTTGTTACAGAGATTCACGGGGCTCTGCAAGTAACCCGTCCATATTACCCCGCTCGCCGTACGAGTCAACAGGTATTTTGGCTCCGACCAGAGTTTCTGCACATGTCATCCACGAGCCGTGACGTTGCAGCGCTAGCGCTCGACAAATGCCTCAATATCTCCCAGCAAGCGCTTTGCCTCCTGGCGGCCCTGGATATACAGGTCGAGAAGCTTGGCCGGATCATGCTCGACATGGCCGACCTCGACCGGCTTTTGCGGAGCGATGACCAGCGCGCGGCCCTCGCGCTCATACTTCCACAGGTGCATGCGCTGGAGGTTATAGCGGTCGTGGCGCGTCTCGATAGCCTCGAGCAGATAGGGGTAGTCGGCATAGCGCGCACGCGCCGCCGGCAAAAACTCGTAGGGCTTTTTCTCATACGAGCGGTCCTGGGTGACGATGACGACCGCGCGCTCGAAGCCGGCCTCCTCCAGCACATGCTCGATAGGAACCGAATCGGCTACGCCGCCGTCGACGTATTTGTGCCCGTCGATCTCGACCGGCGGCGTCACCAGCGGCAGCGACGTCGAGGCGCGCACGGCGTCGAGGTCGAGCACGGCGCTTTTGACCGGCAGGTAGGCAGCGGTTCCAAACAGCATGTCCGTCGCGACGGCGTACATCTCGATAGGGCTGGCGTCGAACGTCTCGTTATCAAAAGGATCCAGGCGGTCCTGGACGTCGTTGAAGATAAAGTCGTAACCCACGATGGAACCCGTGGACGCAAACGACGCGGCGCCCATGTAGCGGCTGTCGTTGCAGAAGGTCAAATTGACTCGGTTGGTGCGACCGATCTGGTGCGACTTGTAGTTGACGCCATTGAGCGCACCGGCCGAGACGCCGTACACCGCCGGAATTTCGACACCGGCCTCCATGAGAACGTCGAGCACGCCGGCGGTAAACTGCCCACGAAAACTGCCACCCTCCAAGACGAGCGCGACCTTGCCGGCGTTCTTTGCCTTATCTTCTGCAGTCATATTGACCTCCTGCGATTGCGTTTTGGCTTTCTTCTACCCAGTTTTGGAATGGAGGGCGCGCAGGTTTTTCGAGGCGGCAGGCGAAGCGGAAAGTGCGTCCCGGTCTGAGCGCGGATTCTGGGATGAACTTTCCGCCTGGGCTGCCGTTGGGAAAGCGCGTCCCGCCCTACGGCTCGATTCCGGGTTGCAGTTTCCGCTTGAGGCGTCTTCCGGAAAATGAATCCCATTCCGAGCGTCGATTCCGGGATGCAGTTTCCGCTTGAAACGTCATCCGGAAACCGCATCCCAGTCTGAGCCGGAATTCTGGGATGGATTTTCCGCCTGGGGCGACGTTGGGAAAGCGTGTCCCGGTCTGAGTCACTGAGGCGTTTTTCTTTACGCCCGCGCCCTGCATGGAGTTCGATTCTCCGCGGGTTTGGGATTCCGTTGATGCGGCGCATGACCGGCTGAGATTCGATAACATCGCATCTGTTTTGGGCTGAAGCTTTGCGCGGAGAATCCGCGTATTTGCTTCGCAAATCCGCGCCGGCTTCGGCCGCCTGCCGGCGTCCTCGCCCACTCGCTACAAACGCTTCGCGTTTGCTTAACGCTCGCGCCCTGCATAGAGTTCGATTCTCCGCGGTACGAACTGGAAATAAAAAAGCAGGTAGATATAAGTATCTACCTGCCTGTTACGTATGGTGGAGGCGCGGAGAATCGAACTCCGGTCCACGAAAGCCCCCTGATTGGCATCTCCAAGCTCAGTCGCTGGTTTTGTCTCGGACGCTTTGCGCGCAGCGACACGCTCGCGGCGTCCTAACCGGTTCGGTCTTAGCCCGCACCATACCGATTACGTGCGCAGGAGCATTCCCCTAACATGACGTCGCACCGGTGTCGGGGAAATCACCGGGTTGACGCGCCGCTATAAATTAAGCAGCGAGAGCCATAGGCTCAAAAGAAGAGTTGTTGTCAATTCAATTTGACGGTACCCCTGTTTAACGAGGCGAGGAGACCTCGGCTTGCTTCCTCTCTCAGAGCTATCGTGTCGAAACCAGTCGCCCCCGAATGTTGGGAAAGTCTGGATGGTATCGGGCCTGCAAACACCCGATAACCGTCGACTTTTCAAGGAACATACGGGGCGAACCCCGCTTGTGGAGTGTTATCTTACCACGTTCTGAAAGCGGACAGCTGTTCTATGCACGAGCTGTGAAGACCCCAATGTGCGCCGCACTTCGCACTTTTGTTACCGATCGCGTCACGTATATTTTCGCCAAGCAAAATTGACCCGTCGAAAGGACCGTTATGGATACCAAGCAGCAACTCGTCAATGCCCTCGCAGGCCTGGGCTCAACCATTACCGAAGCTATGGATGTCATCGAGGGCTTTGTCCCCTGCGGACATCCCGCCCTCACGGTATCGAACGCACTCGTCGCGCTGGACGTTGACGATGATGCAGCTCTCACTCAGCAGCTTGAGACCGTCGAGGGCTTTATCGACCACGTGAGTGAGAACCGCGGCGTGGCCGCCTACCACGGTATCGAGGTCGAGCTCGCGGGTCCCAAGGCCGATCTGTTCGCAGCAATCCGCGAGGTAGGCGCCCTTATGCAGACCGCAGGCGTCAAGAACACCCAGGTCAACGAGTGGGTCTACCGAAGCCTGGCGGCACTCGACAGCTCCAACGAAAAGGCAGCCGAGCAGCTCGCAGAAAGTCCCGCCATTAAGGCCGAGCTTTTGTAAATAGCACACGCGGGTCCCTTGGCGCATCGTCGTCCAAGAGGCCCGCAAGCAGTTCGCGTCAACCGATAGCCGCGCCGCCGCGTTCGGCCAAGGCCAAAATCGGCATCATTTGGCGCGGGGTCTTTGCTGCAAGATCGGCATGTTCGAGCAGTTTGCGATCGTTGGTCACCAAGTAATCGACCTGCGCGCGCTTGCACGCGGCGAGCACCAAGTTGTCCTCGTAATCGCGATGGAGCGATAAGTATTTGTCGGCCAACCAAAGGTCCGACGAATCTGCACCCACGGCCGTGGCGTTTTCGGTCATGTTCCGAACAAACGCCAACGCCGCATCGCCAATTGCACGGGCAGATGCCTCGTCGAGCGCTCCCCCGCTGGCAAGAACGCTACGCTTCAGTTCGTGCTGGACAACGTACAGCACGTCCTTGGCGATATGCACCGGAAAGAACAGCAACGCCCCCATCTCCGTCGCCTGCCCAATAAACGCACGCGCGGCAATCGACTCGGCATGGTCGACGCAAAACGAATCAACCCATACGTTGGCGTCCACCATGATCTTGAGAGGCGCCCCACTCACAGGATCATCCCCTTTTGGCGATAATGCTCATCCATGGCGTCGGAATAGATTGCGTCCCAATCGCGATCGTCGGATACGGGCGACGTAGCGATGCCCAAATCTGCATAAAGCCGGTCTGCCGCTGCCCACGACGCGGCGAACGGTGTATCGGGCGCGACTGTCTGCCGCCGGCCGTCGACGGCCGCAAGCACTTCCTCGCACTGCCCGCCACCCTGCGCGACCTTGGCCACCACCTTTTTGATGAGTTCGGGCAGTGACCCGCCCGAAAGCCGCAGCACCTCCTCGGCACGGTTCTTGACCTGGCGATCTACGCGAACGTTCACCTGCGCCATACCGCTAACAGCACCCACGTCGATCCCGCTCCCTTCAATTGCTAGCCCTGCTAGCAACACTATATAGAGAAGCTAGCACATGGTCAAACGCAAAAGGCCTGCGCTCGGACGACACCGATGCCGTCTGGGCGCAGGCCAGATAACGTGGGCGAACACGTCTGCTAACGCAGGTAAGCCTTCGCGTTGCCCAGACTGTAGGCAATCGTCGAGCCGTTGTGCAGCAGTGACGACGTCTGCGGGGTAATCGCGCCGGTAATACCCAATGCCAACAGCGCCGAGTTGGTGAGCATCACCTTAGAGTAGGAGCTCGTCAGACGATCAATGAGACCCTGGCTCATGCGGCGCAAACGCACGATCGCGGCCAGATCCGTGTCGGTCAGGATGATATCGGCGACCTCCTTGGCGATGTCGCTTCCGCCACCCATTGCCAGCCCCACGTCGGCCAAACCGAGTGCCGGCGAATCGTTGACGCCGTCGCCCACCATGGCAACGTGGCGCCCCTCACCCTTAATGCGCTCCACATAGGCGTACTTGTCCTCGGGCAGCAGCTCGGCCTTAAACTCGTCGACACCCGCCTCGCGCGCAATGCGCTCGGCCGTGCGCTCCGAATCGCCCGTGAGCATAACGACATGCTTGACGCCCAGCGCATGTAGGTCGGCGATGGCCTCACGGACGCCGGGCTTGAGCGGATCCTCGATGCCGAGCACGCCGACGACCTTGCCATCGACCGCCAGATACAGCGGCGACAGGCCCTGCATCTGGAGCTCGATTTGCTCCTTAATGTCGGACTCGAGCTGCGCGCCCTCATCCTCGAATACAAAGTGCGCCGAACCGATAATGGCGCGACGCCCCTCGATGGACGAAGCGATGCCGTGCGCCACGATGTACTCGACCGCGGCATGGCGCTCGCGGTGCTCGAGCCCGCGCTCGAGGGCGGCGTTGACCACGGCACGCGCCACCGGATGCGGAAAATGCTCCTCCAAGCAAGCGGAAAGGCGCAGGACCTCGTCCTCGCTCCAGCCGTCGGTCGTGAGCACGCAAGCTAGGCGCGGCTGGGCCTCGGTCAGCGTACCGGTCTTGTCAAAGACAATGGTATCGGCCTTGGCAAACGACTCAAAGTACTTAGCGCCCTTGACCATAACGCCCATCTTGGCAGCATCGCTCATGGCAGTCATGACGGCAACGGAACCCGTGAGCTTGAGTGCGCACGAGTAGTCGACCATCAGCGCCGCTGAGGTCTTGATGAGACTGCGCGTGGTGAGCGCAACCAGGCCCGCGAGCAGGAAGTTCCACGGGACGATCTTGTTGGCAAGGTCCTCCATATGCGACTGGCCCTCGGACTTGAGCGAGTCGGCCGTCTGCACGAGCGAGACGATTGAGCGCAGTTTGGTTTGCGCCGTATTGGCGCGCACGCGCACCAAGATGCCGCCGTCTTCCACGACGGTACCGGCGAACACGTCGTCGCCCACGCTGCGCTCGACGGCCAGCGGCTCGCCGGTCAGGGTCGCCTGGTTGACCATAGCGCTCCCCTGCTCGACAACACCGTCGATGCAGATGGACATGCCGGTGCGCACGGCGACCAAGTCGCCGGGCTCGAGCTCGGTGGCGGCAACGCTTACCTCGGTGTCGCCGACGACCTTTTGCGCCTTGTCGGGCACATCGAGCAGTGAGTTGATGAGCTCGTTTTCGCTCATGGCGCGGGTGTAGTCCTCGAGCAGCTCGCCCACGTTGAGCAGGAACATCGTCTGGCCCGCGGTGTCGACATCACGCTTGACGAACGAAATGCCGATGGCCGAAGCGTCGAGCACGGGAACGGTCAGGCGCGGCTGCGCGAGCTCATGAAGGGCAGCGCGCAAAAATGCCATGTAACCGGCCACGACAAACACCGCACGCAGAGGCGTCGGCAAGAACCAGCGACGTGCGTAATGGGCACCGATAAGTGTGGCAAGATCCATGACGAGCTTGTGCTTGCGCGGCTCGAGTTGCATCACGTAACCCGTCTTTGCATCGGCAATAGCCTGGGCGTCGAGCGCACCGACGGCGGCCAGCACGGCATCGCGGCACGGCTCGTCGTATTCGAGCGCCATCTGGCCGATGCGGCCGTAGACGCGCACCTTGCGCACGCCGTCGATATCGCCGCTGAGCTTAAGAAGTGCATCGAGATCGCTCTCTGGCACAGGACCCGCCAATTGAAGACGGGTCCTGCCGGGGATCTCGCTGATAATCGAGAATCTCATTGTTTATGCCTGGGAGTGCTACTCGGCTGCCTTGTCCGCAGCGGCCTCGCTCTGGGTGAGATAGGCAGCCTCGGCAACCATATCGTCGACCTCGGCCTTGGCCTGCTCGACCATGTCCTGGTAGCCGTTCTTGATGCGCATGCCGCACGCAATGCCCTGCACGCAGGCATTCTTTACCGGAGCGCTGGTGAGCAGCTTGATGCCGGCCGTACCAAGCAGAAAACCGCCACCGACAAGCAGGGTGTTAAAAGTCGACTTCTTCATGTTGCTTCTCCCTTTTGCCGCACAAGCGCGGCATGGTGCCTTAGCACCCGAGTTCATTAGTTTGCTCGAGCACGCTTTTGAAAATAGTTTAGTATAACTATTTGGTCAACAATGGCTAACTTTTTGGAAACTATGGGGGTGAACTCAATATGACAAAGGGACAGTCCCTTTGTCATATTCCTACAGCTGCCAGGCAGCCGCTTCCTTTTGCAGCGCAACCATGCGGGCGAATTCTCCACCTGCCGCCTTGAGCTGTGCCGGAGTGCCCTGCTCGGCAACCACACCATCCTTGAGCACAACGATTGTGTCGGCATTTTCCACCGTACGCATGCGATGCGCAATCACGATAACCGTCTTGCCTGCAAGCAGACGGGAGAGCGCCTGCTGTACCACGGTCTCGTTCTCCACATCCAAGCTCGCCGTCGCCTCGTCCAACAGCACGATAGGCGCGTCTTTGAGCAGCGCACGGGCGATAGAGATGCGCTGGCGCTCGCCGCCGGACAGCTTGGAACCGTTCTCGCCGATCATGGTGTCGTATCCCTGCGGCATGCGATTCACGAACTCGTCGCAGTTGGCGGCACGCGCGGCCGCAAGCACTTCCTCATCGGTGGCGTCACGACGCCCGAGGCGGATGTTTCCCATCACCGTGTCGTCAAAGAGCAGCACGTCTTGGAACACAATAGCGTAATCACGCAGCAACACCTCGGGATCAATGCTCGCAACATCCACGCCACCCACGGTGACCGTGCCTTCGGTGGCATCCCAAAAGCGCGCGGCCAGGCGGCTCACCGTAGACTTACCGGAACCCGAAGGACCGACCAGTGCCGTAACTTCGCCTTCCTTGGCGGTAAAGCTCACATCGGTAAGAACTTTCTCGCCGGCGCGGCCGTCCTCGCCCGCACCATAGCCAAATGTCACGTGATCGAACACCACATCGTGGCCCGCGGGCTCAAATTTCTCGCTGCCCCGCGCCACAGGCTCTTCCATGATGGAACGCATACGCTTGGCAGACGACTCGGCGGCAAACAGCTCGGACATTAACATTAACGCCTGGTCAAAGGGCGCATAGATACGGCTCACCATAAGCAGGAAGGCAAACATCACCAAAAAGTCGACCTGCCCGGAGGCGACCACCGCGGCACCCGTGACCAGCGTGGTGGCAACGCCCAGACGCAGGATGACAAAGGCGGAGTTGACCAAAAGCCCGTTAGCGAGCTCGCCCTTGGTGGTCTCACGCTCCTCGGCATCGATCACGGCGTTGAGTCCCTCAAGATAATGGGCCTCCTGGTTGGTGGCGCGGATCTCGCGAACGCAGTCGAGTGTCTCTTGAATCGCCTCGGTAACCTTGACCTTCTCGGCGCGCACGCGATCGAACACCGGAGTCATGGGGCCACGTGTTAGATACAGCACGGCAAAGGCCACGGGAACGCTCCAAAACGCCGCGATCGCCAGCTGCCAGCAAAAGAACAGCGATGCCACGAAGACAATGGCGCTTGCGATGATGGCACCCCAAAGCTCTCCAAGCACGTGGCTGTAGGCGTGCTCCATGGCCTGGACGTCACCCATGATGGTCTCGGTTAAATCGGCCAGATCACGACGACCGAAAAACGACAGCGGCAGTTTGCGCAAGCGCTCTGCAATCTCCATACGCTGCTTGCCGCACTCCTCGTAAAAGATGCAGTAGGTGTAGTAATACTGCTGCCAGTTAGAGGCAAAGAGCAGCACGAAAAAGACCAGGAGGCCGCCCACGATCGGCAGGGCATCCGGCAGGTCAGCCCCGCTGGCGAGGTGCTCGACAAAGCCGGCCATGACCAGGAATAAAAAGCCCATGCCGGCCATGGTGATGAGATTAGTGAGCGTGGTCCAGAAAATGCCGCGTTTTACGCCGGCGACGCCTTTATCGGATAGGAAATACTTCTTTTGGAATGAGGCGAACATTTAGGCCTCGCCTCCCTTCGCGACGGCGGCATCCGCGGTCGCTGCAGTGATTTTCCAGCTCGCGGCCTGTTCGTATTCAGCCCACATCTTGGCGTATAGACCCTTTTGGGACAGCAGCTCGGCATGGGTGCCAGTCTCCTGCACGCTACCTTGGTTGAGCACCACGATCTTGTCGGCCCCCACCACGGTCGAAAGCCGGTGCGCGATCATAATGACTGTGCGACCCGCCGCCAGTTTGCTAAAGGCGCGCTGGATGAGCGCCTCGTTCTCGGGGTCGGCAAAGGCTGTGGCCTCGTCGAGCACCACGATGGGCGCGTCCTTAAGGATTGCGCGGGCGAGCGCCACGCGCTGGACCTCGCCGCCCGAAAGGTACGCCCCGCCGGCGCCGAGCATGGTGTCGATGCCCTGCGGGAGCTTGGCCACGATATCGTCGCACTGGGCCGCGGAGAGGGCCGCGCGCACTTCGTCGTCAGTGGCTCCAGGCTTGGAGGCGCGCACGTTATCGGCAAGTGTTTGGCGGAACAGCTGGTTGGTCTGAAACACAAAGGCGACCTGGTCCATGAGCTCGTGCGGATCCATGTCGCGAACGTCTACGCCGCCCACGAGCACACGACCCAAGGAAACATCCCAAAAACGCGGGATCAGGCTTGC
The DNA here is from genome assembly GCA_958346935.1 of uncultured Collinsella sp. Classification (GTDB taxonomy): domain Bacteria; phylum Actinomycetota; class Coriobacteriia; order Coriobacteriales; family Coriobacteriaceae; genus Collinsella. The sequence goes on from CATVTM010000010.1 coordinate 31,899, forward strand.
GCAGGTCGACTTACCGCCGCCCGAGGGACCCACAAGCGCAAGGGTGCTACCTGCGGGAACGCTAAAGCTCACATGATCGACGGCAGGCGCCTCAGCACCCTCGTAGGTAAAGCTCACGTCCTCAAAGCGCACATCGCTGCCAGCGGGGTGCTTGGGTTGAGCGGGCACGGAGAGCTGCTTGGAATCCATAACGCTTCGGATGCGAGCCAGCGAATCAGCACTCATCTGAGACGCCTCGCCCACAAACATAAGCTTGGTCATGGCCGTCGGCACCACGGCCGAAAAGATCGCGTAAAACGTGAAGTTGGTCATAAAGCGTGCAAAGTCCGTCTCGCCCGGCGCCAACAGCAACGCCACGGGCAAAAGGAATGCCACAAGACCATTGAGCGCGGTAAGGTTGAGCACCTGTGGACCTCGGCAGAACGTGCCCGCATAGCTTTGCGCCATATCGGCGTATTCGGCGATCGCATCGTGGAAGGCCTTAAAGGAGTAGACCGTCTGCTGGAATACCTTGACCACGGGGATACCGCGTACGTATTCGGTGCCGGTCTTGTTCATTTTGACCAGCGCGCCCATGTAGGCCTTCATAAACTCGCCGCCCTTGCCGCCCATCATGGCGGCCATGGCGCCAAGCGAAACGACGACCGAGATAAGGCATGCCGCGCCCAAGCGCCAATCGAGGGCGAAAAGCAGCACGAGTAGGCCCACGACCATGGCGGTGGCGCCGGCGATATCGGGCAGCATGTGCGCGAGCAGTGTCTCGGTTGAGGCGGCGCATCCGTCTACGATACGGCGCAGCTCACCGGTGGCGTGCGTGTCAAAGTAGCCAAGCGGCAGCTTAAGCAGGTGCTCGCTCGTAGTCTTGCGAATATTGGACGCGCAGCGAAACGCAGACAGGTGCGTGCACATGAGTCCCACGAAATAGACCACGATGCTTGCCAGGGCAAAACCAACAGCCCACCAGCCATACGTCGCGATGCCGCAGCCTTCGCTCCAGTTAGGTGCCACGGCGATCAGATCGCGCGCGACAAGCCAAATGCACACGAACGGGCCAAAGCTCAGCAGCTGCGAGAGCGCCGAGAGAGCCATGCCCAAATACGTTAGGAATTTGCGGTCGCCGGCATATGCAAGCAACTCGCCGATACCGCCGCCTTCCCTTTTTGATCCCTTTGCCATGAGATTCCCTTCTAACGGCTTGAGAGTTAACCGTAATGAACTTATCATTGATGTGTTAGCCAAGGCATACAATCGAGCCAGGCGTGGACGTTTCTGCAAAGGAAAGGGACGCTTTTGCAAATACGGCGGGCAGCGACCGACATAACCGAGCTCTACGCACCGCAGTTTGAGCAGTTTGGCCTGGAGCTTACCGGCAAGGGCGCCGTCTTTACCGGCGAGGTGGCAAACGATCGGGCGCACGGACGCGCATGGATCATGCCTCTCTCCCCCGCCTGCATCGTCATGGAGCATTTCATTACCCCGACGCACGATATGTACCTGGCCGAATACACACCCGAACCGTACGCATGCGTAAGCGAAGTCAGCGCGCCCACGCTCATGTGCATGCCCGAGGCTGGCATAACGCCTGCGAACCTTAAACCCCTGCATGGACCGTGGCCAAACAATGCCGTGTGCAGCTTTATCCAAGATAACTGTGGCGAGGAGTTAAGCCCACTGTTTGCAGGGCGGCTCTATCACTCGCGCTCGGTGCTCTTTTTGCCTGGATATTTTGACGAACTGGAGCACCGCTATCCCACCGAGTTCGCGGGAATCTTTGAGGCGTTTGCCGAGCCATGGCACGAGGAGGCGGCGTCTGCCATCTGCCGCACGCTGCGCCAGATTAACGAGGACCGCGCCCGCACCGTAGGCGGACACGTCTATACGCAAGGCATCGTGGAGACCATGGTCGCGGAGCTCGCCTGTTCGCGCGCGGCCCACAAGCAGGCGCGGCAGGCGGCAGACACACGCGTCAGCATAACCATTGCCGAAGAAGCAACGGCAATGGTTGAGTGCGCGCTCGACAAAGGCAGACGTATGGGCATCAACGAGGTGGCCGACAGGCTCTACACAAGCCGCTCCAAGCTATGCGCCACCTTTAAGGCCCAAACTGACGAGTCCCTGGGCGCCTACATTCGCAGACGCCGTATGGAGCGAGCACAGGACCTTTTGGCCGATAGCGCACTCACGATAGCGCAGGTGGCAGAGCGTCTAGGCTACCCTCAGCAAGCCGCCTTCGCCCAAGCCTTCAAACAATACACCGGCACCACCCCCACCGCTTGGCGAAGCAAGCATCGCTAAGGCCCAAGCTCCCTGGCCGTAACGGAGCGATTAATTAGCCGCCGCCCGTCAGCTCACCCAGGATCTAAACGTCAAGATGCGCACAATCAAGCGCCTTTTTGATAAGAGGGACAGATCGATCAGCCAAATACAACGGAATGTTGAGCACCCCGTCGTCGAGCTTTAGGTTCTTAAGTGAGTAGCGGACCCTCAATGGAGTCGTCTCCGCATGCTTGTCGGCATAGTACTTAAGGCTCTTGGAATGAACGACCTCTCCCGATTTGACCTCGACGGGAACGATTTCGTTTCCGACTTGAATCAAAAAATCGACTTCGTGCTTCGGCTTCTCGTTTGTCCAATAACGCGGAGCAGCATCTAACTGTGAAAGTAATGCCTGAAGCACATAGTTCTCGGCGAACGAACCTTTGAACTCCGAAAATAGCGCATCCGAGATGGCAAAAGCGGACGCATCCAGCCTTGCCATGCGGCGCAGCAAGCCGACATCAAGACAGTAGACTTTAAATGCCTTGAGGTCATCGTACGCAGAGAGCGGCACACCACCGGCAGCATTAAGGCGAACCGCCGTGATGAGCCCAGCATCGGCAAGCCATTCCAGAGCATCCTCGTATTCTCGAGCACGAGCCCCCTCGCGCACCGCACCCCAAACGAACTTTTTGTTCTCGCGCGCCAACTGAGCTGGAATCGAGTTCCATATTTGCGAAAGCTTGGCGAACTGCGCACGGCCACCATGCTTGGCAAAATCGCGCTCGTAGGAATCCAAGAGATCAGACAACACCTTATCGACCTGAACGATATCGCCCGTCTCCACCCACCGGCCAAGAGCCTCTGGCATGCCGCCGCATGCAAAATAACGACGAAGATGCTCGACGAGACGGACATGGAAGAAATCGGGCACTGTCTCGATCTGATCCAGGCCGCCAAGGTATTCGTCGTAGTTTGCAGCGCCCTCGGCTTTCAGAAACTCGGAAAAGCTCATGGGGCGCATCTCCATGAACTCGACCTTTCCCACCGGAAAAGCGCTGGTCTCACGGGACAAGCGAACGCCCAACAAAGACCCTGCGCATGCGACGTGATACTCGGGGGCCTCGTCACAGAAGTATTTAAGGGCGCCGACTGCAGAAGGACAATCCTGGATCTCATCAATAATAAGCAGCGTTTCGCCGGGCTCGATAGGCTGTCCAAGTGCCAGGGAAAGATTTGAGATGATCCGTCGAGGATCGCGCGTACCTTCGAAAAACTGAGCGTACTCGCTCTGTACCCCAGGTGACGGCTCCTCGAGCGTCAGATACACAAAATTGAGGTACGAGGTTCGGCCGAACTCCTTAAGCGCCCACGTCTTTCCAACCTGGCGCGCCCCCTTAAGGATAAGCGGCTTACGATATTCTGACGCTTTCCAAGCGTTAAGCTTGGCAATGATATCTCGCTGCATGGCCGAACCTCCCGCAAAGAAACTTCCGTAAACGTGATATTTCCCACATTTTACCCTAGGTAAAACGTGACATTTATCACATTTACGGAAGTTTTAAGCTCATTTCGCCACACTTTCATCACATTGAAAAGGCGGAGGCGCATTTTGCGCCTCCGTCACCATCTTTCCTATCAGCCTACCTGACCCGAACGGCCGAGTCGTCTGGCCGGGGAAGCCCCGGGTCGCCGGGGTGTTTGCTCCAAATGAGTTCCGCATGCAAAGAAGGCCACTAAATGTGGCCTTCGTCTTGCATAGGACTGTTTGAAATTTGGAGGAAACACCCCGGCGACTCGGGGCTTCCCCGGCCTCGCAGCTACGAGAGCGACGTTCTCAGCAACTCGTTGAAGAGCTTCGGGTTGCCCTTGCCGCGGCTCGCCTTCATGCACTGGCCCACCAAAAAGCCGATGACCTTCTGGTTGCCGTCACGATACTGCTGCGCCTGATCGGCACAGTTTGCCAGCACCTCGTCCACGATCGGCTGCAGCGCGCCGGCATCGCTCACCTGACGCATACCGCGCTCGTCGACGATCTTGTTGGGATCGTCACCGGTCTGGGCCATGGCCTCAAAGACCTCGTGCGCCTGGTTGGAACTGATGGCATCGGTCGCCAGCAGCTTGGCAAGAGCCGCCACCTGAGCCGGCGCGATGCCGGACTCGGTGAGCGACACGCCCGCACCCTTAAGGTAGGCGATCATCTCGTTGACCAGCAGGTTTGCGACCGTCTGCGCTTCCTTGCCAGCCATGCCGGCAGCGGCAGCCTCAAAGAACTCGGCAAACTCGGGGTCGCCGGCAATCTGCTCGGCATCGGCCGTCTTAATGCCAAAGTCGGCCTCAAAGCGGGCGCGCTTGGCATCGGGCAGCTCGGGAATCTCGCCACGGCAGCGGTCGATAAACTCGTCGTCCAGATCGAACGGCGCCAGGTCGGGATCGGGGAACAGACGATAGTCGTCGGCCGTCTCCTTCACACGCATGACCACGGTGCGCTTGCGGCTGGGCTCCCAGTGGCGGGTCTCCTGATAGATGATGCCGCCCTCCTCGAGCACCTCGGCCTGACGGCAGATCTCGTAGGCAAGGCCATCATGCAGGCTCTTAAACGAGTTGAGGTTCTTGAGCTCGGTCTTGGTGCCGAGCTTGGTCTCGCCGCGGCGACGCAGCGACACGTTGCCGTCGCAACGCATGGAGCCCTTCTCCATGGAGCAGTCGGAAATGCCCAGCGTCACAAAGATGCGACGGAGCTTCTCCATAAACAGGCGGGCCTCCTCGGGCGTGCGCAGGTCGGGCTCAGTCACGAGCTCAATCAACGGCGTGCCGCAGCGGTTGTAGTCGACGAGCGACTCGGCCGCAGCGGTAATGCGGCCCTCGGCACCGCCCACGTGCACCATCTTGGCGGCGTCTTCCTCCATATGGATGCGCAGGATGCGGATGGGCACCGTGTAGGAACCGTCCTCGCGGCGCTCGGGCATCTGCAGGTTGGATGCATCGTAGCTGGCCAGGTGGCCGGCGCGCTGGTTACCCTCGCGCATGGTCGACGACATGGACGTGGACAGGCCCTCGGCGTTGGCAGAAGCGCTCGCCAGGCTCTGGGCCTCGGCCTCGCCAAACGCGCAGTCGGGGCGCTCGGCGGCACCGCGACCGGTCACATCCAGGTCCAGGTGACCATACATGGCAAAGGCGACCGGACCCTGCGTGGTCTGGAAGTTTTTGGCCATGTCGGGATAGAAGTAGTGCTTGCGGTAGAACATCGAGTGGCGCTGAATCTCGCAGTTGGTGGCGAGACCGGCCTTGACGATGCTCTCAATGGCGCGCTTGTTGGGCACCGGCAGGGCGCCGGGCAGGCCCAGGCACACCGGGCACACGTTGGCGTTGGGCTCGTCATCGTGGCTGAGCTTGCAGTTGCAGAACATCTTGGTGTCGAGTGCGGTGAGCTCGGTGTGGATCTCCAGGCCGATCACGGCCTCCCAATCCTGCAGGACCTCGGAAAGCTCCTTCATTACAGCTCGCCTCCCTTCCCGGCAAAATCGGGCGCGACGGAAAGCGCGGGCGCACCCGTGGCGGCATCGGCAAAGCCGCGCTCCAGGGCGCGGGCAAACGTGAGCAGCTGACGGTCCTTAAAGGCCGGACCAACCAGCTGGGCAGAAACGGGCAGCTTGCTGTCCTCGCCCAGGCCCAGCGGCACCGAGATGCCACCGTTGCCGCAAATGTTGAGCGAAATGGTGTACAGGTCGGACAGGTACATCTGCGTGGGATCGCTAATCTCGCCAAACTTAAAGGCCGTGCGCGGCGAGGCGGGCATGAGGATCGTGTCCACCTTGGCATACGCGGCATCGTAGTCCTGCGTGATAAGCGTGCGGGCCTTCTGCGCGGCGTAGTAATACTTGTCGTACACGCCCGAGCTCAGCAAGTAGGCGCCGAGCATCTGACGGCGCTTGGCCTCGGCGCCAAAGCCGTAGGCGCGCGACAGCGAGCTCTGGTCGGACAGGTTGGCGCAGCCCTCCTCCTGATAGCCGTAGCGGATGCCGTCAAAGCGGGCCAGGTTGGAGAACGCCTCGGCCGGGCCGATGACGTAGTAGGCGGCAATGGCGGCGTCCAGGTGCGGCAGGTCGACCTCGACCAGCTCCGCACCCTGGTTCTGCAGCTCCTGGGCGGCGCGCTGAACAGCGGCCTTGACCTCGGGCGTCAGGCCCTCGGCCTCCATAAACGCGGGGATGATGCCCACGCGCTTGCCCTCGATGCTGTCATTGAGGTGCTCGGTAAAGTCGACGGCACAGTCCTGGCTGGTGCAATCGTACGGATCGTGGCCCGCACCGGTAAGCGCGTTCATGGCCAGCGCGACGTCCTCGACCGTACGACCGAAGGGGCCAACCTGGTCGAGCGACGAGCCAAAGGCCACCACGCCGTAGCGGCTCACGGCGCCATACGTGGGCTTAAAGCCCACCACGCCGCACAGCGACGCCGGCTGGCGAATGGAGCCGCCGGTGTCCGAGCCCAGCGAGAGCGCGACCTCACCCGCGGCGACGGCGGCAGCGGAGCCGCCCGAGGAGCCGCCGGGCACGCGCTCGGTATCCCAGGGGTTGTTGGTGCGGTGGAACGCCGAGCTCTCGGTGGAGCTGCCAAAGGCAAACTCGTCCATGTTGGCCTTGCCCATGGGCAGGCAGCCGGCGTCGAGCATGCGTTGGACGCAGGTGGCGGTGTAGACGCTCTGGTAGTTCTCGAGCATGTGGGAAGCGCAGGTGGTGCGCGTACCCACGAGGTTCATGTTGTCCTTGATGGCCAGCGGCACGCCCGCAAGCGGGGGCAGCGGCTTGCCTGCGGCACGGTCGGCATCCACGCGCGCGGCGGCCTCGAACGCAAGCTCGGGCGACACCTGCAGGAATGCCTGGACCCCGCCCTCGCGCGCCTCGATGGCGGCAAGGGAGGCCTGGGCCACCTCGGTAGCGGTAAAGTCGCCGACGGCAACGCCCGCGGCAATCTGGGCAGCGGTAAGGGAATCGAAGCTCTGCGCCATTATTCGCTCTCCCCCTCTCCCAAAATGGACGGCACGCGGAAGTAGCGGTCGCGCGCGCTGCCGGCGTTTTCCAGCGCGACGTCGAGCGGCAGATCGCGTTCGGGCTCGCGCAGGTCATCGCCCATCACGTTGGACAGGCTTCCGATAGGATGGAACGTGGGCTCCACGTCGGGTAAGTCATATTGCAGGACGGGCTCGAGCATCTGGACGGCGTCGTTCATGTAGGACGTCATCTGGGCGAGCTCGTCATCGGTCAGTGCGATCTTTGCGTACTCGGCGATGCCGCGCACGTTTTTCTCGCTGAGTGCCATAGGCGCTCCCTTCCGCATAACAGTTAAACCGCTCTAGTATACAGGGCAACGCCGGCTTGGAGCAGGCGCTTTACCCAAATGCAGCGAAAACGTAACGAGGGCGGCGGTTGGCAGGCGGCAGGCTGGCGGTTCTGCAGCGAAACCACACCGTCCATAGCGAAAACCGTCTCGCCCGCAATGAAAACCATCACAACATTCGACGCTTTTCGCCAAAATCGTGATTTTCATCGAATGTTGTGATGGTTTGGAAGCCCCGACCACCGCAAAGGTGCCTGTCCCCATTGTGGTGGTTCTGAACAATGTCTTATGCCGAGGCCTTGGCCTTGCGGCGCTTGCGGGCCGCGTGAATCACGATGTCCAGCAGCAACAGCACAATGGCCACGACCACAATGAGCACGGCGAACTCGCGCTTGCCCCAGTGGCGGCCGGCCAGCGACTTTTGCTTGTCGACGTCCTTCTTGTTGTACTTGGTGCGCACGCAATGCACCAGCAAACGATGGTCGTTCACGCCGTAGGGCGTGCAGGTGACGAGCGTCACCTTGTCGGCGCCGGGCTCGATGGTCAGCGACTCCATTTCCTCGGGCAGCACGACCTCGGAGTCCACCATCTTGTAGGCGAGCGTCTTGTTCATGGTGTGTAGCAGCACCAGGTCGCCGGGCTTCAGCGAATGGATGTCGTCGAACATGCTCAGGTTGCGCATGCCCGAGTGCGCGGTGAGCACGCAATGCGTCGAGGTGCCGCCCACCGGCAGGCTCGTGCCCTCCAGGTGGCCGACGCCCGCCATAAGGACTTCTTCGCTCGTGCCGTGGTAGATGGGCATGCTCACGTCGATGGAGGGGATCTCGACCCAGCTCATCATGGGGTCGCGGTCAAAGATGAGCTGCTGGGCGTAGGGCTCGATCTGGTCGGCGGGGAGCTCGGTGGCCTCGCCCGCCAGCTGCTCGTTAAAGGAGCGCGCCTGGAGCAGGATGCGCTCGCGCTCCTCGGCAGACAGCGCGTCCACGGTGCTGGACACGGTGCTGATCTGGTTGAACACGCCCGAGGCCTCGAGCCGATCCAAGATCCACGGCCAGGTCATAAGGCCCACGCCAATAAGGATGATGACGATGGTGATGAGCCGATCGGCCCAGCGCGGCAGTCGCTTGCGGCGGCGCTTGGGCTTTGGTTGAGGTTTGGGCTGAGGGCTTGAGCCACCGTTAGCCGCGGCGTTATTGCTCTTCATATGTTTGGCGCCCTGCACCATCGCCGGTCACTCCTCTACAACTCAAGTTGTCTAAACAAATAATAGCCGATTCGCGAGCTCATGCACCGGACAACGCAGCCTGACAGCATTGCGCAACGCGAGTTGGGCCAGCATTTGAGTTTTCAAAATGTCCCGGATCGGCGGGGCGATTCGGGATACAATGTCAATAGAAAACGACGCACCCCGCGTAAGTGTACGAGAGCGCGGGCGGCCTAGTTTTCAGCTTTAGTTAA
>CATVTM010000011.1 GCA_958346935.1 uncultured Collinsella sp.
GGGTTTGTCTAAGGATCTTGCTGAAGCTCTGCCTTTGGCTCAAATGGAAACGGGGGACGCATCTGCATCCCCCGTTTTTGTTGCGGTTAGTCCAAGTCAATAAACTTGGTGCTTAGGATCTTGCCGTCTTTGACGAGCATTCTGGCCATGGTGGGGCCTCGGGTGCCTCTGGGGTAGCTGGCGCTGCCCGGGTTGAGGACTAAGCAGCGGCCCACTTGGGCTTCTTTGGTTACGTGGGTGTGGCCGTTGATGGCTACGTCTACGGATCCCACCGGAAGGTCTTCGCGGTAGTGGGCTACGGCGAATTTGAGGCCTTCGTAGGTAAAGAGCGCAAGACGGTCTACGTCGGGGCCGTAGTCGCGGTAGTAATCGTTGTTGCCCAATACGGCCCGCACGGGGGCGATGGTGCATAGGTGCTCGTAGTCCATCTCTGACGTAAGGTCGCCGGCGTGGATGATCAGGTCTGCGCCCTCAAGCTCATCCAAGAGCGCAGGCGATAAATAGCCGTGGGTGTCCGAGATGATGTCGATGCGCTTGGCGCTTGCGCTGTTCATGGGATCCCTTCCGCAAAAAAACGATTCGGCAGATACATACAAAAAAGGCCCCACGGCTCCGCAGACGATGGGTCTACAGGGCTGCGGGGCCAGTGTGCTAGAGACTCAGGGCCTTCTTGAGCGGCACGACGCGGCGGCGCGAAACCGGCACGCGTTCGTCGACGCCCGTAATGCCCAGCTGGATGGCGCCCGAGGGCACCGTCTCGACGTCCGTAACGCACGCCAAGTTGACGATATAGCGGCGGTGAACACGGAAGAAGCCAAAGTCGCAGAGCTTGGCCTCAAACTGCGCCAGCGAGGTCGTCGACAAAAAGCGATCATCGACGGTATAGATGCAGGAGTAATCGTCCTTGGCCATGATAAAGCGAATGTCGTCCACGGGAATGAGCACCTTGCGGCCGCCCTTTTCCACCGGGATACGCTCGATGGTCACCTTGCTGTCCGTAACCGGCTTGGCGCGTTGCATGACCTTCTCGATCGCGCGATCCAAGCGAGCTTCCTCGACCGGCTTCATCAGATAATCGACAGCATCCACGTCGAATGCCTCGACCGCATGGTCGCTATACGCAGTCACAAACACGATCGCCGGCGGATTTTTGAGCTTATGCAGTGCCTCGGCAAGTTGCAGGCCCGAGGCACCGGGCATCGAGATATCGAGAAACACGACATCCACGCGACTTTCCATAAGCATCTCGATGGCGGAGCGGACGCTCGACGCCTCCGTGATCGTGCCGATCTTGCCCGTTTGCTCGAGCAAGAAGCGAAGCTCCGAGCGAGCCGGCGCTTCATCATCCACAATCATCGCACGCAGCATAGGGATAAAACCTTTCGTCAACTAACTACGCCGGGCATCCGTCGCATGACGTTGAGCCCGTAGCCTTTTATTTTACTCTTGAATGTCGAAGATGCTCTCTGACAAATCAAGATGAAGGAGCACTTTGGTGCCCTTGCCCGGCGCCGATTCGACACGCGTATAGGAGTGCGGCCCATAAAAGCGATGGATGCGCTCCGAAATATTGTGCATGGCCACACCGGCGCCGCCACCCTGGGGAGAGCTGGCGTCGGGACGGGCAGAGCGCTCGTCAAACAGTCTGGCGGCGGTACCCTCATCCATGCCCACGCCATTATCGGCCACGGCAATCAAGATTGCATCCTCGCCGTCTTGGTGAACGGTCACGTCGATCCTCAGGGCGTCGTCATCGCCCATACCATGACGTACGGCGTTCTCGACAATCGGCTGGATCACGAACGCCGGCACCAGCGTATCTTCCACGTCCTCGGACACATCGAACGTCGCAAGCACGCGGTCCTCGCCAAAGCGGGCCTTCTCAAAGGTAAGGTAGCGCTTGGTCTGTGCGACCTCGCGCGAGACCGGAATAAGCGATCCCGAGTTGTCGAGTGTGGCACGATAGAACGATGAGAACTCACGAAGCAGTTCGCGGGCCCGCAGCGGGTCGGTGCGCGTAAACGATGCAATGGTGTTCAGCGTGTTGAACAGGAAGTGCGGGTTAATCTGCGCTTGCAGCGCACGCACCTCGGCGCGCGCCGTGAGTTCCTTTTGCACCTCGAGCTCGTGGATGGCGAGCTGCGTGGACAAGATCTCGGCAAAGCCCGAGGCAAGCGCGTACTGGGTACGGTCGACGGCGCGCGGGGTCTTGTAGTAGAACTTGAGCGTGCCGACGGTACGATCGCCTACCTTGATGGGGGCGATAATGCCGGCGGGAACTTGGTTGTGCGAGCCGTCCGAGCCCACGACATCCACCATACGGTTGAACGACTGCACGATGCCATGTTCGATAACGTAGCGTGTGGCAAGCGTGTGGATGGGAGAATCTGGCAGTAGTTTTTCCTCAAACTCTCCCGCGCAGGCAAGCACGTTGCCCTCGTCGGTGATGGCCACCGTCATGGCGCGCGTCTCGGGCAAAATGCGCCGGCACACCAAACGCGCCGACTCCTGCGTCAGACCGCCCTTAATGTCCTCGAGCATGGCCGAGGCCACCGAGAGCGTCTCCTCGGTGTACTGGGAGCGCACCGAATCGGGATTGAGCGTCAAAAAGATAAAGATGCACAGAAAGATGCACAGCAGCGCGCAGGCAATCACCGTGGCGATCGGCTCGATACCGGTCGCTAGGGCAAAGACAAAGTACGCCAGCACGCAGATGGCGCAGGCGACGGCGATGATGCGAAAGATTGATATTGAACTATCGCGCTGGGCGCGGCGGTCGATCATTCGGCCCCCTCCAGGATACTGATCAGTTGTGCGTCTCGCCAAAGCCCGTCCATGATCTTGGGCCAAAAGCTCTGGAAACGCAGGTAGCTTGCAGCGTTTTGGCGCGCATAGGCCTTTGCCTCGTCGATACCATGGCGCCAGATGCGCAGGTAGCCCTCGTGCTCGCGGGTAAACACGCTGCGGACCATGGCGGTCTTGCGCACACGGTCGTCGAGCTCGCGCGAGATCCACGGGCCTGGGTAGGGCATGAGCGATGCCGCCGTAACGGGAATGAGCTCCTTCTGGTGCGCGGCGAACGTCAGCTTGGCCCGCTCGTAGTACCAACGGTACACGTCCTGCATAAAGCGCGGCGAGCGCTTTTCGGACTCCGGGGGCAGGTGACGCACAGTCCACTCGTTATCGAACCACACATCGTAGCCAAACATGCGCATGTTAAACAGGTAGTCGAGGTCCTCGCCACGGGTGATAAACGGGTCGAAGGCCACGCGGGTAAAGGCACGGGCATGCAGGGCCATCAGGCCGCCGCACACGTAGTTGGAACGCGAGATGCGGGTACCCGAAAGCGCCTTTTTCATCCAGCGATTAAACTCGATACGCTTGGTCCACCAGCGATGACAGATACCCGCCTTGTCCGTAGGGGCCAGCGGCGATCCATCGCGATCGTAGAAGTAACCGCTTTTGACCAAAATCGGCAAGCCCTGGCGTGTCTGCTGCCCCAGTGCATACGTCGCACGCTTCATAAAGTCGGCGTCGATGACGGTCTCGTCGTCATCCAAAAAGACAACCGCATCGTGCCCCAGCACCGCCGCGCAGGCAAGGCCCATGTTACGGATGGCACCGTAGCCTCGCAGGCTCACGCACTCGCCCGAACCCTTGGGCGCAATCTGCGCCACACGATCGGCGATACGCGATGCCTGAGTATTGGTGACAACGGTGACCTTGAGCGTAGGATGTGCGTTGACGATATCGTGCACGCGCAACGACACATCGGCTGTGGCAGAAACGGGGCAAACCACCAGCAAGATAATACGTGGAATGTCGCGCACCTGTTCGAGCGAGGCCAGGCAACGGTCGAGTTCGGGATTGGCGGCGTTGAGTCGCGTCGAATGATCGTAGGTGCCAGGGGCGTTTGCGCGGGCGTCATCGCCCGCCCAATACGTTGGAATCACGACCGTGGCGTTCATGCCTTACCCTCCCTGCAACACAAAAACGGGGCGCCGCCAAACACAGGCGACGCCCCGCGACCTAGCTGACTCCATCATACCCACTTGGGCTAATCATTGTTCGGAAGTCAGAATGTTTATTGCGGATACTTCCAAAAAGGTACCGCGGATAGGCACAATAGCCGCCCGGCACTCGTTTTTCCTCGCTATGCCGGCTGGGCCATGCGAGACAGGCGAACCAGCAGGATAAAGCCCACCACCAGCAGCACGCCGATGGACAGGACGCCCAGCGAGGGGTTGCCGGTCAGCGAGGTGACAACCGACACCAGGAAGGTGCCCATAACGCTTGCATAGCGGCCAAAGATATCAAAGAAGCCGTAGTACTCGTTGGACTTTTCCTTGGGGATGATACGGCCAAAGTAGCTGCGGCTGAGCGCCTGCACACCGCCCTGGAACAGGCCGACGAGGATGGCAAGTACCCAGAACTCGAAGGCGGTCTTTAAGAAGAACGCGGCGAAGAGCACGATACCCATATAGGCGGCGACGGCCACCATGATCATGTTAAGCGTGCCCACGCGGCCGGCGAGCTTGCCGTAGATAATGGCGGACGGGAAAGCCACGAACTGCGTGACGAGCAGCGCCAGCACCAGCTGGGTCGAATCGATGCCCAAGGCCGAACCGTAGCTGGTGGCCATGGAGATGACCGTGTGGACACCGTCGATATAGAAGAAGAAGGCGATCATATAGACCAGCACGGTCTTGTTGTGGGCAATCTCACGCATGGTGTGTCCCACCTCGGAAAACACGCCGCCCACGATGTGACCGATAGTGTCCTCGGGACCGCGCTCGCGACCGTACTTTTGCTTATAGGTGCGAATGAGCGGCAGGGTAAAGATGAGCCACCAGGCACCGGTGATGATAAACGACAGGCGCGTGGCGAGCATGGTGGGAATGCCCAAGGCCGGACCGCCCATGATGAGTGCCAGGCAAATGATGAACGGCACGGTGGAGCCGATATAGCCCCAGGCATAGCCCGAGCTGGACACAGCATCCATGCGCTCGTCGGTGGTGATATCGGGCAGCATGGCGTCGTAGAACGTCATGGACGAGTTAAGACCGATAGTGCACAGCACATAGACGGTCAAAAAAGCCATGGCCGACATGGGGATGGCCTGCGCCAGGCAAAGCACCAGGCCGGTCAGGAAAAAGCCCATGAAGAACTTAATCTTATTGCCCGCGTAGTCGGCAAGTGCGCCCAGAATGGGCATGAGCATGGCAATGACCAGCGAGGCGATCGTCTGCGCGTTGCCCCAGGCGACCACGAGGTCGGCCGAGGAAGCGCCGGTATTGATTGCATTGAAGTAGATGGGCACCACCGAGGTGTTGAGCAGCACGAGGGCCGAGTTGCCCACATCGTACATAACCCAGTTACGCTCGAGCTTGGTGTATTTCATGGACAGGGCCCCTTCGTATTCGCCCGATATGCAGTTAGCTCATCGTACCCCAATTGTCCAGAGGTGCCGGTAAGGATTCGGCAAAGGGGCACGCACGAGCCCTACTCCTCGCGGTCGAACTCTTCGTCGGTGCCGAGCACACGACCGCTGTAGTTGACGTGGTTGGTCACGGCCTCCATATCGCCGGTCTCGATAAAGCGGGCAACCGCGCACTCGTAATCGAGCAGCGCACGGTCAAAGACCTCGGGGAAGCTCTCGGTCGAGACCTCGTCGGTAAAGGGATTCTTCCATGCCAGATGGCCCAGGTTGCCGGTACGCTCGGGCAACTCGGTCGTCACGCAGTGCGCAAGGCCGTCGAGCAGCGAATAGTCGTGCACCAAGCCCTCGAGCAGGGCAATCGCGCGCGTCTTGGCCGAACCCGCCGGCTCGATGGTGCGGTAGAGCATCTGCATATCGGCCACGGCGCCGCCGTACTCCCCCGCCGGGATATCGATACCGTACACACGCCCGGCGACATAGCTCATCAGCACGCCGGCCACGCGATTGATACGGTCGGTGGTAACGATCTCACCCGCCGGCGGATAGTCGTCGACCGTGGCACCATCGCGCTTGATCTGCAGCATCAGCACGTCCAGGTCGCTCTCGAGCACCGCATGGACCTGGCTGCCCGAATCCTCCAGCTCGGGATCGGACTCAACAATGCCAAACTGCTGCTCGTAGACAAAGGGATGGGCGTTGCGGTCGAGCACGTAGTGCGACAGCAGGCCCAGCGCAAAGGCGCGACCCAGGTTGGCATCGCGCGGAAGCAGGTGAGACACGCCGTCGCGCAGGCACGAGAACTGGCGCGACATGCGCGAGCGGTGCATAACCTGTGCCAGCAGTGTGCAGTCGGAAACGCGCGGCGTCAGAATGTGGAAGAAAAACGGGTCGGGACCCTGGTTGCCCAGGATAAAAGCGATGCGTTCCTCGTCGGACGTGATAACGCCCTGCGGCAGACGTTCAATGCTTTCCTCGCCAAATAGATGATGGGTGATAAGCGCGGGCATAGCGATCCTTTCGATTACATTCGATGCCACCCATTATGCCCACCGCGCGGCCATGCCAAACCCGCATCGGCAAACGATGTTGCGCAGGTCTCGCTTACGCGAGCCCCAAATGCGCCTTAACCTCGGCAGCACGACGACGGGACACGGGCACCGTCGAGGTTACGCGATCGAGCCTGAGCTCCATAAGACCCGTGGAACCGATCTCGACATTGTGCACGTCTTCCAAATTGACCAGATAGCTGCGGTGGACGCGGATAAAGCCCTCGGAGGCCAAGCGCCGCTCGAGCGAGGAAATCGACTCATTGATCAGGTATGTTCCCTCGGCGCAGACGGCGTTGCAAAAATCGGCGCGCGCCTCAAAGTAGCAGACATCTGCCACGGGAATGAACACCTTTTTGCCCCCACGATCCACCGTCAGGCGCAAAGGCTGGCGCGGAGCATGGACGACGCGGCGAGCGCCCAGGGCGGTCTCGATCTTGTCGAGCGCCTTTGACAAGCGGGCATCCTCGACCGGTTTGACGACATAATCGACAGCATCGAGGTTATAGGCATCAGCCGCATACTCGGCAAATGCCGTCACAAACACCACGACCGGCGGTGTCTTTAGGTTCTGCAGCGTCTCGGCAAGCTCAATTCCCGAGCGACCGGGCATGGTAATGTCTAAAAACAGCACGTCGGGCTTGTTCGACAGAATCGACTCCACGGCTTCGGTGACATTGCCCGCCTCGGCAATCTGGCCCACACGCGCATCCTTTTCCAACAGATAGCGTAGCTCAGCCCTAATTGGAGGTTCGTCATCAACCACCAAGATGTTCCAGCCTTCGGACATATGCGCTTCCCCTCTTTTTTTCTCTCAATCCAACCGCGCGCTACACCGTTAGCGGTGCCGGCTCATGCGGCTCGCCGTTCAACTCAACGATGACCTGCGTTCCCACGCCCTCCTGGGACTTCACGCGCATGCCAGAATCTTCTCCGTAAAAGAAATGGATGCGCTGAAGCACGTTGAAGAGCGCCAGGCCGCAGCCTCGCTTGACGGAGCCGTCGGCGGTAATGCTTTCGGGCTCCTCTCGGCGATGCTGCTCAAACAGATGCGCGCAGACTTCTTCGCTCATACCGATACCGTCATCTTCGACGATGATCTCCAAGCCGTCATCGGTCTCAAAAGCCCTAACACGAATAGAAAGAGGCTCGGTCTCGCGCTGCGCATGCTTGATGCAGTTTTCGAGCAGCGGCTGCAAGATAAACGGCGGTACCATGCTGTCGCGCACCTCAAAGTCAATGTCGACCGAAACGCGCAGACGGCCATCACCATACCGGGCCTGCATAAGATTGATATAACGAGTACCCTGTTCCACCTCGTGCTCGAGCGTGGTGAGCGTATCGGAGTCAGAAAGCGTCTGACGATAGTAGTTGGAAAAGTCGATTAGCAGCGATCGCGCGTTGTCGGGCTCGGTTCGAACGAGCGACACGATCGTGCTGATGGTATTGAATAGAAAATGCGGGTCGACCTGCGACTGCAGAGCGCGCAGCTCCACGCGGGCCGTGAGTTCATCCTGGCGCTCGAGCTCAAAGCTGGCGAGCTGCGTGGAAATAAGGTCGGCGAAACCCGAGGCAAGCGCCGTCTGGCGCATATCGATGCTGCTCAGGCGCGGGTAATACAGCTCGAGTGTGCCCACGCAATGCCCACGCACGGTAAGCGGCGCGACAATGCCGGCGCGCAGGCGGGGAAAATAGCCGCCCGTCTCATTGGAAGCGTCACGCGAAAACACGCTCTGCTCACCCGTCTCAATCACGTTGAGCGTAGTCTTGAGCACCACCGGGGTGCCGGCAGGGCATTTTGCCGAGTCCTCGCCCCAGCTTGCCAGTACCTGCTTGCCGTCGGTAAAGCAGATGGCAGAGGCGATGGTCTCGGATAGGATGATCTTGGAGGCGCCCAGGGCAGCTTCGGGCGTAAGGCCACGCGACGTGTAGGCGAATATTTTTGATGCGATGGCGAGTGTACGGTCGGTTGCGCTCGATGTGAGGTCATCGGGGACCACAAAGACATACGAGAAGAAGAAGCACAGCATGACCAGGCCGGCAATGACGACAACGCCTGGAACGGGATTGGGGTTATCGGTTAAATCCCAGATAAGCAGCAAGATAAGCGCCGGAACGACGACACCAAGCAGGGTGGCCTGAACCACATGCTGGGCCGTACGAAAGACCTTGGTAGAGTTGTAGCTCTTGCCCAGAATCAGCCTATTGAGATCCACCGTCATCCCCTTCTTACTGACGCACCCCATAGCAATAAAGAGGGCCGCAAGCGACCCTCTCCATTGCATTATGCAATCAAAAACTGTGTTTTACATCCAGCCATCGACAAACGGTATCTTAGGCGCTGTATTTGTTGGCCTCGCCAAAGGTGCCGGCCTCGACGATCCAGCCGTCCTTCATGATGACGTCCATGTTGTCGGTGTTGAGCACGTGGATGTCGGCGGCGACGTCACCGTTGACGACCAGCAGGTCGGCGCACTTGCCGGCCTCGATGGAACCGGTCTCGTCCTCGATGTGGCACATCTTGGCACCGTTGAGGGTGGCGCAGGTGATGGTCTCGACCGGGGTGAAGCCGATCTTGTCGACGAACTCGTACATCTCCTCGATGGAACAGGTGCCATACGGGGTGACGAAGGAGAAGGAGTCGGAGCCGATCGTCATGACGACGCCGCGCTTCTTGGCCTCGCGCAGGCAGTCGTAGTTGCGCTGCAGCTCCTTCTCGACCAGGGTGCCCTCGTACTTGTCGTGCAGCTCGGGGACGTAGACGGGCGGATAGGTGGCGTACCAGGTGGGCAGGAAGGCGATCGTCGGGGTGAAGAAGGTGCCCTGCTCGGCCATGAGGTCCATGGTGCGCTCATCGATATCGAAGCCGTGGATCAGCTGCTCGCAGCCAAAGCGGACGGAATCGTAGGCAGCGGCGTGGTTGTTGTAGCAGTGGCTCCACACGGGGATACCGACCATCTTGGCCTCTTCGACCACGGCCTGGATCTCCTCGGAGCAGTAGTGCTGGTCGCGGCCGGAGTCCCAGCGCCAGATGCCGCCACCGGTAGCCCAGATCTTGATGGCATCGGGGTTCTCGCGCAGGCGACGACGGACGGCCTTACGCAGATCCCAAGGACCGTCGACCTGGTCGCCCCAGGGATGGGATTCCTTGTTGAGCTCCTGGGTGCAGTGGTGGGAGTCACCGTGGCCGGCAACACGGCAGAAGCCAAGGCCGGTGGCCAGGACGCGCGGGCCCTTGAAGACGCCCCTGTCGATGCAGTCGCGAATCTGGATACCAAAGCGGCCGATCTCGCAGACGGTGGTGAGGCCGTGGGTGAGGCAGTCGTAGGCCTGCTTGACGGCGACGGCCTGCTTCTCGAGGAGCGGCTGCATGACCCAATCGGTGTCATCGTCGGTCAGGTTGCCCGAGAAGTGCAGGTGGGTGTCAATCAGGCCGGGAAGGACGGTCTTGCCGGCGGCGTCGATAACCTCAACGCCCTCGGGAAGGTCCTGCATAGTGCCGGCGTACTCGATCTTGCCGTTGTCGTCGACGAGAACGAGGGAGTTCTCGACCGGCTCGGCACCGGTACCGTCGATGAGCTTGCCACCAACGATTGCATACTTAGTGGACATGGTTCCTCCTTATGGATCCATATAGTGGGCGAGGCCATGTTGGGTTATGGCCTCACAAAGCTACCCAAGTGGTGCCGGGTTCGGTGCGCGGAAGAGAGGGGTCCGCGCACCCGATCCGCCCCGGCTAGGCGTTATTTTTTGCGGGAATTGGTGAAGGCCATGAGGGCCAGGCCAACGGCCAGCCAGCCGATCACGATGCTCCACTCCACCATGTTGAGGGAGGCGGGAGAGAACGGGACCACGAGCAGGCCGATGATGACGGCGCAGGCAGCGACAGCGAGGCTGATGCCAAACTTGCCGCCGGGCACCTCGTAGGGACGAGGCAGGTCGGGCTCGGTGAAGCGCATGCGCAGGCAAGCGAGGGCGACCATGCCGCAGGAGAAGATGAAGGCGAGAGCCGACACGTTGGTCAGAGGGATGAGCATGTTCTTGCCCAGGAACGGACCGATGACGGTGATGACGCCCAGAACGGCGCAGGCGAGCTTGGGAGCGCCGGACTTGGGATCGACCTCGGCGAACTTCTCGGGCAGCTGGCCCTTGCGGCCCATGGCGAGCATGATGCGGCTCGTGGCGCCGTAGAAGGAGTTCATCGGGCCCATGGGTCCAAGCGTGGCGATGACGAGCATGGCCAGGTACAGGAGCATGTTGATGCCCTTGAGGCAGGCAAGCGCGGGAACCGGGCTCTTAACAAACTCATGCCAGTCGAGGATGGTGCCGAACGAGTAGATGCAGACCATGTAGAAGCCGCCGGCGGCCAGCAGGGCCAGGGAGATGATCTTGCCGAACTTGTTCCAGTTGAGGCCCTCGGCTGCTTCCTCAGCCTGCTGAGGAATAGTATCGAAGCCGGCGTAGAAGAACGGGGTCAAAACCAGGACCGACACGATGCCGGCGAACAGGCTGGTGCCCTCGGTAGCGGGCTTGCCGCCGCCAGCACCGGTGACCTGGGAGAACACGGGCATGGCGTGTTCCGGCGAACCGGTGAACAGCGAGACACCCATGGCGAGCAGCATGCCGCAGAGCAGAGCCTTGGTCAGGAAGGCCTGGAGCTTGGCGGCCGAGCTGGCACCGCGGAAGTTGAGGAAGATGACGTAGACTGCAAAGCCGAGCGCGATCAGCGTCGGGAACAGGTAAACGTCGGCGCCCAGGATGGTGTAGAGCTTAACGGCGCGCAGCCACTCAAGGCCGGGCAAGCTGCCGAACATCTCGGACACGAGGGTCGAGATGGCGATGGCCTCCCACGGGCACAGGATGCCGTTGCCCAGGGCCAGGAGCCAGCCGGTGATGTAGCTCAGCGTACGGCCAAAGCTGCGATCGACATACTCGACGATGCCGCCCGAAATGGGGATAGCAGCCGTGAGCTCACCGAAAACAGCTCCGACGGGCACGAGGAAGATTGCACCCAAGAGGAATGCGATCATAGCGGGAACGGGACCGCCGCCCACGACCATCCAGTCGCCGACCTGCAGAACCCAACCGGTACCGATGATGGCGCCGAAACCGATGGTGAAGAAGTTCCAGAGCGAGAGCGTTTTCTTCATGCCGCCGTTATCCTCGACTGCAACCTCTGCGTTCTTGTCCGCCATTGTTCCCCTCCTTTCCTATTTGACGCCCTTGGCGTCACCCCTTGCGCGGTCCGTTTTGCCGCGCGCTTTTATTCCATGGCTTTAAGATACGGCCTTGGCGCAGCAGCGCCGCTCGCAGCTCGACCGAAGGCAGAACTGCAAAACGAGCGGCACCGTTTTTGGGACGAACGGCGGGAGACGTCATTCGTCTTGGGCGCTTTCATCTTTTCTGCTTTTGAATACCTGTTGCCGTGACGCTTGGCGCTCGGCGCGGCAACGTTCATACCATTTGTCAGGCTTTTGGCGCACATGCCCATGCGTCGTGCATCTTTTTATGTAGGATAGACAAGTTACACATGAGGCAAGGTGATTCGAATGGCATACGGATACAATGACGGCGACCAACGGCCACAAAGCGTGCGCCTTGCCGGCCGCACCACGTCAACGCCCAAAATCACCTCCGACAACGACAACCCGCAGCGCCCCCAAGAGCAGCTCGGGGCTTCTTCGCGGCAGCAAAGCCGTACCGTGCAGCAGTCAGACCGCGTGAGTACGAGCACACGCCAACGCCAGACCGACACATCGCAGCCACGCCGCTACGATCGCCGTACGACCGACTACTACGTTAAGCGCTCCTTTTCGCGACCTCAACGCGATCGCGGCAATTCCGCCCCTCACCCTGCGTCGCACGCCACAAGCCACGCGCTTCCGGCCCGCCGCCTACGCCTTGCGCTTTGCTCCATCGCCGCCTGCCTCGTCTTTGTGTTTTTGGGATCCTGTATCTCCCACGGGTCAGCCGGTCTTGAGCCCACTGCCGAGGACAGGCTGCTTAAAGCTCCCGTCGCGCCCGGTTACTCCTTTGCGTTCTCGACCCCACGCTCGCAATGGCAGGCCGGCACCATGCCCCACATCTACCAAATTGACCCCGCATGGTCGGAGCTGCCCTATGCCGGTGGCACTATTCGCGAAAACGCTTGCGGTCCTACTTGCCTCACCATGGTCTATATCTTTAAGACCGGCCACACCGATAAGACACCGGTCGATATATGCGCACTGGCCGAAGCCGGCAACTACGCCCCCACTGGTGCCACCGAGTGGTCGTTTATGACAGGCGGTGCGTGGCAGCTGGGGCTCAACGGAACACAGCTCTATAACGATCGCGAATCGATTACCCAAGCACTTCGCTCGGGTGCGCCCGTCATCGCCGCAGTGCGCCCCGGTACGTTTACCAACGTAGGCCACTACATCGTGCTCTACGGCATCGACGATGCCAACCAGATTGGCGTCTACGACCCCAACTCGGCCAGCCGCAGCGCCCGTCGCTGGGGCGTCGTAGAGGTCCTCAACGAAGTCGAAGCCATGTGGGCCTACTACTAGTCATTGGGGACAGACTTAAATGAGTGGTCATTGGGGACGCTCTTGTTTGACTAGTCACTTAAGAACGTCCCTAATGACTAGCTGAATAGCAAAAGCCCCGCAGTCGGAGCGGACTGCGGGGCTCATGAAGAGAGGCTAGTTTGTAGGCGCTTTGCCTGGCGCCCACGAGAGAGGCAACAGAGTAGAGACTACTCGTGGATGCGGGTACCGGAGAGGCCGGCCATGGTCTCGGCAGCCTTGTCCAGAGCGCCGATGATGCAGGTGCGGCCCTTGCGGGAACGGGCGAACTTGATGGCAGCGCGGACCTTGGGCTCCATGGAACCCTTGCCAAACTGGCCCTCGTCGGCCAGGCGCTCGGCCTCGTCGGCGGTGAGGTCCTCGAGCTCCTCCTGGTTGGGCTTGCCAAAGTTGATGGCGACATGCTCAACGGCGGTCAGCAGGAACAGAACGTCGGCGTCGCAGTCCTCGGCCAGCAGCTCGCCGCCCAGGTCCTTGTCGATGACGGCGGGAACGCCCTTGTAGCAGCCCTTGTTCTCGTAGTCGCGGACGACGGGGATGCCGCCGCCACCGCAGGCGATGACGATGAACTCGTTGTCGAGCAGGTTGAGGATGGAGTCAGCCTCGACGATCTTCTTGGGATCGGGGGAAGCGACGACGCGACGCCAGCCGCGGCCGGAATCCTCGACGAAGACCTTGGAGGGATCCTCGGCCATGAACTCCTTGGCCTGCTCCTCGGTGTAGAAGGGGCCGATCGGCTTGGTCGGGTTCTTGAACGCGGGATCATCCGGATCGCACTCGATCTGGGTGACGACGGTGGCGGCGTGCCAACGCTTATAGCGCTTGTGCATCTCGCGGCCGATGCCCTGCTGCAGGTGATAACCAATGTAGCCCTGGGACATGGCGCCGCACTCGGGCAGCGGCATCTCGGGGGTACCGATGGCATCGTGGGCAGCGGCGAAGGCGTTCTGGATCATGCCGACCTGCGGGCCGTTGCCGTGGGTGATGATGATCTCGTTGCCCTGCTCGATGAGACCGAGGAGAGCGTGGGCGGTGTTGCTCACGGCCTCGATCTGCTCGACGGGGTTGTTGCCGAGGGCGTTGCCGCCAAGGGCGACGACAATACGATCGGGCTTGCCAAGAGGCTTAGACATTGCTGGAATCCTTTCTGTAAAAGGCCTACAACCCATTAATAACCCGCGTCCGTGCGATACGCGAGTTTATTAAGGTTTATATTCTCTTTATCGCTCATTTTATTCATTTTGAAAATAGCGGAACGGTGAACGGTCGTTTTTATCCGCTCAGCGTACAGAACCCCAGCTCAGACATATCTACGCCATTTACGTGCAACTTTATTTAAATGCAGCGAGGATTATGTCGGATTATGCAAACTACATCTCTGCTAAACACAAAACGGACAGCGCAATATCTTACTCGCACTATACGAGATTCTATGCACTTATAAGTTGAGTATGCACCCCTGCAAAAACAAGGGGCTTTTCATCCAGCATAAGGAATAAAGAAGAGCTCCAAAAAGGCGGCAACAGCCAAGTCCCCCATCTATCTCCAAAGTGGCGCGAGGTTTCGCGGCAAAGCCGCGAAACAGCGAAGGGGACAAAAGGCCCCGCAACCACGTCCTTCATTCAGCCCCACAATCCGAGGACGTAGTCGTAGCAGGATCTGAGGGCTAACCTTCGCGGACATTCCGCAGGACGAAAGAGCCCCCGCCGCACGTAGTGCGCAGCGGGGGTTCTTTCATGTCCGAGGACGTCCGCGAAGGTTAGCCCTCAGATCCTGCGGTGGGAGACCTAGGCCTCGTTGTACACCGTCTTGAGCTTCAGCAGGTGCTGATAGCGGTCCATAGCGGCCTGCTCATTCTCCTTGAAGAGCTCCTCGGCGCGCTCGGGGAAGGAACGCGTCAGCGAAGCGTAACGGGCCTCGTTCATCAGGAACTCCTGATAACCGCCCGCGGGCTCCTTGGAATCGAGCGAGAACTTCTTGCCGGCAGCAGCCTCGGGGTTGAAGCGGAAGAGGTTCCAGTAACCGCACTCGACAGCCTTCTTCATCTCGGCCTGGCAGTTCTGCATGCCACCCTTCTTGATGGAGTGCATCTCGCAGGGGCTGTAGCCGATGATGAGAGACGGGCCGTCGTAGGCCTCAGCCTCGTGAATGGCCTTGAGGGTCTGAGCCGGGTTGGCGCCCATGGCGACCTGCGCCACGTAGACGTAGCCATAGCTCATGGCGATCTCGGCCAGAGACTTCTTCTTGGTCACCTTGCCGGCAGCAGCGAACTGAGCGACCTGGCCCAGGTTCGAGGCCTTGGAGGCCTGGCCACCGGTGTTGGAGTAAACCTCGGTGTCGAAGACGAAGACGTTGACGTTGTGGCCGGAAGCCAGGACGTGGTCCAGGCCACCGAAGCCGATGTCGTAGGCCCAACCGTCGCCGCCGAAGATCCAGAAGGACTTCTTGGTGAGGTAAGCCTTGTCGGCGAGGATCGCCTTGGAAGCGTCGCAGCCGCACTTCTCGAGCTCGGCAACGTAGGCAGCAGCAGCGGTCTTGGAGGCCTCGGCATCGTTGACGGAGTCGATCCAAGCCTGGCCGGCGGCCTTGAGCTCATCGGACGGACCATCGGCAGCGATGATGTCCTGGGTAGCGGCGATCAGCTTGTGCTGAACGGCCTCATAGCCAACGGCCATGCCCAGACCGTGCTCGGCATTGTCCTCGAACAGGGAGTTGTTCCACGCCGGGCCGTGACCGTCCTTGTCCTTGCAGTAAGGAGCGGTGGCAGCGGGGTTACCCCAAATGGAGGAGCAGCCGGTGGCGTTGGAAATGAACATGCGGTCGCCGGCAACCTGGGTCACCAGACGTGCATAGGCGGTCTCGGCGCAGCCGGCGCAGGAACCCGAGAACTCCAGGTAGGGCTGCTTAAACTGGCTGCCCTTGACGTTGGCCGCGATGAGCTCCTTCTTCTCGGAGACGTTCTCGACCATGTAGTCCCAAACGGGCTGCTGGTCCATCTCCTGCTCGGTGGGAACCATCTCGAGAGCGCCCTTGGGGCAGACCTTGACGCAGTTGGTGCAACCCATGCAGTCGAGCGGGGACACAGCCATGGTGAACTTCATGCCCTTGGCCTTGGGGCCCATGGCGTCGAGCGTGCGGGTAGCCTCGGGCGCGGCGGCAGCCTCGTCCTCGGTCATCGCGAACGGACGGATGGTGGCATGCGGGCACACATAGGCGCACTGGTTGCACTGGATGCACTTGGTCTCGTCCCAGTGAGGAACGACCACGGCGACGCCGCGCTTCTCGTATGCGGAGGCGCCCAGCTCAAACTGGCCATCGGCGCAACCGACGAAGGCGGAAACGGGCAGGCTGTCGCCGTCCATGCGATCGATGGGCTCGAGCAGGTTCTTGACCTGCTGGGCGATGGCGGACTTGGTCTCCTCGGAGAGCTCGACGGGAGCGGCGTCCTCGGCGGTAGCCCAGTCGGCCGGAACCTCGAACTTACGGAAGGCGGTAGCGCCGGCATCGATGGCCTTGTGGTTGGCGTCGACGATGGCCTGGCCCTTCTTCATGTAGGACTTGGTAGCCGCGTCCTTCATGTACTGCAGGGCGTCCTCGGCGGGCAGGACCTTGGCCAGCGCGAAGAAGGCGGACTGGAGCACCGTGTTGGTGCGCTTGCCCATGCCGACCTTAGCGGCCAGGTCGATAGCGTCGATCAGGTAGACGTTGACGTTGTTGTTCGCGATGTAGCGCTTGGCCACGGCGGGCATGTGCTCGGCGAACTCCTCGTCGCTCCACTGGCAGTTGACCAGGAAGGTGCCGCCCGGCTTGACGTCGCGGACCATCTTGAAGCCCTTAACGATGTAGCTGGGGTTATGGCAGGCGACAAAGTCGGCCTTGGTCACGTAGTACGGCGAACGGATCGGAGAATCACCAAAGCGCAGGTGCGAGACGGTGACGCCGCCGGTCTTCTTGGAGTCGTACTGGAAGTAGGCCTGGACGTACTTGTCGGTGTGGTCGCCGATGATCTTGATCGAGTTCTTGTTGGCGCCGACGGTACCGTCGCCACCCAGACCCCAGAACTTGCACTCGATGGTGCCGGGGGCTGCGGTGTTGGGCGCATCCTCGGCCTCGGGCAGGCTCAGGTTGGTCACGTCATCGACAATGCCAATGGTGAACTCGCGCTTGGGCTCGTCCTTCTTGAGCTCCTCGAAGACAGCGAACGCGGACGCGGGAGGCGTGTCCTTGCTGCCCAGGCCATAACGGCCGCCGACGACCTTGATGCCCGTCTTGCCAGCCTCGTAGAGAGCGGAGACGACGTCCTGGTAGAGCGGCTCGCCGATAGAACCCGGCTCCTTGGTACGGTCCATGACGGCGATCTTCTTGACGGTCTCGGGGAGAACGTCGACAAAGTGCTTGATGGAGAACGGACGGAACAGACGAACCTTGACCAGGCCGACCTTCTCGCCGTGAGCGTTGAGGTAGTCGATGACTTCCTCGAGCACGTCGCAGAAGGAGCCCATGCACACGACGACGCGGTCGGCATCGGGAGCGCCGTAGTAGTTGAACAGGCCGTAATCGGTGCCGAGCTTCTCGTTGATCTTCTTCATGTAGCCCTCGACGACGGCGGGAAGCTCGTCGTAGACCTTGTTGCAGGCCTCACGGTTCTGGAAGAAGATATCGCCGTTCTCGTGGCTGCCGCGGGTGTGCGGGTGCTCAGGGTTGAGCGCATGGTCGCGGAAAGCCTGAACGGCGTCCATGTCGCACATCTCGGCCAGATCCTTGTAGTCCCACATGGCGACCTTCTGGATCTCGTGGCTGGTGCGGAAGCCGTCGAAGAAGTTAAGGAACGGGGTCTTTCCCTCGATGGCGGCAAGGTGAGCCACCGGCGAAAGGTCCATGACCTCCTGGACGTTGCCCTCGGCGAGCATGGCGAAGCCGGTCTGGCGGCAGGCCATGACGTCGGAGTGATCGCCAAAAATGTTCAGGGCGTGGGAAGCGACGCAACGCGCGGAGACGTGGAAGACGCCCGGGAGCTGCTCGCCCGCGATCTTGTACATGTTCGGGATCATCAGGAGCAGACCCTGAGAAGCCGTGTAGGTGGTGGTCAGAGCACCGGCGCCCAGCGAACCGTGAACGGTACCGGCCGCACCTGCCTCGGACTCCATCTCGACGACCTTGACCGGGGTGCCGAAGATATTCTTGCGACCCTGGGCCGCCCACTGGTCGACATGGTCGGCCATCGGGCTGGACGGCGTAATGGGATAAATTCCCGCTACCTCGGTGTACGCATACGAAACATATGCGGCCGCCTCGTTGCCGTCCATAGACTTAAACTTACGCGCCATATACCCCTCTCCTCTCATATAGGTATACAGGCCCCGGCGATCGCCGGGATGTTGGCGTGATGGGATTTTCGCTGTTGCTTCCAATCATCTGGCAGGCGGACTCAGCAGCAGGTACATGGCGTGGAGAGAAGGCATGCCAAGGCGAGGAGGGCTGCACGCGCTCCACAGGCCCAGCTACCCGTCTTGCACATGACCGAGCGCCGCAAAGGCCGCATGCCGGATGCTCCCGGGCACGCCCCGGCGATGGGAAGCGCCCGCAACGGAAATCCGCATGCGGGTTTATTGTACCCCGCCGTTAAGTGTAATTTCGACAAATATAGGCGGGCGGTAAAGGTTTACCTCGGGTGACCGCCAAAGGCCAGAATGGTCCCTCCATCCCCGGACGACTGGCTCTGACGCGCCAAGGAGTGTCCCCAAGTACCGGCAGGAAAGGAACGTCCCTAACTGCCGGCTAGAGGGCGCCGAGCAGGATGGCGTAGGTGGTGGATTCGCCGAGTTTGAGCTCGTCGCCGGGGTTGAGCTGGGCGGAGCGGCCGGGCTCTACTTGAATACACACACTCGTGGCCCCGTTTACCACCACGGTGCCGTTAGTGGACGACAGGTCCTCGACAAACCATGCGCCAGACTCGTCGCACCAGATATGGGCATGGCGGGCCGAGACGTCGTCGGTGATGCCGCCCTCCCCCGTTGCCAGCGCGCCGATCTCAACGCCTTCCTCACTCGGCTGAATCCAGCGCGGGACGCTCACCACGTAGCCGTTTTGCACGCACAGCAGTCCCAGCGGATGCGCCGGCGCGACCTCGTGCTCGCCCGCGACCGAAGATGTGCTCAGCGAGCGCGGCGTCGACGTGTCGCCGCCACGGGTCGCATGAGCGCGGCGGCTCGCCCGACTTGGAACTAAGGCGGGCGTGAGAGCAAACGGCATAGGGAACGAATCTTGCGGATGTACTCCTCGACGTCAGGCAGGTAAGCCCCACGAAGTCACCGGGGAGGCCCAAGCGGCCCGGCACCACTTCCAGATTCTGACCAGGGCGAGTCGTTCGCCGGTGGCTGAAGGCTCGCTCCCACCCAAAAGGGGAGATTCGCGTTGTTCCCCAATCGCTCTCGCATCTTTCATTTTGCTCGAGGTGGGCTATAAAAACTTTCCTGGTGAAAGGCGGCGATTGGTTTCCTTTCTTTCTAGAGGAGCGCGCCTGTAATCTGTTTTCATCCTAAATCAAGTTAAGATCGGACCTTCCAGAGGCAAGTCGACTCAAACTGCGAGGCTCCATGTTGGAATAAAGAGCGCTGTCGAAGTGCCAACAACACAAAGCTTGCCAGTCTCAAATAGAACCTTTTGGGAGTCCGATTGGGCCGCACACCGAATCCCCGCTGGTGGTTTTTTATAGCTGCGCAACAATAAACAAGGTTAGTGCCAGTCCAGCATGAAATTGAGGAACGTATGCATTTTTTCTCAGTAAGTGATCGTCGTTACTGCTTCGATGAGGTCACTCGCAATTGCTTTCAGGTTGACCAAGCATCAGAAGATGCGCTTCGCATATTTGAAGCATCGGGAAGAACGGTCAACTCGAAGTTGCTAACAAAGTCACTTGCTGCGAAAGGCTACGACCAAACGACCATAGCAGAACTTGAAGACGACATTGATGAGTATCAACGATTGTCTGAGCGGACTTTCTTAACAAAAGACACGCCTCGAAAACTTAGATCCATCGAACTCCACGTTTCACATGCATGCAACCTTGGTTGTAGTTACTGTTTTGCCGGTAAAGGAGATTATGGAACGTCTCCTCTGCTGATGACAGACGAGATAGCCTTCAAGGCGGTCGACTACCTCGTCGCAAGTTCATCGGAAAACGAAACGCTTGCGATCGTCTTTTTTGGTGGGGAACCCATGATTAACGAGCCGCTGATATGGAAAACGGTCGACTATTCAAAAAGAATATACCCCAATAGAAACTTTACCTATTCTATTACGACCAACGGAACGCTTTTGAATGACACTGCTGTGAATTCTTTCAAGGAGCACGGGTTTTCTGTTCTGATTAGTCTCGATGGTACAGGATGCAAGCACGATGCATCGCGCCCGTACAAGACGGGAGGCGGCTCTTTCTCCGATATCGACAAAAACGTTCGTCGTTTTTCCGAGTCGTTCCCCTTCGGCGCAAGAGCGACCTTAACAAATAATAACTGTAACCTTGTTGAAGACTATCTTCAGTTTAAAGAGATGGGCTTCAGAAGGATTTACTTCTCGCCCGTGAGCTCATTCGATGAGAATATCAAACTCGACGAACACTCATTAAACAAAATCAGGGCGGGCCTAATAGATTTGGCGGATCAATATCTCAAACAGATTGATCAAGGGGAAAAGCCCTTGTTTAGAACATTGAAAACTGCAGTTGATTTGATTATGAGCAACAGGATCGCCTTTGTCGGATGCGGGGCTGGCAGGCGTTTTATTTCCGTGACTCCCGAAGGGGACGTATACCCCTGTCACAGGTTTGTCGGGATGATGCGATTCAAAATGGGCAACATCGTCACCGGAATTGACGAAACTAGGTATATTGAAAACTGGAGTCAGGGTGTCGAAAAAAGAATTGACTGTACGGACTGTTGGGCTCGGTCTTTCTGTGGTGGGGGCTGTAGCTGGGAGGCTGCAGACGAGCACGGCTACTTGCCCAAGAGTCTACACCCTGCATCATGTGAATATAGAAAAATGTGCTACGAGATGGCTTTTGACCTTATTTCCCGCCACTCATCTTCGCAGGAGAAAAATCAACGAGAAGCTACTGTATCGGAATAAGCGGTTCAGCGCATTGCTGTCACCATTGTGGAGGTGTTCGTTCTTCTGATTACCGTCTGCGAAGCTTATTGCTACGTTCGCCGAAACCATTCTAGAAATATGGTGAACTAGACATCTTGGTTTGTTATACACAATATTGAGGTTTTTCTGCACTCAAAGGGAGGTAGTCGTGAAGCATATTCATCCGATTAATCCAGGAAGTGGCGACGAGGCAGGCGTGAAGCCGATGTCTTTTGACTGCCTCTTGGGCATTACTGACATCTGTACTGTTTATGATAAAGCAGATGGCTGTGGTGCATACGATTACTGCGACTATGACATGGATGGCGGCAGCATCTGCGTTGTAGATCACTGTGGCATTGATCAAACGTAGTCTCTAATTGGATTAAGGTGAGGAGCTGTTATGAAGCATATCCATCCTGTTGGTTCAAATGAACATCCTCCCGTTGAGCCTTGTTGTCTTGGAGTTGATATATGCAATTTTTACGACATCGCCGAGTGCCCTGTTGCGGATTGGTGCTATGTCGATAAAGAATCAAGCTGTGTTTTGCCAGCAGATTGGTGCGATCCAGTTGACGAGTAGTTTTGTGGCTAGGAACTATTTGGTCCAATTCAGAATAAGATGGGAACAAATACCAAAATCTCGTGTCTGGGAGGAGTTATGCCATTATTGCAAGGTCTCGTTGGATTAGCCTTTATACTTGCGTTATATCTGGCACCTTTTTTAATTCTATTCTTCATTATCCGACTCTTTCTTCGGAGAAAATAGGAGTGTCACGCAAACATTAGCGTAGCTTTCTTCCAATATGAACCGAGCATTGGCAAGTGGAATAAGAAGCCCGACCGTTCGCCACATGAAAGTGATCGGACGGGCTTCTCTATTTAACCCGGGCCGCCACCCATAGCGGCTTTCCAAGCGTATTCTCAGTGCAAAGCAATCGTCAGTTTAATCCTATGCGCTGATACCGCATTTCATTTGTTCGGCTCGAATTCTACGGCCTGGCAACCCTCGCACTCTCCGGCAAATGGATTGAACGCGAAGGCAGAGATGATGTGTGCGTGGACATCGAGGCTGCTGTAGGCAACATACTGGGACATGGACCCCCGCTGCGCGTGGTATGCGGCCCGGCATATTCATTGCCGTCCAACCCCGTGTAGTTGCAGCAAAGGGTGGAACCTCAATGCTCAGCTCATGTTGTCCGTGGGACACGAGAATCGTAAGTACACTTTGGTGCGATTCTCACGCTGATACTGAGCCACCTGGAATAAGATACGTCGCGACAACACTTCGCTTCACCTCTGTCTCGACAAGATGACGTAGACTAAAGTTTCCTTTAGTAAGAGAACGAGAACTATATCTGAAAGCGTTGCGATGGCGTGAAGGCACCGAGTCCGAACCGCCTGAATGCTACGTGCATCTGCATCGCCTTTTTGTTATCTCTGCCAGTTGGGTAGCACTACACTTGTCATCATTTACCCTGGTACATGCTGCCTAAATCCACTACCCCTTCTACCGCGCCGACCATCTCGTCATCGTGAGAGACAACGATGATCAGCTGGCTTTGCTTGTTGCGCTTAACATAGGCCGCAAGCTCGGCGCGGCTTACAGCGTCTAACCCAGTCGTGGGCTCGTCGAGTACCAAAACTGACGACTTGCGTGAAATCGCCGACCATAAGTACACTCGGCGCAGCTCACCGCCCGAAAGCGCGGAGCAACGTTTCCCGAGCAACTCCTTCACGCTGTTTTCCAGCGAAAGTAGGCCATCTACACCCCGGTGATAGGAAGAAAAGGGCGTGTCGAAATACTCTAACAGCTCTTTCACCGTTTCGTCCGGCGCGAAGCACGACTGTGGGCAGCACGATATCTCTCTCGCACGTATGTAATCCAAGTCGCATTCTTCGATTGGCACGCCGTTGTATTTTACTTTGCCTTTCGATGAGTATAGCCCGAGCATCAAGTAAAGAAGTGACGTCTTGCCTCTTCCGTTTTCCCCAACTATGCAATATGTACCAGGACCGGAAAACTTGAAAGAAAACCCGCCGAGGACCTCTCGGACAGATCCGTCTGGAAGGGCAACCGAGAATTCCAAATCAGATACCGAAATGTCATTTATTTCATCGAGTTTAGCTAAATCGGTCCGATTCCACCCCGATCTCTCCTTTTCTCTCGTCGCGATAGCCGTCCTATCCCATGATGCTTTGGCATCTTGATAGGATTTGAACAATGACATCATACTTTTCAAAGTCTTAAAGAGAACCGCGAAGTATGTACCGATGATAGTGTACTCGCCTATTGACATAGTTCCGTTAATGATTCGTACTCCGGAAACAACAAGTATCACCGCTTGAAACAACGCTGCGAAAAGACCATCGAGCGATGTCAGAGAATATGATAGTTTTCCGGAGCGCAAAACTTTGGGAAAATAGCTCTTAAACCCAGCGTCGAGCGCTTGTTCGCTCTTGCCGTACGAAGATGTCAGTTGAATGTTGAGAATCTGATTAAGCTGCGATGCAATTGCGGCGTAAAAGGCGCTGTCCGCCTCTTTCTTCTCATACGTGACTCTATACAAAAGTTTCCTCAACCCAGTAATTACACAGAAATACACGATGAGGAGAATGATGGAAAACACCGCGAGAGTTGAATCAATTGACCATATGATAAGCAATACGATGGGAATGGCTACAATGGACAGCGGCGCACTGATAAAATTCGCCAAAACGAAGGATGAGACCACGCTGGAGTCGGAAATAATCCGTTGCGTTGTATAGGCTGGATCGATGGTCCGACTCACCAAGTAATCGTCTCTTTCAAAACGCAAGACGGCCTCCCTGAGAAGATCAAAGGAAAGTCTCGTGGTTATGCGAATGGAAAGTGTTCCTGCAAAATAAGTAAAGAGGGTGGAGAAAACTCCTATTGACGCAACCAGGAGCGCGAAGAGTACGGCGTCTCTTTCGCTGCGGTTACCGAGAAGAAAATCTAAGAATTTCCCGTTCACGTATGGCATGGCATAGGAGAGAGCGGTTCCAATCACCGTGATAGCAATGAAGACGAAAGCCCCTTTTGCTCTGATGAACCTCGAGAGAACGCATCGAATCAAGGAAGGCCCCAATCTACCCGCCACAAAACATCAATCACTGATACCTTACACCTCAACACAACAGGAGCGAAGATTTGCCAATGAGACTGCTTTAAGATTGCCTTGGGCCAATACGATCTCAAGCTCTTCCTACAAGAGAGTCGGAATCGGACATCTCCTCCGACGAACCTGGCAATCGGGCGGTTGAAATATCTTTTTCAACCGCCCGATTGCCACAATAGATTTGAGCATCCGCCCACAAACGTCCGCGTTTTATACCCATCAAATCCTTTGCCTTTTGTCGTCTAGACTAGAAAAATCGCTCGAAATAACGCAACCGGCCTGCTCGCTTGAAGAAACCTAAGCCCGTAACGTAGATGTGCAAACTTCCGAAACGCCTTGCGCGGCATAGTGCGTATAAACTTCGTCAACCGCCTCAGAAATATCTGAGTATCGCGCCGGGTCAAAAGCATACGATGTCGCAGCTATACCCTGCACCCATTCGGAACGCGGATTAATTGAATAGCCACACAGCATCATCATACATGCATCTAGACCTGATTTCCCAAGTATCCGACGTATTGATGAGAGCATCGCGGGTCGCCCCTGCACCATCGTCGTCACCCCTATTAGCAGTATTTACCGTTTTTCTCTAAATGCGTATCGCCACCCTTAAGAATACGAAGTGTTTTATCCAGACCCGATTGTCCTCCATCTCAAACGAAGGGATAAGGAATCTCATCCGGAATCGGCAGTAACGGAGGATTCACAACGACAAGCGAAAAACATGAGTCATCTCTCAGAGGGGAGTAAAGGCTCCCCTCAAGCACCCTAGTTTCGTCATCCAAAGAGTTGATGGCAGTGTTTTTCTTACAAAGGTCGACAACAAAAGGGTTGATTTCTACAGATGTTACATCCATGCCACAGTTGGTAAGTATCAGGCCCTGTATTCTGGGGCCAGAACACAAATCGAGAGCCTTCCGTGCGCTCTGCGGTGTAAGGCGCCAATCTCAGCAAATCTGTCCCACAATACTGCGCTGAAGAACAAGACGGAACCCCTGAGCCAAACTCCCCTATACCTTATTAAGGCTAAGACAGGCAAGTTCACGCACCCGGCATATTCCAGAATAACATCCTATTGTTTTAGATGCTCTACAAGCATGAACAGCCGCGAATCGGAAAGATCTTCTAGTTTCGCCCCGACTGACCGCCAAGGGCCAAAATGGCCCCTCCATCCCCGGGCGACTGGCTCTGGCGCGCCAAGGAGTGTCCCCAAGTGCCGGCAGAAAAGGAATGTCCCTATCTGCCGGCTAGAGGGCACCGAAGAGAATGGCGTAGGTAGTGGATTCGCCGAGCTTGAGCTCGTCGCCGGGATTGAGTTGGGCGGAACGGCCGGGCTCGACCTGAATGCAGACGCGCGTGGCCCCGTTTACCACCACGGTTCCGTTGGTGGACGACAGGTCCTCGACGTGCCAGGTATTTTGAGCATCACACCAGATGTGGGCATGGCGAGCCGAGACGTCATCGCCGACGTCGGTGATATCGCCCTCTCCCGTTGCCAGCGCGCCGATCTCGACACCTTCCTCACTCGGCTGAATCCAGCGCGGGGCACTCACCACAAAGCCGTTTTGCACGCGCAGCAGGCCCAACGGATGCGCCGGCGCGGGCTCGCGTTCGCCCGTGGTCGTCGACATGCCAAGCGAACGCGGTGTGGACGTGCCTCCGCCACAGGTCGCGTGCGCATAGTCGATAGCATAGGTCACCGAGGACCTGACATCTGCCGAGCAGCCCACGGCGACAAACAGCACCAGCACGGCTTCGGCGCGCTCGGCAGGCATAAGCTCTCCCGCCTGGGACAGACGATCGAGCGCGTTGCGATAGAGATTCGTATCCTGGTGACATTCCTCGAGCGCACGCACCATCGGTTCACCAGCGGGACCGCACACCATATTGATCACGGCCGTGGAGTCCATGGGATTGCGCTGGCGCAGCGCCAGCTGCGACATAATGCGCGCGGCCGAGGTCCCGTAATCGGCAAAGAAACGCTGCTGAAGCGTACCGACCGGCGCACGAACGATAAAGCGCGAGACCCAGGAGCGATCGGCGGCCCGGCTCTGAGGGCTGCGACCGTCGGCAAGCGGACGGGACGAGAGCACCAAGCCGCACAGCTCGATATGACTCAGATGGGCCGCGCGTTTAAAGATGTCAAACATGGCCCCGCATGGGGTGAGCTCAACTTGAGATGCCATGACCTAGGCCTCCTTAGTCGTAGAAATAGAGTCGGACGATGCATCGACGGGTCCGCCGAAGACGCGGGCGGCTGCGGCTCCACCGGCAAGCGGTGTTGCCATCTGGCCTTTTGTGCGTCGCGGTGCCAAAGCAGGCAGCTCAAAGGCAAAACCAGTCGCCAGCAAAAACCACGTCAGCGCATAGGTTGCAATCAGGGCGGCAACGAGACCGCTCATCACGGCGCGCTGGGAAAACACGGTACACGCCGCCGCGACCAGCACCGGAACTTCACAGGCAGAAAGCGCAAGCACGCCCTGCAGGAATCCCGAACGGCGATCGCGCGCGAGAGCCCCCGCGACAACACCCGCCACGCCCGGCAGCGCCAATGCCAGTGCGGCAATGATACCCGGCAGCGGCCCGGACCACACAAGCGGCCCCAAACTCAGCGTCATACGGGCGCCCGTCGCCAGCAGCGCAGCCGACACCACGACCGCAGTCCAAACCACGCCGCAGACGACTGTCGCGCCGATCATCGCCGCGCGGCGCACGGCACGGCCGGACGCATCCATGGGGCACGGCATGAGCGGCTCGCCGCGGAGCGAACGACCGACATTTTGCGCATAGTGGTCACAAAACGCCGAGAACGCCGCCTCGACCGCCGCCGGCTCGGGACGATCTTTTTGATGGCTGGACAGACAGGCCATCACCACATCGAACAGCTGGGCGTCGACAAACGCCAACGCATCGCGCAGCTCCTCGGAATCCGGCTCGAGCCCCAGCTGCTGGGCCTGCTCGGCCGCGGCGAGCGCCACATCGGGCTCGCGACGAAGGAGCTGGGTCAAGTCGCATCCAGGCGCGTGGGCGCCGACGGGATAATCGGGCGGAGCGTCCATCTTAAGGCGATAGGGACTGGCGATGTCACGCGTTTTCTTGCGCGAACCCGAGGTGCCCGAAGCACTCGGCGTGGCCTCGTATGGCGCGACGCCGGCAATGAGCTCGTAGACCGTGCTCGCCGCCGCATACACGTCGATTGCCGGCGACATGCGCAAAACGCGCAGATCAACGATATCGTCGGTAAGCATCTCGGGCGGAGCGTAGGCAACCGTCGCGCGGCGCAACGTGGCGTAGCGCTCGGTAAAGGACGCTTTGCCGCCAGCTCCCGCCACGGCCGATGCGGGCTCGAGCGCCAACGACGAGCCAAAGTCGATCAAACACAGGTCAAAGCTGCCCTCGGCGAGTTGCTGGTCGAGCGGCAGACGCGCCGTGCGCACCATAATGTTAGCGGGCGAGATATCGCGATGGACAAAGCCCTCGCCCACCAGGTTCATACGGCACAGCAGATCGAACAGATCACGGCCCAGGCGCGCCGCCACAAGCGGCGACAAGCGCCCGGCATCGTCTACAGCGAGTCGTGAGCGCAGACGAGCGAGCGTCTCGCCCTCGACCCATTCCATGACAATCGCAGGCACGCCATCGACTTCGCCCCATCCATAGAGGCGGGGAAAGCCCTTAAGGCCCGAAAGGGCGCGGTGGCATTCGTATTCCTCGCGAAACGCCGCTTTGAACTTGGCGACCAGTGCCTCGTGAGCAGCATCGTCGTCAAACTCATCGCGCGTCGGCAAAATGAGCTGCTTGAGTGCCACGGCCTCGCCCTGGGCGTTGACGGCACGCGTCACGCGGCCGATACCGCCACGGCGCATGGTAGTGTCGTCGGCAAAGAGCATCGAAAAGCGACGCATATAGGCAGACAGCTCGTCCTGGCCGAGCGCGACAGCGGGCTCAAATCCGTCGACACGCGCCAGACGCAGGCCGACCATGGGATTGCAGCCGAGCGATTGAGCTGTAGTGGGTGCAAGATCGGTCATCATAGGGCAAGCGCCGCCACGTTATTGTTGAAGTTACCGAGCGCGACGTCGTCATCGCCGTAATGCCCGACCCATTGGCACAGGTTGGTATAGCAACCCCACAGATTGGCGTACTGCTGATACCACTTTGACCGGGGCGAGAATGTCTGGCGGCCAAACTCGGCGCGGATGACAAACATCTCCCCGACCAAGCTGTCGCACGGCCTGGGATCTCCCGTAGAGTTATAGGTCGAAACCACGTCATTGGCACGAGAAACATAGCCGTCGAGCATGTTGTACTTGGTCACAAGCCAACTGTGAATGCTCTCTTCCTCAGCAGCGGAAAGGCCGCCGAAGTTTGTATCGTTGTCAGTGTTGCCGCCCGTCGAGCCGCCGTTTCCAGACCCTCCGGCAGAGGAACCCGACCCAGAGCCGCCGCCCGAACTCGACGAATCCGAGCCGGAGCCAGAAGTATCCGAGCTACCGGGCTTTCCGGACTGCTGGGCGTCCTGCTCCTTCTGCTGCTCGACCTTATTCACCGTTGCCGCCACGCTATTGTTGGACAATCGATCGATGATCTTGGTGTTGGTGAGCACGATGGTTTTGCCATTGGCAAGCGTGACTTCGTTGTCCGGGGCCTCGGCGCCGTCCGCGTCGTCGGCGCCAAACACAATATGCGCGACCACACTTGCCCAAGCATATCCAGTCGTGGTGCCCAGATCACTTTTGACCTCATGCCCCACGCGCGCCTCGCGCGCGGCATGCGCCTGCACCATAGACGGCACGGTCACGCCATAGGCAGAAACGCCAGCTATGACCAGCACCAGCGAGCAAGACAGCAGTGCGTACGCCCGCGGCGCCAAGCCCAGTCGGCGTCGCATGCGCACCGTGGTGCCGCGCTTTGTCTGTGTGCCACCGGGCCGCATGCGTTCTCCTCCAACAAAAACACGCCGCTCGGGAGCGGCGCATTCATTCAAATCCATATTTGAGTGTATCAGCGAACCCAAAAGGTTGCGCAACGAATGGGCAAATTAAGGATGCGAGCGGAAGCATCCATGCGATAAGCGGATGCGAAGCATCTTTGTTGCACAACAAACCCACGAACAAAAGCCCAATTATGAGCACCCCGTGCGATAGGCCGATGGGCCATAACACAGCGTGTCCGGCAGCTAGATCACGCGGCGAGCCTCGATGGCGCGGCCAAGCGTAAGCTCGTCGGCATACTCCAGGTCGCCACCCACGGGCAGGCCGCTCGCCAGGCGCGACACCTCGACACCCAGCGGTTTGATGGTGCGGGCGAGGTAGCTCGCCGTGGTCTCGCCCTCGATGTTGGGGTTGGTGGCGATGATAACCTCGTGGATGTCCTCGTGACCCAAGCGCGCCAGCAGCTCGCGGATGTGCAGCTGCTCGGGGCCAATCTTGTCCATGGGGCTGATCACGCCACCCAGCACATGGTATAGGCCGTGGTAGCTGCCCGTGCGCTCGATCGCCTGGACATCGCGTGGCTCGCCCACCACGCAAATGCGGGTGGTATCACGCATCGAATCCTGGCAAATGGAGCACTCGTCGGCCGTGGCGTAGTTAAAGCAGCGGCTGCAAAAGTGCACCTCCTGCTTAACCTCCAGGATGGCCTCGGCCAGGCGGCGGGCCTCCTCGGCGTCGGCCTCGAGCAGGTAGTAGGCGATGCGCTGGGCCGACTTGGGACCAATGCCCGGGAGGCGGCCCAGCTCATCGAGCAGTTTTTGCAGACTGTGATTCGCACTCATTATATATGCGCGTCTTAGAACGGCATGCCCGGGATGTTGAGGCCGCCGGTGATGGCGCCCATCTGCTTGTTGGCGAGCTCGTTAACGCCACGGACGGCCTCGTTGACGGCGGCCATGATCATGTCCTGCAGCATATCGACGTCCTCGGGATCGAGCGCATCGGGATCGATGGTGAGATTGACGAGCTCCATCTCGCCGTTGACGGTCACCTTGACCATGCCGCCGCCGGCAGAGGCGTCAACGGTCTGGGACTTGAGGTTCTCCTGCGCGGCGGCAAGCTGCTCCTGCATCTTGCGGGCCTGCTTCATCATCTGCTGCATGTTCATACCGGCCATGATGGCTCCTTTACGTGCGGCCGCGCGACGAGCTGTGAGGGCAGTCGGGCGCGACGGGACTTTCAAACTCAAAAATCGTACCACGGTGCGGGGCAAGCAAGCGGGGCGGACACGCTACCTCAGTCGATATACATGTCCTGAAGCGCAAACCACGCCCCAAGATTATGCAAGGTCGAATAATTCAAGGTTGCATAATATCGCACGCTCAATCTAGTAGAGCCGAATCCAGCATTTCATGTGTGCCGCTAAATAGCAAAATGTCGAGCCACTGCTCGAGGCGGCACGCATGGCAGCAGGGTATAATTTGATTGTCACAGACAGCAATTTGGAGGTGCCCCCATGAATGCCCCCGACGCGCTCCAAAACATCCGCTCAAAACACCCCGTTGCATATGTGGTTCTCTATCTCTTTGTCGGCTGGGCATTACTGGTTGTCATCACCCATGCTATAGCCTTTGGAGCAGAACTGCTGATAGCCAGCTCGGACCAGCCCGTCGTCAAATGGGAGACGACCGATGAGTGCACCGACGGAACCCGAACCGTTTACTACAACAGCCCGTCCCTCTACCAAGAGTTCAAGGTCAAGATAGAAGACTCCAAGATTGTCGATGCCGAACCAGGCGTTTATTCAACGATCGGAGCGACCGTCAACGCCGAGCATGTCGAGTACACGGACAGCCATGCGACGTATCGTATCGACCTCGGCATCCTGGGCCGACCGTCACGCACTTGTCTGCTCGAATGCGATATACGCGGCACCACGTTGCACATGTCCGAAATACAGATGCGCCCGGACAAAACCCCTGAAGAGTTGGGGATCCTAAGCCCGGCGAGCGACTCTCAACAGTAGAACGATAGCCCGCCAGTTGTTTCTTTCCAACGTTTGCAAATCAGCGCATGGTTAGATGAAACAAACTGCATGATATCACGTAAATCCCGAGCAGGAATATCGCCCTTGTTATGGGCCAGCTTGCATCCGCCGGAGCGGGTAAGCCATATCTTGGTTGCCTCGGCAGTGGGGCGCTTGACCGCAACATGAACATGGACAGGCTCGCCGTTCTCCCCCGTCCAGAAGAAGATGATGTACGGCCCGAGTCGGAAAAGACTAGGCATAGGCTCGTCCACCTTCGTAGGCAAAACGCAGGATGAGCGGGGCATTGTTACGCACGAAATCATCGAGTTCTTTGAGGTCCGCTTCGCTAAAGCCCTCGTGTGACACCCAATTGAATGCCGGCAAGATACACTCCGCCGTGTCAAAACCCCAATCGCGCGGGCGCTCCACAACAACCTTCACCGTGTTGTCCTCCCGGACTTCGGAATACGAAACCTGCGTATCGTCCTCAAGGCGGACATATTCCCACATCATAAGCTCGCTCCGTTCAAAGGGTTCTCTTCTCGAGCAGTATACCCGTCTGCGGAGCTACTCAACTGGCTTGAAGATGGTGGCTTGGCCGAAGACGCTGCGGATGAGGGCTTTGGCCTCGTCCTCGGTCTGCGGGATGCTTGGGGCTGCGCCCTGATGGCCGAAGGGGCTGCCCGCACCAGGGTTGGACTCCCAAGGGGCAGCGGGGGCGTCGTCACTTGCGGGGGCAGGCGCCGTGGCTGCGGAGGCCGCTGCGGCAGGCTTGGGCACCGGAACCG
The DNA here is from genome assembly GCA_958346935.1 of uncultured Collinsella sp. Lineage (GTDB taxonomy): Bacteria > Actinomycetota > Coriobacteriia > Coriobacteriales > Coriobacteriaceae > Collinsella. The sequence continues at coordinate 32,074 of CATVTM010000011.1, forward strand.
CGCCGGGCACGTCGAACGGAGGCAGATCGTCCCCGCCGGCATCAGAAGCGAAGCCGCCGACCATGGCGTCGTCGTAGGGCACCTGTTCTGATTCCCACGGCGCGGATTGCGCGGCAGGCTGGGCCTTGGGAGCGGCCGAGCGCTCGGGCGCACGAGGCGCGGGCTCCGTCGGGAGCTTGCCCGTGGCGGGAGCGCCGGCAGGATTATCGGAGCGCAGCCAAGGAGCCTTGCCCAAGTCGGACAACTTAGGTGCGGGTGCGACAGGCTTGGACGCGGGCGCCGGGGCAGCCGGTTTGAGCGCCGCGGGCTTAGGCGCCGACGGGGTCGGTGCCGTCACCGGCGTCGCTTGCTGCTGCGGTGCGCTGACGCTCGAGGATGCAGGTGCCGCCGAGGACACGGGCTGCGGGTCCGCAGATGCCGCAGCCCGTGCAGACGGAGAATGCTCCTCATGTTGAGGAGCCGGCGTGCCACCCCCATCCAGAACATAGTCGACGGTGCGACGACCGAAGACCGCGCAGACCGTCGGCAGGACTACCGACTGCGTATCGGCGCGACCGAGCATCTTGATGGCAAAGGTCGAGCCCGCGGGGAACGAAACCGTGAGCTTGGAGCCATCGTCGGCCGTGGCGCGGGCGTTGAGCAGCAAGCCCGCATAGGAAGCCTGACGAGCCTTGACGCGCTCGACGACCTCGGCCCATTTGCGCTGGAGCTCGCCAGCGTCCTCGACCGCGGGGGTCTCGGCGGCGGCAGCGGCGGCAACTTGGGCGGCGTTGTTGGGCTTGGACGCGGGCATGGTCGATGCAGCAGGTGCGGGAGCCGGAGCCGCAACGGGTTGAGAAGCCGGCGCCGGCTGAGATGCAGGCGTCGCAGGCTTGGGGACTTGCGTGGACGTAGGCTTAGACGCAGACTGGGCCACCGGAGCGGCAGCGCCGCGGTCCCAGGGCATGCCGCCCTGGTGCGCGGGGGCAGCGGATGCCGTCGGAGCGGCAGCACGGGCGCCCGAAATTAGCGTCGGCTGCTGGGCAGCAGCGGGTGCGGATGCTGCAGGCGCGGCGACCTGAGCAGCAGCCACGCTCGCCGGCACCGCGGCGTTGGCGACCCTAGCTTCCAAACGCGCCACGCGCTCGGCCAAGGCCTCAATCGTCAGATCGGCCTCGGGACGTGCCAGACGCGTGCAGGCGATCTCGAGCACTAGGCGCACGTCGCTCGCGCCCCTCATCTCCAAGGCGGCGTCATCGAGCACCGTCAGCACGCGGGCCAGACGGTCGGCAGGACGCTCGCCAAAGGCAGCAGACTCGGCCGCAAGCGCCTCGGCCTGCTCGGCTCCGCCCTCAAACAGCTCGGCACGGGCGCCGGCAACGCAGGCAACGTACACGTCGCGCACGTGCGCCACCAGGTCGCGCGTCAGCTCCAGCAGGTCATTACCCTCCTCGACCTGTGCACGAATCAGCCCGTAGAGCTCAGCGACATCGCGCTCGGCGATGGCGTGGGCAAACTCGCCCAGAATCTGGTCCGAAACCTCACCCAAAAGCGAACGGGCGTCGTCCGCATGCACGGAACCGTTGCCAAAAACGCTCAGCTGCTCCAGCGTGGAGAGTGCGTCGCGCATGCCGCCTTTGGCATGGCGTGCCACGATAGCCAGTGCCTCGTCGTCGTAGTCGAAGCCCTCCTGCTCGCACACGTAGGCCAGGCGATGCTCGATATCCTCGTTACCGATACGGTGGAAGTCAAAGCGCTGGCAGCGCGAGAGGATGGTCTCCAGAATCTTTTGCGGGTCGGTAGTGCACAGCACAAAGATCACGTGTGCCGGCGGCTCCTCGAGCGTCTTGAGCAGCGCGTTGAACGCCGCCGTCGTGAGCATATGGACCTCGTCGATGATATAGATCTTGTACTTGCCGCGCACCGGGGCAAAGTTGACGGAGTTGATGATCTCCTCGCGCACGTTGTCCACGCCCGTGCGGGAAGCGGCGTCGAGCTCGTAGACATCCGGGTGGTTACCCTCGGCGATGAGTTCGCACTCCTCGCAGGTGCCGTCGGGCATGCAGCCGCTCGCACCCTCGGCGCGCGCCGCCTCGGCATTGCGGCAGAGCAGCGCCTTGGCAAGGATGCGCGCCATGGTGGTCTTGCCCGTGCCGCGCGGACCGCAGAACAGGTAGGCGTGGGACAGGCGCCCCTCGGTGATGGCGTGCTCGAGCGTCGAGACGATATGCTGCTGGCCCACCACGGAGTCGAAGGTGAGCGGGCGATACTTTCGGTACAACGATTCCATGGGTGCTCCCCCGGGTATACTGAGTCTTGTTGCCGCGACGGCCATACGGTCGCACGGCATACTTCATCCATAATAACCCGTACGGCGAGCCCGCCGCGATAGGAGTCCAAAGAGCATGGCAGACGCAGAGAGCAACCTCGTTCCCTCCGAAGCAGCCGACCAGGTCGAGGTCGCGCTCGAGACGCAAGCCGCAACCGATGACGGCATTCTGTACCTCAACGAGTATCAGTACGAAAACGACCTCGTCACCGACTTCGCCCGTTTGGTTGCCTCGCCCAGGCGCCGCGGCTCCCTGTACGTCGCCGCCGCCATTGCCGCGCTCATCGGCATCGGCATGCTGGTGGCCGGCGGCAACTGGATCAAGTTCGGCGTCGTCCTGATCGTATTCGGCGCCTTTTTGGCCTGGTGGAGCAAGAACCTGCACCATACGCTCGCACGCGACTTTATCGATGCCGTCGAGGCCGACGAGTCCATGGGCGGCCGCTACCGCCGCGTCGCCGCCAACGAAGACGGCCTGATGGTCTGGGGCAAGAGCGGCAAGTCGCAGTTCTTCCCATTCGAGAAACTCGACCACGTACTCGACGGCGAGCGCATCTTTGTGGCCATGTTCGCCGACCAGGGTGTAACGATCCCTAAAGACACCTTCGTGCGTGGCGATGCCGAGCAGTTCGGCCCCTTCCTGAAGGCCCGCATCAACAAAAAACTCCGCATCGAAACCAAAAGGAAGAAGATGAAGGCCGAAAAGGCCGCCGCCGAGGCCAAGCAGGGCGACAAGCCCAAGGACACCAAGGGCAAGCAGCACAAACAGAAGAAGAACAAGAAGAAGCGCTAAGCCGAGCACGGACTTTCGGGCCCCGGGCGCATGCTTAGGCGTAACTTAGATTGACAGCGGAAACCGCATCCCGTTTTGGCGCTCCAAAGTGGGATGCGGTTTCCTTTCACCCGAGCGTGCTACACTAGCAGCATCTATGCCACCGCGAATGGCTCGGCCCCACGCCCGCCGCTCGCAAACGAACTTTAAACACACGAGGGTTGGCCATGCCGCTTTTCTCGCAACATACCGCCCGGTTCTCGCCGGACGTTCCTTTGGAGGGCACCAGCTCTCGCGAGCTGCTCAAGCGGTACCAGCCGCTCGAGACACTTGCGACCGGCGGTTTTGGCTCCATCGAGATTTGCCGCGACACGCACCTGCGCCGCCGCGTCGCCATTAAGCGCATCCCCCTTATCAACGGCGCCGGCATGCCCGCCAGCGACATCATGGATGTCCTGCGCGAGGCGCACACTGCCGCCATGCTTCAACATCCCAATATCGTGCAGGTCATCGACTTTACGCATGACACCGCCTATGCCTACCTGGTCATGGAGTATGTCGACGGTATGTCGCTGGCCGAGTTTTTGCATCGCGTGGACGGCCACTCGCTCACCTTTGACGAGGCCGCGGCCATTGCCGATGCCCTGGGCCAGGCGCTCACCTTCGCCCATAGCAATGGTGTACTCCACCTGGACATTAAGCCCGCCAACGTGCTCATCGACCACTCGGGCAATGTAAAGCTCACCGACTTTGGCATGGCGCGACTGTCGTCCGCCGGTGGCTTTGGCGGCTCGCGCGGCGGCACCATCGGCTACATGCCGCCCGAGCAGCTCGATATCGAGACCGGCACGGTCGACGAACGCGCCGATGTCTTTGCCCTTGCCTGCGTTATCTATGAGGGCTTGTGCGGCAGCGCTCCCTTTATGGCAGCCACGCCCGCCGACTCGCTCGACCGCATCATCGGCGGCGCCACCTATCCCAGCGAGCTGATACCACACTTTCCCCCGGGAGCCGAGGCCGCGCTCATGAGCGCGCTCTCCCCCATGCCGCAGGACCGCCCCAACAGCATCGAGGCATTTTGCGACCAACTCCTTGCCGGTCTGGGCAGCGTGCGCGAGGGCCGTCGCAGCCTGGAGCAAATGGTTGGCGAGCTTTCGGATGACGAGCAGGAGCTCGACGATATCGAGCCGTCGTACTACGAGGACGACGCCATCGAGGTCGACCCCGCGCTCGGCTGGGCGGGCACGCGCTGGAGCCATGCGCGCGACTACACCATGCACGCTATCTCGGCGCTAACGTGCGGCACCTTTAGCTTTTTGCTGATGCAAACGGCCGGGGTCGCGGCGCTTCCCGGCCTGGTCATTGCGGCCATCGCGATCGGAGCGGCGGCTGGCCTGGCCCCCCAGATTGGCTCGGCCATCTCGGCTGTGGGCTTTTTGGTGCTCATGGCCAACGCCACCATGCAGGCGCAGGGCATCCTGTCGATGTTGCCCGTCGCGGTGATCTTTGCCGCTGCCATGTCCGGTTGGTGGATCGCCTGGGGTCGCACCGAGGCTGCCGCGAGCGCCGCACTCACCTGCGCGCTTGCGCTTGGCTGTCTGACCGGCAATACCTTCCTGGCAGCTGGGGTCGCCGCCGGCGTCGCGTCATTTTGGCTCGGCCCGGCAAGCGCCGCCGCGGCAACGGGCATGGGCGCGCTTTTTGCCCGTCTGGCCACGGTCGCGCTTTCAGCCGGAGGCGTGCTGGGGCTCGGCAACGTTGCCGCAGCGCTGGAAGACCCGCTCCTTTGGGCTGCCTTTGCGCTGGTCGCGACAACTGCCGCGGCGTCATCTGCGCTGCTCAATGCCCATGCCAAGCGTGCCGATCAGGGCTCAAACCTTGCCGCCATCGCCGCCATCGCTGTCACCGGCATCGGCTGCGCAGCGGCATCCTGTCTTGCACACCATATGGAAATTGCCAGCCTTGCAGCCGCGGTCGCCGCCAAGGCGGCAGTTGCGGGAACCCTATCCTCTATAATCGTTGGGATATGCCTATATTTGCTCGGATACCAAAGAACCTATACGGAGAGTGATCTTTCGTGAACTTCCTGAACATCTTCGAGGACCACGTGGCCGGCATCTTCGGTGCCACCCGTGCCCCGTTCTCCTTTAAGAAGCTTGCCAAGCAGGCCGCTCGCGACATGGAGGATCAGACTCTGGTGATCAATGGCGTCAACACGGCGCCGGCACTCTATACCATCCTGATCGCCGCCGACGACGATCCCATGCTCGCCCCGTTCTACCCCGAGCTTTCGCGCGAGGTCCGCGAGTTTGTGAAGGCGCAGGCCGAAAAGCGCCGTTATGTCTTTGTCGGCGAGCCCCTCGTGCGCTTTATGATCGATCCGCAGCTGCGCGCCGGCAAGTTCTCGGTCTTTGCCGAGAACGTCGATGCCCCCACGCTCGGCCGCCTGTACGAAGAAGAGCGCGCCTATCAAAACGGTCTGGGCCAAAACAACTCCGCGGCAAGCCGTGCCGCCAGCGCCCCGCGCGCCGGCCAGCAGCAGTTTGCTGCCCCGCAGCAGCAGCGCCCCGCCGCCATGCCCCAGCAGCAGCCGACGCCTCGCGCCGCCGCTCCCGACCCGCTTGCCATGGCAGACCCCTTCGCGCCTAGCGTCCCCGACCCCGCCGCCGCGCCCATCCCCGTGCCGCAGACCGTCTCTCGTGACGCCCTTGCCGGTATGGGCGGAGCCGCCGCAACCGGCGCCGCCGTGGGCCTTGGTGCCGCAGCCGGCATCGCTTCCAACATGGCGAGCACCCGCGCCCCGCAGCGCCCCCTCGCCCAGCTCGTCGACGTCGTGAGCGGCGAGAGCCACAGCATCACTTCCGCGCAGGTGACCATCGGTCGCGAGCGTTCGGTTTCGGACATCGCCCTGCGCGACCCCAACGTGTCGCGCCGTCACGCCCAGCTCACCTTTACCGGTTCGGACTGGTCGATCGAGGACCTCAATTCCACCAACGGCACGCTCGTCAACAACCGCCGCATCACGCGCTGCCCGCTGCGCAACGGCGATTTGCTGACGTTTGGCCTGAGCACCTTTGAATTTAGGGGATAGTCGCTTATGAACATCGATATCGTCCTTTTTGCAGGCCGCATCGTCCTGGTCGCCCTGCTCTATATCTTCCTGTTCGCCGTCATGAAGACCGGCGTGGGCCTCGTGCGCGGCCAGCGCCGCGACTCGGCTATCTGGACGATCGATGTGGACAAGGGTCCGCGCGGTATCCGCGGCATCCACGTAGATATGCTCGGCCCCGTCATCGTCGGCCGCTCGCCGTCTTCGGACATCTGCATCAACGAACCGTTCGTCTCGGCCTCGCACGCGCGCTTTTCGCTGCAGGGCCCGGCACTCATCATCGAGGACCTCAACTCGCTTAACGGCACGCTCGTCAACGGCCGCCAGCTCGTGGAGCCCGCGACGCTGCGCGAGGGCGACGAGGTTCAGATTGGCGATGTGGTCATGAAGGTGAACCGTCGATGATCGACGAGGAGAACAAGTCCGCAACCATGACCGAGGCACCGGCTGCCGCCGCGGCTGCACCGGCCCACGCCGCTCCGGCGGACTCCGCGCCCGTGGAGCCCGAGGACACCGTGTTCTCCCTGCCTCTTTCGCATGTAACGCATGATTATTCGGCCCTCGCCGATGACGAGGGCGCAGAGGATGCCGCGGCAGCACCCATCGGTGCGCATGCCGCCGAGCAGTCCGCAGCACCCGAGACAACGCCGGCGCCGGCCCACTTTGCCGAGCCTGTCGCCACGGCAATCAACGAGAGCGCCGCAGTGTTTGAGACGCCCGAGCCCGCCGCTCCGGTGTTTCCCGTAGCCTCGGCGTCCGAGGTCGTGCCCGCATCCACGCCGGCGCCCGAGGCAGTGCCCTCCCCCGAGGACGCCCCCGCACCCGAGGCCCCGC